>JAPLAO010000194.1 GCA_026393245.1 Mycobacterium sp. | reverse complement strand
CCGGGGGACATGCCCGTGGCACAGGTGATCCGGGAGACGCCGGGATGGAATTGGTAATGCCTGGGCGCCAAGGCAACCGGCACCGGCGAGGAGTGCAGCAGGGTATCGGCGAGGCTGCCCACGCCGAAACGCTTGGCCCGGACACGATGGCGGGTGCCGACGACGATCATTGCGGCAGCACCGCGTTCGGGGTCGGCCGTCGCGTCCAGCAGGCCGTGGGTGATCGACTCCGCGCGTCGCACGTGGGCTTCGGCCGGCACACCTCCGGGCACCCGGGACAGTCCGTCCTGGAGCCATTCGTGGCCCTGCGCCTCGAGTTCGGCATTGAACGCGTGATCCGGGGAGTACATGTGAAAGGTCGGGGCGTCGCTGGGCAGCACCGCGACCAGATCAAGGGTGGCCCCCGACGAACAGGCAAGGGTGGCAGCCAGATTCACCCCGTCAATACCGCGCTGACGCGGCCCGTAGCCGACGACGTACCGCATGGCTCCAAGCTAACAGGCCATCGGCTTTCGCTCCGGCAAACAGGCAAGTCACCCCCAGGGAGTGCCCCAAACGGCGCCAAGTCCGCCGCCCGGTGTGGTACGCAAAGTGTCAGCGATTTTCGGAGCGGCTGCGATGAAGGCGGGACGACGATGACCGAGGTCTCCAGCAGGTCGACGGGAACCCCTCAACTCGCCCGGACCCTGGGACTGTGGGCGATCGTGGGCCTCGGCCTGGGCTACATGACGCCGACCGTGGTGTTCGACACCTTCGGGATCGTGTCGCAGGAGACCGGCCATGTGGTTCCGACCGCCTACCTGCTGGCCCTGGTGGTCATGGTGTTCACCGCCATCAGCTACGGCCGGATGACGCGGGTCTTTCCCTCTGCGGGGTCGGCCTACACCTACACCTCGGAGACCATGAGCCCCAATCTTGGTTTTCTGATCGGCTGGGCGGCGCTGCTGGACTATCTGCTGCTGCCCCTGGTCAACGCGCTGATCATCCGTAGCTACCTGTACTCGTTCTTCCCCGATGTGCCGCAATGGATTTGGGTCGTCGTCTACGTCGCCGCCATCACCGGGATGTGCCTGTTCAGCATGACCAACACCTCGCGGATCAACATGCTGCTGGTCGTGTTCGAGGTGGTTCTCATCGGCGTGTTCCTGATCCTTGCGGCGAAGTCGTTGATGGACGGAATGGGCAACGGGACCATCTTCTCGTCGCAGCCGGCGTGGCATGAGGGTGTCCACCCCACCCTGGTGATCACCGGAGCCACCATCGTCGCGTTCTCGTTCATCGGCTTCGACGCGATCACGATGTACACCGAGGAGGCCAAGGATGCCGCCATCGTGCCGAAGGCGATCGTGCTGGCACTGCTCATCGGTGGTGCGATCTTCTTAGTCTCGGCGTGGTTCACCCAGTCGCTGTTCCCAGACGTTGACGGCTTCAGCGAGGAGTCCCTGCAGAACAGCTCACTACCGGAGATCGCCTTCCTGGTCGGCGGGAACCTGTTCAAGATCCTGCTGGTATCGGCGGCGTTCGCCGCCACCGTGGCGTCCAGCCTCGCTTCGCACGCATCGGTGTCGCGTCTGCTCTTCGTGATGGGACGAAATGGCCGGGGTCCGATCGGACGCTTCTTCGGATATCTGCATCCGAGCTTTCAGACCCCCGCCTATGCCGTCGTCTTCGTAGGTGTCGTGTCGTTGCTGGCGATTGCGTTCAACCTCGACTTCGTGGCGTCGCTGATCAACTTCGGCGCCCTGATTGCCTTCACCTTCGTCAACCTGACGGTGATCGTCTACTTCGCCTACCGTCGCCGCGAGATCAACGGACCCGGCCAGATCGTGCGCAACATCGTCCTACCGGTCATCGGGGTCCTGCTGACGGTGCTGCTGTGGGTGCACCTGTCGGCGGAGTCGACCAGATACGGCGCGATCTGGTTCCTCATCGGAATCGGCGTTCTGTTATTCATCACCCGGTTCTTCCGCCGCCCACTCTCGGTCAACATGGGCGAGGAGCACGCGGTTACCCGCCAGGGGTGACCGGCCGGTTCAGGCCACGAGATCGAAATCTCTCTGATAACCGGGGGGATCGTCACCCCTGCGGCGTATCCATGCGATGACGGCCACCACCAGAGCCCGCATAGCGAGCGCGAGTGTGATGAACGTGAAGGTCAGGACGATCGCCAAGTGCAACGCCGCAACCCAGTCCCGCAGGGTGAGATTAAGCAGGAACGCCAGCAGACCCGCCGATCCCAGTGCCACCACAACCACGCGGAAGTACGGAATGGACCTGGCCATGGCGCCTCGCTGCCGTCTGTCACGTGGGACCGGAGATCCCACGATAACAAGGCCGTTCGACCCCGCATGTGCCAAACGGCAACTTACGCCGGAGTCGGGTGCACCACGATGACTGAGTGCGTTGTGCACGACGCCTGACGGACCTCCGCGAGTGCGCGGTAGGCATCGCTGTTCCACCAGGTGAGCAACTGCTCTTCGCTGTCGAATTCGATCAGCACGGTGCGGCCGCCGTCGCGTTCCCCCTCCAGCAGGAGCACCTCGTCGTCATAGGAGAGGAAGCGTCCGCCGTGCTCGGCGAGCAATGGGAAAAAACCCTTCACGTAGTCGCGGTACCGGCCCTTGTCGTTGATGGTCAGGTGGGCGATGAAGTGCACGGGTTGCGACGTCATGGGTCATATCTCCTTGAGGGGTACGGGTCCGAGAAACGCATCGAGCATGATGCTCACGCTCGGTTCGAGATGATCGTGGTCACAGCGCGCCAGCATCAGCACACCGAGGAAACTCTGCAGTAGTGCCTGTGCGACGTCATGCGCCGGCGAGGCGAAGTGATACCCACGGGCCGTCGCCCCCTCGAGTGCCGCGCGCAGGGCTTCCTCGACCTTGGCCACACCTCGGTCTACCGCGTCGCGAATTGCCGGCACCGCGTACGACGACTGCTGGCTGGTGGTGGCGACGAGGCACCCGCGCGGCTTTCGTGGTTGGGCGGTCGAATCGACAGCACTGAGAAAGAACCCGCGGATGCCCCCGAGTGGATCGTCGGTGCCCTCGAGATACCGGCGAACCCGACCGCCCACCACGCGGTCGACGTAGCGGTCGATGGCCGCGGCGAGGAGTTCGTCGCGCGAATGGAAACGGCGGTAGATCGACGGTGCGCGAAGGTCAAGTGCGGTTTCGAGGTCCCGGATGGTGACGTCATCGCAGCCGCGCTGCCAGGCCAGCATGTAGGTGATGTCGAGGACGTCGGAGTCCGTAGTCTTGGCTGGTCGGCCCATCTGAATCACCTCCACGGCAGCGGGTTGACAAAGGGTAGCAGTTGCTATCAAACTGCCGAAGAATCAACCGAAATCTCAGCTTGGGAGAGAACACCATGCAGGTTCTGCGCACGCCCGATAGTCGCTTCGAGAACCTGGCCGGTTGGCCCTTCTCGCCGCACTACGCCGACATCACCGATACCGCCACCGGACAGGCGCTGCGGATGGCGTACGTCGACGAGGGCCCACGGGACGGCGCAACGGTGTTGCTGTTGCACGGTGAGCCCAGTTGGTCATATCTGTACCGGCACATCATCCCGGCACTCGTGGCCTCAGGCCATCGGGTGCTTGCTCCCGATCTCATCGGTTTCGGCCGCTCCGATAAGCCGGCCGACCGCAACGACTACACCTACGAACGCCATGTTGCCTGGCTGAGCCAGTGGTTCACAGACGTGGATCTGCACAACGTGACGTTGTTCTGCCAGGACTGGGGTGGGCTGCTGGGCTTGCGACTGGTGGCGGCGTTCCCGGAGCGTTTCGCGGGCGTGGTTGTCGCCAACACCGGACTGCCGATCGGTACCGCATTCTCCGAGGGGTTCGGGCAATGGCTGGCGTTCAGCCAGAGCACACCGGACCTGCCGGTCGGTTTAATCGTCAATGGGGGCACCGCTCGTGAACTGAGCGCCGATGAGGTGGCGGCCTACGACGCGCCGTTCCCCGACGCGAGTTACAAGGGCGGCGCCTGCCAGTTCCCGACACTGGTCCCGATCACGCCCGAACACGGATCCGTCGAAGAGAACAAGGCCGCGTGGGGGGTGCTCACCCAATTCGACAAGCCCTTCGTCACCGCGTTCAGCGATGCCGACCCCATCACCGGCGGTGGGGACGCGGTATTCCAGAAACTGGTGCCCGGCGCGAAAGACCAACCGCACGTCACCCTGAGCGGTGCGCACTTCCTGCAGGAGGATTGCCCCGACGATATCGTCGCCGTGATCGAGGGTGTGGTGGCGCGCGCCCGCGGCTAGGCGGTGCGATTGCCCGGCGTCCACCGAGAAGCCGGCACCGCGACGACTACGGTCGTGAAATGACATCAGTCGTTCAATTCTCCACTGGCAACGTAGGCCGCCACGCACTGCGGATGCTCATCGAACGCCCCGATCTGCGACTCGTCGGATTGCACGCGCACGGCGCGGACAAGATCGGCCGTGATGCCGCGCAACTGTGCGGCGTTGACGAGCCGACCGGGATCGTGGCGACCGATGACATCGACGCACTGCTCGCACTGCGCCCGGACTGCGTGCTCTACACCTCGCAGGCCGAGACGCGCCCGGTGCAGGCCATCGAGGAGATCTCCAGATTCCTGCGAGCGGGAATTAATGTCGTGGGCACCTCAATGGTGTGGCTGGTCTCACCGCATCATGCTGACGAGTGGATCACCGGACCGCTTCAGCAGGCCTGCTTCGACGGCGGCGCATCGCTCTACATCAACGGTGTCGATCCCGGATTCTCGGGCGACACCTTGGTCTACACCGCGCTGACCCTGGCCGGGCGCGCCACCGGCATCACGGTTTCGGAGATCTGCGATTACGGCAGTTACCCCGATGCCGAATTCACCGGTGTCAGTTTCGGTTTCGGTACGACGCCTGATCACAGCCCGATCATGTTCGCCCCCGGGGTGCTCGCCTCGCTGTGGGGCGGGCAGGTGCGATCGCTGGCCGACATGCTGGGCGTCACCCTCGACGATGTTCGCGTGAGTCATGAGAACTGGGTGACGCCGGAGACGATCAACTGCACCATGATGACGGTCGATCCGGGCCGGGTGGCCGCCGTGCGGTTCGCCGTCGACGGCATGCGCGACGGCGAACCGGTGATCACCGTCGAGCACGTCAACCGCCTCACCGCCGTTGCCGCACCAGACTGGCCTTACCCGCCCGACGGCCGACCGGGCGTGCACCGGGTGGTGGTGCGCGGCGATCCCGGCATCGAGATCAACACCCATCTGGGGTTGGCCGGAATCGACCACAATCAGGCTGGCGTCATCTCCACCGCGGCACGCGCCGTCAACGCGATTGCCGCCGTCTGCGATGCGCCTCCGGGTCTGCTCGGTGCGCAGGATCTGCCAGCGGCCTACGCCCGCACCATGATGTGGTGACGGAGTCCTTACGCCGCCGCGGACTCCGCGCGTTCCCGCGCGGGTTTGATTGCCCGCTTGAGAAAGTCATTCGGCAGCGAGAGTCGAACGATTTTCTTCCACGCCGAGCCGACCTGCTTGGGTAGCGATCCGGTCGTATAGGTGAGGCCGTACCGCTCGAAGATGTCGGCAATCTTGGGCGCGATTTCCTGGTACCGGTTGCTGGGCAGATCCGGAAACAGGTGATGCTCGATCTGGAATGACAGGTTCCCGGTCATGAAATGCATTGCGGCGCTTCCGGAAATGTTGGCTGAGCCGAGCATCTGGCGCAGATACCACTGGCCGCGGGTCTCACCCTCGATCGAGGTCTTCTCGAAGGTCTCCACGCCTTCGGGGAAGTGGCCGCACATGATGACCGAGTGCGTCCAGAGGTTACGGACAAGGTTGGCGGTCAGGTTGGCAGTCAGTGTGGTCAGCGCCGACGGCCCCGACAACAGCGGATGCAGAACGTAGTCGCGGGTGGCGTGCCGACCGATCTTGGCCAGCACCTTCTTGCCGCGGGCGCGGAAATCATCCTTGTCGACGCGGCCTTGGAGGACCTTGCCGATCTCGAGGTCGTAGGCGGCGATTCCGTACTGGAAGAAGCATGCGTTGACCGCGTTGGACAGCGGTTGCACGAGGTAGAGGGGTTTCCAGCGTTGGTTCTCGTCGACGCGCATGATGCCGTAGCCGAGGTCGTTGTCCTTGCCGATGACATTGGTATAGGTGTGGTGCAACTCGTTGTGGGAGTGCTTCCACATATCCGCCGGTGAGGCGTTGTCCCACTCCCAGGAGGTGGAGTGGATCGTGGGATCGCGCATCCAGTCCCACTGGCCATGCATCACGTTGTGCCCGATTTCCATGTTCTCGACGATCTTGGAGATCGACAGTCCTACGGTGCCGACCAGCCATGCGGGCGGGAATAGGGAGAACAGCAGGATGCCGCGACTGCCGAGTTCGAGTTTGCGTTGGGCGTCAATGACGGTGCGGATGTAGGCGGCGTCACGTTCCCCGCGACTGGCGATGACGTCGGCACGGATGGCGTCGAGTTCGGCGCCGAGGTTTTCGATATCGTCGGCGCTCAGGTGAGCGGTCGGGTCGGTGGTGGTGCGTTGCATGGTGGTCATGTCGGTAGTCCTCTTGTGTTGTTCAGAAGTTGGGTGGTGTTCATAGTTCGATGTCGCAGGGTCCGGCGGCAGCGGAGATACAGGTTTGGATGACGACGCCGTCGCCCGGCGCGGCGGTGGTGATGTCGCCGTTGCGCACATCGCGGACGGTGCCTTGGCGCAACGGGGCGACGCAGCCGAAGCAGATGCCCATCCGGCACCCCGACGGCATCAGTACTCCCGCGGCCTCGCCGGCCTCCAGCAGGCTTTCGGCTCCGGTGCTTTTGACGGTGGTGCCGGTGCTGGAAAAGGTCACCATTCCGCCCTCGCCGGCGGCGATGACGGTGGTGCGGAACCGTTCGGTATGGAGTGTGTCAATGATTCCGGTTGCTGCCCAATGGGTTTCGATTTCATCCAATAACCCGGATGGTCCGCACGCCCAGGTGTGGCGCTCGGCGATGTCGCCGACGACGCACTCGAGGGCGGCCACGTCGAGGCGGCCGGAAGTGCGGGAATGGATCTCCACCAGTCGGATGCGCCCGCGTGCAGCCAGTGCGCGCAGTTCCTCGCCGAAGATGACATCCTCAGGTGCGGGGGCGCTATGCACCACGACGATGTCGGTGGCGCTATTCGGCGGCAGGTTCCGCAGTATCCCCATCACCGGGGTGATACCGCTGCCGGCGGTCACGAACAGGATCTTGGCCGGCGTCGGAGTATCCAACGTGAAGTCGCCGGCCGCTTGATCCAGCTGCACCACCGTTCCGACGGTGGCGCGCCGCACCAGGTGATTGCTCACGATGCCGCCGGGGACTGCTTTCACGGTGATGGAGACGTGGCCGTCCGGACGGTTGGTCCGCGAGGTGAGTGAGTAGGTGCGCCATTGCCGCACGCCGTTCACGTCGACTCCGATCCGGACGTATTGGCCCGGAAGATGTCCGCGCCAATCCCGACCGGGCTTGATGGTGACCGTGGCGGCGTCGGCGGTTTCCGGCTGGATGGCGACGATGCGTCCGCGAAGGGTCGCGCCGGACCGCAGTGGGTCGATCACGTCGAGGTAGTCGGCGGGCACGAGTGGCGTGGTGGCGCGCTCGGCGAGTTTCAGGAGCCGCCCGCGCAGCGCACCGGCGAGGGTGGGGCGCGGAGCAGTTGTTGTCATGATTCCACCTTCCGCTTCCCTTCCGTACAAAAGCTTGACCAAGTAGGGTGGAAAAACAGCAGGAAGTTGTTCGAAAGGAATAGTTTTGTGGACTCCACGGACCGTTTCACCGGTTTAGCGCTCGATGCCGACACCGTCGACTCCCTGGAAGCCGTGCTGCCGCGGATGGCTGAGCGCACGGTGGCCGCGGTGATCGCGGAGGTGCCCGCCTACACCGACCCCTTCAGTGGGCGGATGGGACAGAACATCGAGAACGCGGTACAGACCGCGCTGGGAGCATTCCTTCGTCTGGCCACCCGCGCGCAGGACTCCGATCCGGGGCCGCCGTTGTCACCCGCAATCGACGGCGCCTACGAACTGGGCCGCGGCGAGGCCCGCAGTGGCCGTCCCATCGATGCCCTGCTGTCGGCCTACCGGGTGGGCGCGAGGGTGGCCTGGCGCGAATTGTCGGAGGCTGCCGTCAGCGCGGGGCTTTCGGCCACGACTATCGCGCAGTTCGCCGAGTTGGTGTTCGCCTTCATCGATCAATTGTCGGCCGCCAGCGTGTCGGGACATACCGATGAACAGGCTACCGCCGGCCGCGTGCGGCAGCGTTATCTCGATGTGTTGACCAATCAGTTGTTGGCGGGGGAGTCTCCCGAGATTGTGCGGGCCAGCGCGGAGCGCGCGAGCTGGCCGGTGCCTGAGACCCTGACGGTCGTGTTGCTGCCCGCCGACGAAACCCGTGGAATCACAGCCATAGTGAGCCCGCAGTCCCTGCAGTCCACGGTGGATCTGGCCGGCCCGGAATCGGTGGAAACGTGGGCAGTCATCTGTGTTCCCGATATGCACGGCACGCGGCGGGGAGTCCTGTTGTCAACGCTGGCAGGCCGGCACGCGATCGTCGGGCCTTCTCGCCCCTGGCTTGTGGTGCAAGCCTCGTATGGGCGTGCGGTGCGGGCTCGTCAGCTGGTGGCCGATAGCGACGATGCGCTCGACACCGACGAGCATCTGGTCGAGTTGGTCCTCGGGGCCGATCAGGACGCCGCCGACGATCTTCGTCGCCGCGCGCTGGCTCCGCTGGCGACGCTGCGCCCCGGCGCCGCGGAACGACTCGCCGAGACGTTGCGATCGTGGCTGCTGCACCAGGGTCAGCGCGATGCCGTTGCTGCCGACTTGACCAGTTGCGCGAGTTGTACGGCGAACGCCTCAATGACCCCACGATGATCCTTGAGCTCACCGTCGCGCTGGGATTGCCGGCTACGACGCCCCCGCGGTCCGATTCGGCGGCACCACGCGTCGCCCGGGGTGTGGTGGCTGGCAGCTAGGCGGTGCCGTTGGCGCGACGCACCGAGTCGTCGGTGCTGTGGGCGCGATGCCCGGCGGCAGGCCGGCTGGCAGCGGGGGACGGGGCGCGCTTCGCTGTGACGGCCGTGCGTTCGGCGGCACCGCGGCGGCTGTGGATCTGCGGCGCCGGTTGGGCGGCGACGGCACGGACCGACTGCGGCACCGAGGATGCACTCGATGTCTGAACCGCCGAGGCTGCCAACGGCGCGCGGCGGCTGGCCGACACGTTCACCGTCGCGGCGCCAGGCACCTGGACGGGGCCGGGCACGACGGGCCAGTTTGGCCGGCTGTAGCCCGCGTCGACGATCGGACGCAGGATCGGGTCCAGGATCGGATTGAGCAGTGGCGCCAGAATCCCGGTCATCTCGATCAGCGGCAGCGTGTCGTTGGGCACAAACACATAGGTGATGTTGCCCGGATTGCCGTTGATGTCATTGGGTCGGTAGTAGGTGTTGTCGGGCGAGTTGAGATCGACGTCGAAATAGCCCCACACATGGGTGGTGCTCCTGCCCACCTGCCCGTTGAGCCACGAGAGCAGGTTGAACGGACCGCTGGGGGCGTCCGCCCAGCCGTCGTACTCCTTGATGACTTCGATGCCCTGATACGCAGTGTCGGGCGACAAGCCGTATTGCTTCTTCACACCGCCGAAGGCGTTCTCCGGGTTGCCGATGGACACCCACGACACGGTGGCCGGGTCCGGAGCGTTGGCAGGGTCGGCGAGCCAGCGGCGGACCGCCGTGTAGATGACCTGGCCGCCCTGGCTATGCCCGAACGCAACGATCGGCGGGCCGTCGACCGGCGGCGTGTTGACGGCGTCGATCAGCCGGTTGGCGCCCTCGTCGTTGTAGTGCTGTCCGAGCGGCCAGGCCGGGTAGTCGACGGGCGTGCAGACATTGGGAGTCGCGCACAGCGAGCCCTGAAGCTGCCTGGGCGTGGCGTGGACGATGTTCTGGATGCCGATCAGGCCGCCCTCCAGCGTCAGCACGGTGGCGCCCTGGCTTGCCGCGGCGAGCCTCACCTCGGCGCTGGCCCGCGCCGGGCCCTGATCGGCAGGACTACCGGCGAGCAACGTCGCACACAAGCCGACGGAAAGCCCGGCCGTGAAAAGTGATCTCATGAAAGCCCCCGATTTTGCCGCAGCCGGAACCTGGTAGCCCATGAACGCGTCGTTGCTCAGCAAACTACTGTATCGGCGAGCGAGTGGCAACGATCAGAAGAAATCCGCGTCCGGCAGCTAATTCAGAGTGCTCTGCGCTGTTGCTGGATGTGCAGAGCTACGGTGCCACCGCGGCTACACGGCGTTCAGATATCGACCGGTGACGACCCGCTGGGCCAGCATCAGCACGGGCGAACCCAGCCGACTCCACCACGTTGCCGGCCGGGAGAACGCCACCACCTCGCTGTAGACGGCACCATCGGCGGGGTCGTAGCGCACGCCGAACATCTCCTCGCCGGACACCGCATGCCCGGGCAGGCTGCCGTAGGCGAAGCCGCGCCGGTTCGGCTCGTCGACCACGTACACCACCCGGCACGGCGCACTGAACGGCCCGAGCCGGCCCAGCACGTCGGTGCCTAACTGCGCCACCTCGGTGGTGGCCGCCACCCGCAACCCCGCCCCGCGCAACATGCCATAGCGCAATACCGCCGCGGCGGACTGGTCGAAGCGGTCCCGGCCCGACCCGATGCGGCGCTCCCGGCGGACGTGCCGGTAGCCCGAGGGCAGCGTCAACGCCGTCGCTCCGACCTCCGGATAGGTCAACGCCAGCCCGGACAATGTGCGCAGGTCCATCGGACCACCATGCCACCGCCCCCGTACGCTCGAGGCCATCAACCACTCAAACACGGTGACCTGATGACAGACGAGACGGCGGCCGCCGACCCCCCCGCCCGGGGCGGCATCAAACACCGCTGGTTGCGGCGCCGGGACAGGTTGCGTGAGCGACCACTTGCCGATTTCTCCTATCGGGTCGCGGTTGGTGTCGTGGGACTGAGCGTCTTGTTCGTTGGGATCGCCGCCATCCCCTATCCCGGACCGGGTTGGGCGATCGTGTTCCTTGGTTTGGCGATCCTGGCTACGGAGTTCTACTGGGCGCACCGCACGCTCACCTTCGCCCGGGCGCGTTACGACACCGCGATGATGTGGTTTCGCCGGCAGCCGTGGTGGGTTCAGGCCTTGGGCGCGGTGTTCACGGCGGCGGTCGTGGTCCTCACCCTGTGGCTGATGGGGGCGATCGACTGGTCGGCGCGCCTGCTGGACCTGGAACACCCGATGCTGCGCAGCCCCATCGGCCTGGGAGCCTGATCAGGCACCTGGATAGCATGAGCACGATCTCCGCCGATCCGGCGGGCAGGTCGTTGCCGTTGCCTGGCGTACGAAAAGAGACCCGCTGATGACCGCGCCCGCACAACCCGCCCTGTTCAGCCCGCTCCGGGTTGCGGCCGGGACCACGGCGGGTGCCGCTGTGCGCGATGCCGGCCTACCGGGGCGGGGCGAGCCCGCGGCGATCGTGGTGGTTCGCGGCGCCGACGGTGCCCTGCGTGACCTGAGTTGGGCGCCGGACGTCGACGCCGACGTGACCCCGGTTGCCGCCGACACCGACGAGGGACGCAGCGTGATCCGGCACTCGGCGGCCCATGTGCTGGCCCAGGCCGTGCAGGAGTTATTCCCGACGGCCAAGCTCGGCATCGGCCCACCCATCACCGACGGCTTCTATTACGACTTCGACGTCCCGGAGGCGTTCACGCCGGAGGATCTCGAGAAACTCGAGAAGCGCATGAAGGCCATCATCAAGGATGGTCAGCTGTTCTCCCGGCGGGTGTATGAGTCAAAAGAGCAGGCCCGGGCCGAACTGGCCAACGAGCCCTACAAGCTCGAACTGGTCGACGATAAGTCCGGTGACCCGGACGTCATGGAGGTCGGCGGCGATGAGCTGACCGCCTACGACAATCTCAATCCCCGCACCCGCGAACGCATCTGGGGCGATCTATGCCGCGGCCCGCACGCCCCGACCACCAAATACATTCCGGCGTTCAAGCTCACCCGAAGCTCAGCGGCATACTGGCGCGGCAACCAGAACAATGCGAGCCTGCAGCGGATCTACGGCACCGCGTGGGAGTCCCAGGAGGCCCTGGATCGCCACCTCAAACTGCTGGAGGAGGCGCAAAAGCGCGACCACCGTCGCCTGGGCGTCGAGCTGGACCTGTTCAGCTTCCCTGACGAATTGGGCTCGGGCCTGCCGGTATTCCATCCCAAGGGCGGAATCGTGCGCCGGGAGTTGGAGGAGTACTCGCGGCGCAAGCACATCGAGGCCGACTACGAGTTCGTCAACACCCCGCACATCACCAAGGAACAGCTCTACATCACCTCCGGCCACCTGGAGTGGTACGCCGACGGCATGTTCCCACCCATGCACATCGACGCCGAGTACGCCGAAGACGGCACGTTGCGCAAGCCGGGGCAGGACTACTACCTCAAGCCGATGAACTGCCCGATGCATCACCTGATCTTCCGGTCCCGCGGCCGCTCGTACCGCGAACTTCCGTTGCGGCTCTTCGAATTCGGCACCGTCTACCGCTATGAGAAGTCCGGAGTCATTCACGGTCTGACCCGGGTGCGGGGGATGACGCAGGACGACTCGCACATCTACTGCACCCGCGAACAGATGCGCGACGAACTCGGCTCACTGTTACGCTTCGTGCTGGAACTGCTCGGTGACTATGGGCTGGATGATTTCTACCTGGAGCTGTCCACCAAGAACCCGGAGAAGTACGTCGGCTCCGATGAGATGTGGGCGGAGGCCACCGAGACACTGCGGGAGGTCGCCGAATCCAGCGGCCTTGCCCTGGTGCCGGATCCGGGCGGCGCGGCCTTCTACGGACCCAAGATCTCGGTGCAGGTGCGCGACGCCCTGGGCCGTAGCTGGCAGATGTCCACCATCCAACTGGACTTCAACATGCCGGAGCGGTTCGAACTCGAATACACCGCCGCCGACGGCACCCGCAAGCGCCCGGTGCTGATTCACCGCGCATTGTTCGGCTCGATCGAACGGTTCTTCGGCATCCTCACCGAGCATTACGCGGGTGCGTTTCCGGCCTGGCTGGCACCCGTCCAGGTGGTCGGCATTCCGGTGGCCGCCGAGCACGTCGAGTATCTCAAAGACGTTGCTGCAGAGCTTAAATCGCACGGGGTGCGCGTCGAGGTCGATTCCAGTGACGACCGGATGGCGAAGAAAATCGTCAACCACACCAACCAGAAGGTGCCGTTCATGCTCCTTGCCGGCGACCGCGACGTCGAAGCAGGTGCGGTGAGCTTCCGGTTCGGTGACCGTGGCCAGATCAACGGTGTGCCCCGGGCGAAGGCGACCGAGGTGATCCGGCAATGGATCGCTGATCGGGTAAACGTCGCCCCGAGCGAAGATTCGGTGAAGGTCAGCGGTGACTGAGCAGGTCAGCGATCGGGGTGCGGGGGACCCGGATCACCTGCAGCGACTCTGGACCCCGCACCGGATGAGCTACATCGCCGAGTCGCCCAAGTTCGGCGGATCGGGACGCTCCACAGAACCGTTCACTGACATTCCCACGCTTTCCGATGAGGATGGCCTGGTGATCGCCCGCGGCGAACTGGTCTACGCGGTGCTCAACCTGTATCCCTACAACCCCGGCCACCTGATGGTGGTGCCGTATCGCCGGGTACCGGAACTCGAAGACCTCACCGACGCCGAGACCGCCGAGTTGATGGCATTCGTCCAGAAGGCGATTCGGGTGATGAAGGCCATTTCGCGGCCCGACGGATTCAACGTCGGCCTCAACCTTGGCAGGTCGGCCGGTGGTTCGCTGGCCGAACACCTGCACATGCACGTCGTGCCGCGGTGGTCGGGCGATGCGAACTTCATCACCGTCGTCGGTGAGACCAAGGTGATCCCGCAACTGCTGCGCGACACCCGCATACTGCTGGCCGATGAATGGAAACGCCAGCCGTGAGTGACTTCTATCTGATGACTCGGGCGGCCTACACCAAACTCAGCGCACCGTTGGCGCGCGGCGCGCTTCGGATCGGACTCACTCCCGACGCGGTCACCGTCATCGGCACCGTGGGCACGGTGGCGGCGGCGCTCATCCTTTTTCCCGCCGGGCATCTTTTCGTCGGCTGGCTGGTGATCTGGTTCTTCGTCCTGGCAGACATGCTCGACGGCGCAATGGCCCGGGAACGTGGCGGTGGCACCCGATTCGGATCGGTGCTCGATGCGACCTGCGACCGGATCAGCGACGGCGCGATTTTCTGTGGGCTGCTGTGGTGGGCTGCCTTCGGGTTGGGGAGCAGGTGGCTCATGGTTGCCACCCTGATCTGCCTGGTCACGTCCCAGGTGATCTCCTACATCAAGGCCCGCGCCGAGGCCAGTAGCCTCAATGGCGGCGGCGGGTTGATCGAACGCCCGGAACGTCTGATCATCGTGCTGTTGGGAGCGGGCCTTTCCGATCTGCCATTCTTCCCGATTCCGAACGCGCTACCGGTGGCCATGTGGCTGCTGGCGGTCGCCAGCCTGGTGACCGTGGGACAGCGACTGCACGCCGTGCGGAATTCGCCCGGCGCGGTGGACAAGATCGAGTTGCCCGAAAAGCAGAAGCCTGCCGGTGATGCGGAGACTGGCGAGCAGTGACGCCGGTGCTATCACGCGAGGGCCTGGCGGATTGGGGATATGCCGCCGGCTGGCGGGTAGTGCGGGCGATGCCGGAACAGTTGGCGCGCAACGTATTCGACGCCGGAGCAAGGTACGCGGCCCGCGGCGGTGGGCCCGAA
>JAPLAO010000161.1 GCA_026393245.1 Mycobacterium sp. | reverse complement strand
CAGGCCCGCGGTGTGGGCGACCTGGAGTGCCCGCCCGGTCTGCTCGAGCATGTCGAGCGCATGGCGCAGCGACAACCGACCGGTCCGCTTGATAACCGAGTTCAGCGGTTCTCCGTTGACCAGCTCCATCACCAGATAGGCGGTGCGGCCCTCGCCGTCCATATCGGTCTCGCCGTAATCGTGCACGGCTGCGATACCCGGGTGGTTGAGCATGGCCACGATCCGCGCCTCGGCGCGGAACCGCTCCAGGAACTCCGGATCGGACGAGAACTCCTGCTTGAGTACCTTGACGGCGACCCGACGCCCCAGCCTGCTGTCGACGGCCTCCCAGACCTGTCCCATACCGCCGGTCGCGATCAGTCGCTGTAACCGATACCGCCCGGACAGCGTGACGCCCACGCGGGGACTCATTTCTTGCCTCGCTGTGCTCGGCTGCGGGGGCTCATTTCTTGCCTCGCTGTGCTCGGCTGCGGGCCTCGTGCGCTCATGGCGCCCCCTGCAATACCGCCGCGATGGTGGCCCGCCCGATCGGTGCGGCGAGCGCTCCACCCGTCGCCGCCAACCGGTCCCCGCCGTTCTCGACCAGGACTGCCACCGCAACCTTCGGGTTCTGTGCCGGGGCAAATGCGATATACCAGGCGTGCGGCGGGGTGGAGCGCGGATCGTTGCCGTGTTCGGCGGTTCCGGTCTTGGATGCGATCGCCACGCCGGGAATTGCCCCCTTCTGCTGGGTGAACTTTTCGGCGCCGATCATCAAATCCGTTAGCTTAGCCGCGATCTGTGGTGAAACCGCGCGTTGTTGCTCCTGCGGCGCAGTCGCGCTGATGTTGGACAGCCCCGGTCCTTCGAGTTGGTCCACGAGGTACGGCTGCATCACCACACCGGAATTCGCGATCGCGGCGGCCACCATCGCATTCTGTAGCGGCGTCACCGCAACGTCCTTCTGTCCCATACTCGACATCCCGACCGCGGCGGCATCGGCCATCGGTCCGAGGGTGGACTCGGCGACCTGAAGCGGAATGGGGTCCGGCGTGCTGTCGAACCCGAACGCATCTGCTGTACGGCGCAGCGCGTCGGCTCCGACCCGGATGCCCAGCTCGACGAAGGCGGTGTTGCATGACCGCTCGAAGGCCTCCCGCAGTGGTGCCGTCGGCCCGGTGCCGCACGGCGTTCCGCCGTAGTTCTCCAGGGTGGCGGTGCTGTCGGGCAGGGTGATTGAGCCGGCCGCGGTCAGAGGTTCGCTCTCGGTGATCCCGGACTGCAACGCGGCCGCAGTCGTGATGACCTTGAACGTCGATCCGGGCGGGTAGCGCTCGGCGATCGCGCGATTGGTCAGCGGCGCAGCCGCGTCGTCACGCAATTGCTGCCAGGCCTTGCCCTGAGCCTCGGTGTCGTGGGTGGCTAACAGGTTGGGGTCGTAGGAGGGCGACGACACCATCGCAAGGATCTTTCCGGTGGACGGCTCCAGTGCCACCACCGAACCCTTGCACGGTCCGTCGCAGCCCTGTTGGAGCGCCGCCCACGCGGCTTGCTGGACCCGCGGGACCAAGGTGGTGTCGACGTTGCCGCCCCGCGGATCCCGGCCGGTAAAGAAATCGGCCAGTCGTCTGCCGAACAGACGCTCATCGGAGCCGTTGAGGATCAGGTCCTCAGCGCGCTCGAGGCCATTGCTTGAGTACCGCAACGAGTAGAAGCCGGTCACCGGTGCGTAGGCGAATGGATCGGGATACACCCGGAGGAATCGGTAGCGGCCATTCGTCGACAGCGAATACGCCAGCAACTGACCGCCGGCGGTGATCTGACCACGCTGACGCGCGTACTCGTCGAGCAGGACCCGCTGGTTACGCGGATCGGCGCGCAACGCATCGGCCCGGAAAACCTGCGTCACGGTGGCGTTGACCAACAGCAGCACGACCAAAGCCATGACCATCACTGAGATTCGGCGCAGCGAGGTGTTCATGAGCGACTGATCACTTCGGTGCGCGCCGCAGCGATGGGCGTGTGTTGGCTGGTCTCGATCGGCCGGCGGGCAGCATGGGAGATCCGGACCAGGATGGCCAGCAGAAGGTAGTTGGCCACCAGTGAGGAACCGCCGTAGGACATCCACGGCGTAGTCAGACCGGTAAGCGGGATCAGGCCGGTGACTCCCCCGACCACGATGAAAAGCTGAATCGCCAGGGTCGACGCCAGGCCGGCGGCCAGCAGCTTGCCGAAGCTGTCGCGTACCGCGACTGCGGTGCGCAGTCCCCGAACGACCACGATCGTGTAGAGCAGCAGAACGCCGGCAAGCCCGACAAGCCCCAACTCCTCCCCCACCACGGCGGTGATGAAATCCGTCGACGCCGCGGGAACCGTGCCCGGTTGTCCATTGCCTAGACCGGTGCCGAAAACCCCGCCGGTGGCGAAGCTGAACTGGGACTGCACCATCTGATAGCCCGAGCCCTCGGGGTCCGCGAAGGGGTCCATCCAGGTCTGCACCCGACCGCGGACGTGGCCGAAAAGGTGATATGCGACAACGCTTCCCGCGCCGAACAGGGTGAGTCCTATGACCACCCAGCTGAACCGGTCGGTAGCGATGTAGACCATCACGAGAAACGAGGCATAGAGCAACAGCGAGGTTCCGAGATCTTTTTCGAAGACCATCACCCCGACCGAGATGATCCAGGCTGCAAGCAAGGGAGCGAGGTCACGCGGCCGAGGCAGATCCAAGCCGAGGAAGTGCTGGCCCGCACTGGTGAACAGATTCCGTTTAGCCACCAGGACGCCCGCGAAGAAGATCAGCAGCAGGATCTTGGAGAACTCCGCCGGCTGAATGCTGAAGCCCGGCAACCGAATCCAGATTTTGGCGCCATTGGTTTCCGACAGGCTGGCCGGCAGTAGGGCCGGTATAGCCAGCAGCGTCAGCCCGGCCGCTCCGCAGATGTAGTCGTAGCGGGCCAGCATCCGGTGGTCGATGAGGAAGGCGACGACCAACGAAAAGCCAAGCACCCCGACCAACGTCCACAGCATCTGCTGTCCCGCGCCGGGCCCATCAACCGGCGTATCCCGATCGAGATCGAGGCGGTGGATCAATACCAGACCCAGACCATTGAGCAACGCGACGACCGGAAGAAGCAGCGGATCGGCATATGGCGCAAACCGCCGGATCGTCAGATGCGCGCCGATGAAAAGGACCAGGAATGCCAGCGTGTAACCGAGGAGATCCCATCGAACACCCTGCTCCTGGTTGGCTTCCACGATCATCAGGGCGACGCCGGTGATGAGGGTGGCAAAACACAGCAGCGCGAACTCGGCGTTGCGGCGATTCGGCAGCGCCGGGGCGATCTCGACGGGCGGTTGGGGCGCGGTCGTCGGCTCACCGGCGTTCCGCCTACGGCTCATGCGGCCGCCCGGCAGTCGATTCCGGGCTGCTGCTGCGATACCGGCAGCGGTGCGGGCGACGGCGGCGAAGACTTGGCGGTAGTACTTTTCGGACCGGCGGCCGGCGCGCCGGACCCACTCCTCGGCGCCGTCGAGGGCGCCGGGCTACTGGTCTTCGGCGCAGCACACAGCGGCAGCAGCGATCCGCGGGCCAACTCCCGCAATTGCGCGATCGCGTCGTCGAGGCTGCCGGCCGGAAGCCCGGCGGTCACCTGGGCCCGTCCCGAGGGCCGCAGATCACCCAGCCGCAGGAGCGCACAACCCAGATTGGCCGTGCCCTGGCCATAACTGACTTGTGACAATTCACCTCGATCGTTGAGGCAGCCCAGAAGATACGGCTGCTGCAATCTGACGCCGAGGATCGACCCCTGGACGCCCCGCATGATCGCGACGGTGTCGGCGTAGGCGCTGACGTAGTAGTAGTTGCGGATGGTCCGGTAGCCGATGCCCAGTCCGGCCAGGACCAGGAGCGCCACCAGCCCGGCGGCGACGATCGCGCGCCGAGGCGATTTCGGCCTGGGCGGCGGATCCGGTTCGGGCACAACACGTTTGGCGACCGCCGGACGTGGGGCGATCACCGAGGCGCGCCCGGCAGCAGTGTTGGGCGGGGCAAGTTCATCATCGTTGATGGAAACCGCGCCTGCCAGTATCGGCTGCGTCTGGCCGCCGTAGTCGTGGTCGACGACATCGGCGACGACGACCGTGACGTTATCCGGTCCGCCGCCGCGTAACGCGAGTTCGATGAGCCGGTCGGCACTTTCGCCGACGCCGGGAAGCTTAAGCGCCTCAAGGATGGTTTCCTGGCTGACCGGGTCGGACAACCCGTCCGAGCAGAGCAGGTAGCGGTCACCTTCGCGGGCTTCGCGCATGATCAGTGTCGGCTCAACCTCGTGGCCGGTCAGCGCGCGCATGATCAGCGAACGCTGTGGATGGCTGTGCGCCTCCTCCGCGGTGATCCGGCCCTCGTCGACCAGAGTCTGGACGAAGGTGTCGTCCTTGGTGATTTGTGTCAGCTCGCCGTCACGCAACAGATATCCGCGTGAGTCGCCGACGTGAACCAGTCCCAGCCGGTCGCCGGCGAACAGGATCGCAGTGAGTGTGGTTCCCATCCCGTCGAGTTCGGGATCGTCGTCAACCCGTTCGGCGATCGCCGAGTTACCCTCGTGCACAGCAATTTCCAACTTGCTGAGCAGATCACCGCCGGGTTCGTCGTCATCGAGATGTGCCAGCGCGGCGATCACCAGTTGGGAGGCAACTTCGCCGGCAGCGTGCCCGCCCATGCCGTCGGCGAGGGCGAGCAACCGGGCGCCCGCGTACACAGAGTCCTCGTTGTTGGCGCGGACGAGTCCACGGTCGCTTCGGGCGGCGTAGCGCAGGGCCAGGGTCATGGGCGCAACTCAACTACCGTCTTGCCAACGTGTACCGGTGTGCCCATGGGCACCCGAACCGCGGTTGTGACCTTCGCGCGGTCGAGGTAGGTGCCGTTGGTGGAGCCGAGGTCCTCGACATACCAATCCGGACCGCGTTGCGACAACCGCGCGTGACGGGTGGAGGCGTAGTCATCGGTGAGCACGAGGGTGGAATCGTCAGCGCGCCCGATCAGTACCGGCTGGGCGCCCAGAGTGATCCGGGTTCCGGCCAGGGCGCCGTCGGTGACCACGAGGTAGCGGGCTGCGGTTCGGTTCTGCCTCGCCGACGACCCGGTGCGCCGCAACGCCAGACCTCGCCGCACCATCACCGCACCGGTGGGAGCGTAGATATCGTTGCGCAGGATTCGCAGCACCGACCAGATGAAGAGCCACAGCAGCAAGAGGAAACCGCCACGGGTCAGTTGCAGAACCAGTCCCTGCATCCGTGACCCCTCCGTCCTCCTGACGTGCCAGCAGCCTTATGGACACCGGGCAACCGGGCCGACGGCGGCAACCTCAGAGGATACTTGGGCACCGCACCGCGCGAGGCGCAAGCCGGATAGCTCCGCGGCCGGGTCCGGCCCCGCGTCGATGGATTCGCGTTGCCGTCAGTGCACGCGGACGATGATCTCGGAGTGGCCGACTCGGATGACGTCGCCGTCGGCCAACTGCCATTCCTGCACCGGAGCGTTGTTGACGGTGGTGCCGTTAGTGGAGTTCAGGTCCGATAACAATGCCAGCTGGCCGTCCCAGCGAATCTCCACGTGGCGCCGCGACACCCCGGTATCCGGCAACCGGAACTGCGCATCCTGGCCACGGCCGATCACGTTCGCGCCCTCGCGGAGTTCGTAGGTGCGACCGCTGCCGTCATCGAGTTGCAGGGTGATCGCCGGTCCGGCGGCCGCGTATTCGCCCGGTCCGGCGGGCGGCGGGTAGGCACCGTAGCCGGCCTGGGGCTGCTGGCCGTAGTCCTGCTGGCCGTAGTCCTGCTGGCCGTAGTCCTGCTGGCCCCGGTCCGGTTGGCCCCGGTCCGGTTGGCCCCGGTCCGGTTGGCCATAGTTGTAGTCCGGAGCCTGCGCGGGTGCCGGCGGGGGTGGGGGCGGATAACCGCCCTGCTCGTAGCGGCCGTAATCCGGTTGGCCGTACTCGGGCCGGCCGTAGGGGGCGCCATATCCGGGCTGCGGGTAGCCAGGCTGTTCGGGGTAGGCGGGGCGCGGTTCGACGCGACCGTAATCGGGTGCGGGTGGTCCGTAACCGGCGCCGGGCGGCGGGCCGTAGGGCGGCTGACCCGCGTACCCGGGTGGCGGCGGGGGCGGCCGATAACCCTGGTCATATCCGGGGGCACCGTAGCCGGGCGCTGGTGGGCGCGGATCGTATCCCTGGCCGTATCCCTGGGGGTAACCCTGTTCGGGGTAGCCGCCCTGATCCGGGTAGCCCTGCCGGGGCGGGTAACCCTGCTCGTAATTCGGCGGGTAACCCTGCTCGGGCGGGTACGGTGCGCGCGCCGGCTCGGGAGCCGCGGCCCGCGGATCCTCCTGCGGCCGGCCGTACTGATCGTCCCGGCCGTACTGATCGTCCCGGCCGCGTTGATCGTCGTAGTACTCGTCGCCGGGACGTCCCTGGCTTTGGCCGCCGCGGTACTGGTTGTCGGTCATCGCTGGCACTCCTGGTTCTGCGGTGTTCGCATGGGTTGATTCTGTTGTAGCGGTCGGGTGCGGGTCGGCATCGGGGTTGACGACGGCTCGGGCGCGGAACTGGCCGGTGTGCAGACCCTCGGATCGCTCGAAACGCAGGACTACTTCACCGTAGGTTTGCCATCCCTGCTCCTGAATATATCCCCCAAGATGCCGGGAGAACGCTTCTGCGGTGAGTTCGTGGTCGGCGCTTATCTTCAGGAAGTCGGTCGGGCCGACGGCGATGACGTAATCATTGGGTGCCAGGAACTGCCCGCCGGGCAGTGCCCGTACGCCGTCCGAGGCCTCCCGGCGCAGCACGCCCTCGACCTCCTGCGGGACGATCGATCCACCGAATACCCTGGCGAACGCGTCGCCGATGGCGTTTTCCAGCGAGCGTTCGATGCGTTGAACCAGACCTCGCTGGTTACCCATCGGACCGCCCTGCCTCATGTTCGCCGCTGGGGTCGCGACGGAAGAACCCTGACGGTCATCGTATCGACCGAGGCCCGCGCGCGGTCACCAGCAATCCTCGCTTAACCACATTTCCGCAGCTCATAGCGTTATATGGGGCAGGCCCGCCGTGTCGCGACCGGCCAAACCGGGTGGGGACCAGACCTGCGCACCGTGATACGCTGCCCCGGTTGTTTCGGGCGAGTGGCGGAATGGCAGACGCGCTGGCTTCAGGTGCCAGTGTCCTTCGGGACGTGGGGGTTCAAGTCCCCCTTCGCCCACACAGCCGGCGGTTCCCGCGAACCGTGGAGGCGCCGGCGGTTCCCGCGAACCGCGGATGCAAGGGCCGCGACCCCGCGAGGGCTTGTGGCCTTTGAAGTATCTGGCCTTTGTGGTGTCGGCCGGGGAACATGTTCTAATCGCGGCCATGGGCTCAGCCGAAGACGCGGGGATTCCCGTCGTGCCGGAGCAGGTGACGCCGCAGTGGCTGTCCGCCGTGTTGAGGTCGACCGATCCGGGTGTCGTCGTCGCCAATGTCGATGTCACGCCGATCGGAACCGGCCAGACCGGCGCGACCTATCGGGTCGCCGCCCGGTACGCCGCCGGTGGCCGTGAACTGCCGGCGTCGTTCGTCGTCAAACTGCCCGCTCAGGATGAGGCGGTGCGGGATCGGGTCGCCCTGAGCTATCGCTCGGAGCACGCGTTCTACACCGAAGTGGCGCATACCGTCGCGGTGCCCCTCCCCCGGTGCTATCACTGCGCGATCGCCGACGACGGCGCGCAGTTCGTTCTGCTGCTGGCCGATATGGCGCCGGCGGTGCAGGGCGACCAGATTCTCGGCTGCACTGTCGCCGAGGCGCGGCTTGCGGTCACCGCGCTGGCCGGACTGCACGGGCCGCGCTGGTGCGATCCGGCCTGGTTGGAGTTCACCGGGACGGTGATGCCGATGCCCGACGATGCCGGTGCCCGGGGTCTGGGCGACATCACCACGTTGGCAGCGCAGATCACGCTTGAGAAACTCGGCCCACGGATGATCCCGGCCGACCGGGATACGGTGCTGGAGTCGGCCCAACTCATCGCCGAATGGCTGCTGCGCTCCCCCGACCGATTCAGTCTGCTGCACGGCGATTATCGGATCGACAATCTGCTGTTCGACCCTGATCGCACCCGCGTGACGGCCGTCGACTGGCAGACCCTTGCTGTCGGGTTGCCCGCCCGCGACGTCGCCTACTTCATTGCGACCAGTCTGCAACCTGCGGAGCGTGCCGCAAACGAACGGGCACTCGTCGACGCCTATCACCACGCATTGACCGATCACGGCGTCACCGGTTACGACGCCGAAACATGTTGGCAGGACTACTGCTTCGGCATGTTGCAGGTACCGCTCATCTCTACGTTGGGCTTCGCATTTTCGGCCGCCACCGATCGTGGGGACGAGATGATGCTGACCATGATGCACCGGGGCAGCCAGGCAATCCGGGAGTTGAGAACCCTAGAGTTGGTCCGCTCGCGCATCTGATGACGGGCCATCGGGATCGGTGGACAGATCGGGTGAGAAATCGTCGGGCGTGAGCGGACCGTCGGCCAGTACGGTGCCCGAATCGTCGGCTGCTGCCGGTCCGGACCGGCCCGCGACAACGTCCTGCCGATCGGTGCGCCAGTCCCGCACCAGCACGACGATGCCGAGTGCGGCGAGTGCGATCACCGCGAGGCCGGCCCAGGTGTTGCCGGTAAGCAGGGCGACGACCAGAACGATCAACGCCGTGACGGCGAGCACCCCGACGACCCGCATGGCCACAGTCTGCTACCGGTTGCCGGCTTTACGCGTCGACTGGTCCGGCGCGTCTTCCGGCCCAGCACGTCTTCCGACCCGGCCGTCCACCGACCCGGCGTGCCTACGCTGCTGTTTGCGGACGCCTGCCCCCGGTGACGTGCACGACGGCCCCGGCCCCGGTGGGCAGGCCATCGCTGCGCGAGAGCAGTTCGGTGCTCTCGGGGAGTTCGCGCGGATTAATGATCCCGGCGGCGATGTCGCGCAACACCTGGTGGGCGTGCGCGAGTTGATGCCGCTTTCGGTACTGGCCGCCGGGCAGTTTGACGCCGGCCCACACCCCGTATTCCTCGCCGGCCTCGATCGCCTGTTGGGCGCACTGCCGCTGTTGAGCCAGCGGACACCGGCGCAGACAGATCGTGCGCGCCTTGGTGGCCGACTGTTCATAGACGCGGGCTTTGGCCGCACCGTCGCTGGCGTCGTCGTCGGCATAGCCGAACCACAGTTCTGGCTCGGTCGAGCATGGGCGGTAGTTCATCGGTGCCTCCTGATCGAGTTTCGGAGACAGAAGCGTATACGCTAGGCTGTAGGCGTGCAAGCTAAACATAAACAGTTCCATATACAGCACCTTCGCTGTGTACGATTCGGTCATGGTGGAAGCCGAGCCGTGAGCCGGGAGACGGCGGGTGCGGCGATCCGGGCACTGCGGGTTGCCCGGGATTGGTCGCTGGCGGACTTGTCGGCCGCCACCGGGGTGAGCACGATGGGGTTGAGTTACCTTGAGCGCGGCACCAGAAAACCGCAGAAAAGCACAGTTCAGAAGGTGGAAAACGGCCTCGGGCTGCCAGCCGGCACGTATTCGCGACTGGCGGCTGTCGACAATGCCGACGCCGAGTTGGCGCAACTGCTGGCCGGTGGTGACGTGGTGCGTCCGGCCGGTCCGACCACTGCCGTGATGAGGCACCATCCGGTTGACATGCTTGAAACGGCGTCCGAGGCCTACCTTGAGATGCTCAACTCATTGATCGGTTACTTGCCGTCGAAGACGTCAAACGAATACGAAACGTATATCCAGGCCGCGATCGCGCAGAGTCTCAAAGCAGCGAAGTTGGCCGCCAACTCGTGGCGGGTCACGGTAAACGCCGGCGTGGCCAATTCCACGCTGATGGCCCATGTGAAAGCCGCCGAGACCATTCGCGCCGACCTGATGGCCCGCCTGCCGGGCAGCATCGGTGCTCAATTCGACGCGGCGTGCGTTCGTTCCGGGTTGCCCGACCCGGTCATCGCGGCGTTAATCGGGGTGAGCGTCGAGCAGATGTGGGCAATCCGAACCGGCGCGGCGATCGCACCCGGCGCCCTTGCCGCGGTCACCGCCTTTGTGGCGGGGGAGTTGTGACCGTCGGCGAGGTCGACCTTCTGAGCCGAGCCCACGCACTGTTCGGCGGGGATGCCCGCCAACAGTCGATCGGCGTCCCGCCCGGCGGGTCTGCGGATCTCATCGATGCAACTGGTGTGGCGGCCACGGCCTACCGGGATGCCGCGGTCGTGCGCAGTGCCGAATTAACCGAATCGCGAAACACCGACGACGAAGTGTCCCGAATTCTCTCTGCCGCCAACCGCGATCATCGAGACGCACACCGGGAAACCGGCGCGGTCCTGGCCGCCGCCCGGGCCGACTCCGCCGTTCCCGCCAACCCGATAGCCGCCCGGGAACTGCTGCGCCGCAGCATCATTCGACTCCGGGCACAGCGCAGGCACGTACTGGCGGCGCGGCGTCAGGCACGGCGCAGACGAGCAGCACTCCTGGCGTTGCAATATCGACGACGCGCAGTCCGCGCGCCGCAGAACGATTCGCGCGCCCAGACCGCCGTCCGGGCCGCATTGAGCAAGCTGGGGCGCCCGTACGTGTGGGGTGCCGACGGCCCGGATCGGTTCGACTGTTCAGGCCTGGTTCAGTGGGCCTACGCCAGGGCCGGAGTCCGGTTGCACCGGACCACCTATGACCAGATCCACGATGGGTTGCCGATCGCCGCCGCCCAGATACGTCCGGGCGATCTGGTCTTTCCCCACGCGGGGCACGTGCAGATGGCAATAGGTCACAATCTCGTCGTCGAGGCACCGTACGCCGGCGCCACGGTACAGATCAGCCGGTTGGGAACCCACGTCGCGATCAGGCGCCCGCTGTAACTGCGCGCGGCATGTGCACAACCCACAGGGTGAATTGCCGCGTGCCATCCAGCTTCCTAAAGTCCCCGCCATGGGAGGACCTCGGTGGCAGCCGGTGGCGCCGCCGCCAGTGCCGGTACCAGATCCGGCAGAAGGTGCCGCGGCTGACGCGATCCGAGCCGCGGAAACCGCACTGGCTCATCAGAAGTCGCTCACGGCGCAGGTGGACCTGCAGGTCGTCACTGCCTTGCTCAGTGCGCACGCCGCCCACGCCGACGGTGCCGCGGCATTGGACGCCCTACAGAATGAGATCGAGTCTGCGGTGGTCACTCGGACGGATTTAGACACTCCGGCCGGGGCGCGCGCGTTCCAGCGT
Organism: Mycobacterium sp.; assembly: GCA_026393245.1. Classification (GTDB taxonomy): domain Bacteria; phylum Actinomycetota; class Actinomycetes; order Mycobacteriales; family Mycobacteriaceae; genus Mycobacterium. Next base: position 4,879 of record JAPLAO010000161.1, on the reverse strand, counting down.
TATCTGATCGACAAACTGCGCGATATCCGCACGGTGGTGGAGACTGCGGACTTGGACGCCACCTCCAAGGCCTCGTTGGCCGCGGCGTTGGCCTCGCTGTACGCCTCGTCGCCACCCTCGGAGTCTTCCCCACAGGCGGAGACGAACGGCATCAACAAGCCAGCGCCCCCGCCGGAACCGACACCACCGCAGGCCGTGCCGCAACCGCGCAACGACGCCGGTACCCCGTTCCCGACCGATACCCCGATCCCGGTTGATCTGGGTCTCGATCCACCGCCGGTGGGTGAGGCGATCGGCTCTGCGCCAACCGAAGTTGGATCACCGGCCAGCACCGCGGCCCCCGTCGCACCGGCCCCTGTCGCACCAGCCCCCGTGGCACCGCCCCCGGCCGCCGCCATGACAGCACCGGCCGCGGGCTGGGGTGGGGGCGGCTTCCCCGGGGCGACCATGCCGTCGAGCGGGGGACTGCCGACGCTTCCCGCTGTGTCGCTGCCGGACTTCTCGACCCGCGCGGGTGAGGACCTCCCGCATCGGGACGCGGAGTCGAAGGCTGATCCGGACACGCCCGATACCGGGGATCAGAAACCGGGTGGGGCAGAGGCCGGCCCGGGGGAGGGGTCGGCCGCGGACGATCTCACCATTGAACTTCCCGACGGCCAAAGCGCCACCGCTCCGAGCCCGCAACTGGCCGCCGTCATCTCCGCCGCCATTGCCGGCACACCGATCCCGGATGCATTCAGCGGCCAGGGCATCACCATCCCGGCACCGGGTTCACCTGTCATCGCACCGGTTGACCCGGCCATGCTCGTCCCCGGCGATGTCGGTGTGTTCAACGATCGGCACGCACTGGCCCTCGGCGACGGAAAAGCGCTGCTGGACAACCAGATCCAACCCATTGACGGCTTCGAGGGTCGGGGCTTGATCGGCTGGCAGCATCCACCGGAACCGCTCACAACCACCCCACCCGTCCAGACCACGCAAGGATAGGAGCAGGCAATGACAGAACGCATAAACGTCTCACCCGAGGAGTTGCGGCAGGTCGCCCGCGCGTATCGTGAAACCGCCGACGACCTCCGCACTGCCGGTTCGCACGACGCCGACGTGATGGCGACGCTGGAATCGCTGGGACCGGTCTTCGCCGACCTGCGCGACGCCGGCAGAGATCTGCTGGTGCAGCGCCGGGCGTGCTACGAGCAGCAGGCGCTGGCGCATGCCGACCTGGCTGACCAACTCATCCACGCCGCGGACGTGTGGGCACAACGCGACGCCGACGCCGCCGGTGACCTACGAGCGGTCGGCGAGGGCGGCCGGTGAGCGAGCCCGACTCGGCCTATGACGCAGTCCACCCCAGCGGCCACCTGATGTTCCGATCCTCCCGCGGTGGGTGCCTGCACAGTGTGCTGCTGTCCGAATCGGCGATGAAAGCCGATTCGGACAGCCTCGCGCGGGCCGTCCTGTTGACAGCCGAGGTCTCCCACCTGGCCGCCGTCATGCAGGTACGACAGGAGATCATCGACGCCGGATTCACCCCGTCGGCCGGCATTGCGGGACCAAGCGACCTGGGTCGCGCCGAGGACGTCTTACTTCGGCATCGGCTACGGGCCGATTAGCTTCTCGCGCGGCTCGGATACCGGCCCGATGTTCTCGGGTGGTGAAACCGGCTGCGCGCCAAAGAGATCCCTCGCCAGCCGCAGTAACGCCCGAACCTCATCGAGTTGTTGCTGCAGCAGCGACTCACCCATGCCCGCCACGCTAACGGTGCGGCCGCGGGTCCACAATTCACCCGCGCGGAACCTCGGCATTGATCCGGTCCAGCAGTGCGGTGTAACGCCTGGCTTCGGGATGGCCCCCGGGTTTGCCGCTGCTGACCAGGCCGACGGCCAGCCCGCGCGACGGATCGGCCCAGATGGCGATATTGGTCAGTCCGGTGTGGCCGAATGCAGCTGCGGCATCTCTGCCGAACGGACCGAATCGCCGGGAGCCCAGCATGAAACCGGTGCCCCACCGGATCGGGGCCAGGCCCGTCGCAACGTCCGGCCGAAGCCGCCGGCACTGCCTGGTCGCGCCTCGCAGGGTCTCTTCGCGCAGCACCCGCACCCCGTCCAACTCACCACCGCGACGCAGGATCTCAGCGAACCGGGATAGCTCATCAGCCGTCGATACGGTGCTCGACGACGGCACCACACTGGTCAGGAACATCGGACTGTTGGAGAACGGGATGATCTGGGTCATCGAGCCGCCGAGTGCCATCTTCAGCCCCGCCGCAATCGGCGCGGGTAGCGGCCTTCCCGTCACATGGCTGGGTGCGACCAGGGGCACATCTGCCTGCGCCACACCGTAATTCGTCCAGCGGAAGCCCAGCGGGCCAAGAATCTCGGTGGCCAGGATCTCACGGATATTGCGTCCGGTGACCGCCGAGACGATCTCCCGGATCAGCGGCCCCCAGGTCAGACCGTGATAGATGTGCATCAGGCCGGGACGGTGGAGGGGTTTGAGCGCTCCCAGTTGTTCGCGGGTGTAGTCGCTGTCATTCATCCGCCGCAGATCCGGCCGGGGACCGGTGGCGAACGGGATCCCGGCGCTGTGGGTCATCACATGCCGGATCGTGGTGCGCTCTTTGCCGTGCCCGGTGTAGGTGGGCAGGTAGTCGCACACCCGGTCGTCGAGGGAAAATGCGTCGCGTTCCACGAGCATGTGCACCACCGTGGTCGTGATGGCCTTGGCCGCGGAGTACACGCAGAACGGGGTGTCGGTGGTTACCGGGATCTGCTCGGCGTCAAGGGGATCAGCCGGACCGTTGCCCCAGGCGTGGCCGATGGCACGGTTGAGGACGACCTTCCCGTTGTGCCGCAGACATAGCTGGATCGCGGGTTGCATCCCGGCCCGGTACCAGTGCCGCGCCGCATCCCAGATCCGGTCGAGCGCGGCGGGATCCAGGACGCCGGGGTCCTCGAGGCCGACGGCGGTGGCGGCGTCGAGGTCGGCCGGAACGCGGATCCGCCCGTCACCGGTCACGCCCGCCATGACAGACGGACTCAGAGCGGCCCGACGAGTTCCACCCAGTTGCCGTCCGGGTCGGCGACGAACATCCAGCCCATGCCGGGCACGGGGGCGAACTCGGCGAGCGGCTGAACGAGTGTGTATCCGGCCGCCTCTGCCTGGCCCGCAACCTCGGTCGCGTTGGTGACGACCAGCGTGAAATAACGGATGCCGGCCTGGGCGGGTCCGCCGCCGGGTGCTACCGGTGCGCCGGGTGGGGTGTCCAGCGTCACCAGTTTCAGCACGTTGTTGCCCACCGCGTAGCGCTTCATGGTCCCCCCGGGAAAGTCCAGGTCGCCCTGGTAGGGCAGGCCGAGGAAGCTCTCATAGAACTCCACCATCGCGTCGCGGTTGGTGGTCACCAGCCCGATCTCGACGCTCTGGGCGAGCAGTTCCACGGCCATGTTCATCCTCTCGCAGCGGTTCAGTGACCTCGGCAGGATAGCCGTTCGCCAACCCGGGGGGAGGCCGCTACGCCGCGACGCCCAGGGTGAGCAGGTCCCACACTCCGCGGGTCCAGAGTGGCCGCTGCACCCGATGCTGCTCGGTGACGGTGAACCCGGCGTGGGCGAACAATGTGCGCATCTCGGCAGGCGAGGGGTTGTGTGCCGGATTGGCCGGGTTCGCGCTCAGCCGGCGCAGTAGCGGCGGCAGTGGCGGGCTGATGGTGGCGACGGCCGCCAGACCTCCCGGGACCAGCACCCGCCGGAACTCGCGCAGGGCCGCCGGCTGATCGAAAAAGTGGAAAGCCGAGGTGCTCACCACGGCGTCCAGGGCGCCGTCGGAGAACGGGAGTCCCTCCGCGGGGCCCCTACGCCAGAGCACCGCCGACGAACGAGCGCGGGCCTCGGCCAGCATCCCGTCGGACATATCCACCCCGTACACCTCGTCGGGCCGCAACTCGTCATGGATTCGGGTGGCCAGGATGCCGGTGCCGCAGGCGATATCGGCAACCCGCCGCGCTCCCCTGGCACGTAGTTCTGCAACGACTTCATCCTGGGCGGGCCGGTAGACCCAGCGCTGAAGGTAGGGCAGATCGTAGATCGGCGCGGCCATGCTCCAGAAGCGCGTCACGGCATCATTGAACTGCCGACCCGGTGTCGTCATCAGGCCTCCCGGGGCGACTGTACTTCGGGAATTCACGGCCCCGGTCTCCGGTCGGTATTACCGTGGCTGTTGGGGCATCGTCGGAGGAGACAGCATGTACGACCTGACAATCACCGGCGGCACCGTCGTCGACGGCACCGGCAGCAAGCCTGTGCGAGCCGATATCGGGATCAAGGACGGGGTGATCGTCGAGGTGCGCCGCCGTGAGGGCGACGACGTAGGCCTTGACGGGCCGGCCGCACAGACCATCGACGCCACCGGACGGATCGTGACGCCCGGTTTCGTCGACATTCACACCCATTACGACGGCCAGGTCAGCTGGGACGGTCTGCTGGAGCCGTCCACCCTGCACGGCGTGACGACCGTCGTCAGCGGCAACTGCGGCGTCGGATTCGCACCCGTCGCACCGGGCCGTGAGCAGTGGCTCATCGAACTCATGGAAGGCGTCGAGGATATCCCCGGTTCGGCACTGGCCGAGGGCATCACCTGGGAGTGGGAGAGCTTCCCCGAATACCTCGACGCAGTCGAGAAGCAAAGGCTGGCAGTCGATTACGGAACCCAGGTAGCCCACGGCCCGGTCCGCGGCTACGTCATGGGGGAGCGAGGCGCTCGCAACGAGGCCGCCAACGCCGACGATATCGCCGGAATGGCGCGCATCGTCCAGGAGGCCATCGAGGCCGGCGCGCTGGGCTTCTCGACGTCGCGCACCGAGGCACACCGGGCCATCGACGGT
>JAPLAO010000271.1 GCA_026393245.1 Mycobacterium sp. | reverse complement strand
TTGCACCCATCCCATCGGCCGATCTGCACATCGGCAACCTGCGCACCGCGGTGCTGGCGTGGCTCTTCGCCCGATCGTCCGGACGCCGGTTCCTGGTCCGCATCGAAGACCTCGATGACCGCGCCCATTCGGAGGTGGCTCGCCGTCAACTCGACGACCTAGCGGCGATCGGGGTGACGTGGGACGAGGAGCCACAGTGGCAGTCCCGACACCGAGAGCGCTACGACACGGTGATCGCCAACCTCGTCGGCCGGCATCTGGTCTTCGAGTGCTACTGCAGCCGGCGGGACATCCTCAACGCACCACGGGCACCGCACGCGCCCGAGGGTGCCTATCCGGGTACCTGCCGCGGGCTCACCGATGCGCAGCGCGACGCGCAGCGCGACCCTGGGCGGCCACCGGCCCTGCGACTGCGTGCCGGGGTGCGTGAGCACACGGTGACGGATCTTCTGCATGGTCCCTACACCGGTGTGGTCGACGACTTCGTGTTGCGACGCGGCGATGGTGTGGCGGCATACAACCTCGCCGTTGTGGTGGACGACGAGCGATCGAGCATCGATCAGGTGGTGCGCGGTGACGATCTGCTGTCGTCCGCGCCGCGACAGGCCTATCTCGCCGAGTTGCTGGGCTACCGTCGACTGGAATACGCCCATGTTCCGTTGGCGCTCAACGTCGACGGCAAGCGACTGGCCAAACGCGATGGCGCGGTGACGCTGGCCGACCTCGGCACCGCGCAGGTATTCAACATGATCAGCGGGTCACTGGGCTGGCCTGCGACCGATATCGCCGAATTATTGACGCGATTCGACGCGTCGAGACTTCCGCGGGAGCCGTGGATCTACCGGCCGACCTGAATTCAGGCCGGGAGCTCCATCTGCCCCCACGGCGATCCGTAGGCGGTCAACAAGTCCAGGAAGGGCACCGGCTCGAAGCACTCCGGCCCGAGGATGCCGACACCGCTCCACGTGCCGTTGGCCAGAAGTTCAAGCGCCACAACGGGATTGATCGCGGTCTGCCACACCACGCACTGATGGCCGTACTCAGCCATCGCCCACTTGTTATCGACCACGTGGTAGAGGTAGGTCGAGCGGGGCTTGCCGTCCTTGCCGGTGCCGGTGACCCACACCCCGGCGCAGGTCTTGCCCTTCATATTCGGACCGAGCGTGGCCGGGTTGGGCAGGCAGGCCGCCACGACATCACGCGGGCTTACCTCCACGGGGCCTTTATCGGAGCCGACTGTCACCTTCTCGGTGCGATCGAGACCGAGTTTGTGCAAGACCTTCAGTACGTCGATGAACTCCTCCCCGAGTCCGTATTTGAATGTCACCCGCTTGCAGTCGATCCAGCGCGGCATCAGCAGCACTTCCTCGTGCTCGACGTTGACGCACTCCACCGGGCCGATGCCCTCCGGAAAGTCGAAAACCTCTGGCTCACTGAACGGTTCGGTAACGAACCAGCCGCGGTCCTTCTCCCAGATCACCGGCGGATTGAGGCATTCCTCAATGGTGGTCCAGATGGAGAACGACGGCGCGAAGTCGAAGCCCTCGACGGTGAGGTTGGCACCGTCGCGGACGCCGAGTTCGTCGATTTCGCTGAACATCGTGTCAGCGGCGTAGCGCGCGAACACGTTCGCGAGACCCGGTTCCACACCGAATCCAACCACCGCCAGTCGCCCGGCCGACTTCCACTTCGGCTCGGCCGCAAACTGCTCGTCACCGAGTTTGACTCCGGTCAACTCGTACGGCTTGTCCGGGTGACGCTGCGACAGACTCATGGCCATATCGAGGTAGTCGGCACCGCCGGCCAGTGCACCGTCAAAGATCGGCATCACGAAGCGAGGGTCGACGGCGTTGACCACATGCGTAATTCCCTTGTCGCGCACAAGCGCCGCGACAGCGTCGGCCGAACTGGCGTCGATGCGGATGGCACTGAAACGCGGATCGTTCACTGCGTCGGCGGCCTGTTGCGCCTTGGCCCCGTCGTAATCGGCCACCACGATGTGTTCGAAGAAGTCGCGCCGCACCGCGATGGAACAGAAGGCGGAGCCGACGCCACCTGCGCCTACCAGAAGAATCCTCATGGCAAAACGGTACTCATTGCGCCACGGTCCCGCAGGGTTACACCGCGACGTCCAGACCGACCATGCCGCGCAGGGTGACGTTGGGCTTGTAGATCGGCGGATCGGGGATGAATCGGGCGTCTGGGAATCGCCGGGTCACCGCCGACAGGGCCACTCCTGCCTCGAGTCGGGCAAGCGGTGCACCCAGGCAGAAATGCGGACCGAGGCCGAACGCGAGGTGGCGAATGGAGTTCCGGGTGGGGTCGAACTCATCCGGCCGTTCGGTCACCGCAGGGTCACGATGAGCGGCGGCCAACAGCAGCATCATGCTGTCGCCCTTGGGTATTCGCGCCTCGCCGATGCTCATGTCCTCCCCGGCAATGCGGCCGACGAGTTGTACCGGCGGATCCCAGCGCAACGTCTCCTCCACGATCGCCGAGGCGCGGTCAGCGTCCTGGCTCAACGCCGACCAGTGCTCCGGGTGGCGCAGCATGGCCAGCACCCCGTTGGCGATCAGGTTGACCGTCGTCTCATGGCCGGCAATGAGCAGCAGGTTGCAGGTGGCGACAATCTCCTCTTCGGTGAGCTGATCGCCGGCCTCCTCGACCGCGATCAGCCCCGACATCAGATCTTCGCCCGGATCAGCCCGGCGCTGGCGCAGCAGGTCCCGCAGATACCCGCGCAACCACAGCCCCGCCTTCATCCGCTCCTCGACGCCCTGCGGCTGACCGGTAAACGCGATGAACGGATCCAGGCCCTGCGCCAAAAGGGCTGATGCCCAACTGAACTGAGCCTCATCCTCGATGGGCACGCCGAGTAGCCGACAGATCACCGCAACCGGCAGCGGATACGCCAGATCGGCGATGACCTCCATGTGGCCCGCAGCAGCCACCTTGTCCAGCAGTCCGTCGACCAACCCGGTGATATCGGATTCGAGTGCCCGCACGACCTTGGGCGAGAACGCCTTGCTGACCAGTTTGCGCAGCCGGGTGTGGTCGGGCGGATCGAGGAACAGAAAGCCGGGGGTGCCGAAAGGTCGTGCTTCCTGGCCGGCTGCGACGGCGCGCTGGGTCACCGACGACTTCAGCCGGTCGCTGCACGACTCGGGGTGCCGCAGCACCTCGTCACAGTCGTCGAAGCCGGCGAACACCACCAGATTGGACTCCGGCATCAGGATCGGACCGCTTTCCCGCAACTGCCGGTACACGGGGTAGGGGTCAGCGCGGTGGACGGGATCGAGCAGTTGCGCCAGCAGTGTCGCCGGGGAAGTGGCCATCTGCCTATTGTGCGGGTGCCGCGTAGTAGCGACCGAGAAAGTCCTGCGCAAGGTCGCCGAACTCGTGTGCGACGATGGCAGCCCTGATCCGGTCCACGAGTCGGATGATGAAACGTTCGTTGTGGATGGTGCACAGCGTTGCGGCCAGTATCTCCTTGGCCTTGAACAGATGGTGGATGTAGGCGCGGGTGTAGTGGGCGCAGGTGTAGCAATCGCACTCGGCGTCGATCGGGGTGAAGTCACGCCGGTAGCGCGCACCGGTGATGTTGTAGCGGCCGTCGGGCGAGTACACCGCGGCATTACGTGCGACCCTCGACGGCGAGACGCAGTCAAAAGTGTCCGCACCGGCGGCAATCGCGGCGAATAGGTCGTCAGGCTCGCTGATGCCGAGCAGATGGCGGGGTTTGGAGTCGGGAAGTTCATCCGTGCACCAGCCGACGATGGTGGCAAGGTTCTGCTTCTCCAGCGCTCCCCCGATGCCGTAGCCGTCGAAACCACGACCCTCGTCGTCGGCGATGCTCTCCAAGCCGCGGCAGGCCTGGCGGCGCAGGTCCTCGTATTGAGCGCCCTGGACCACTCCGAACAGCGCCTGCGCGGGATGCGTCGGCGGCTCAAGAGTTGCGAGCCGACGGTGCTCGACGAGGCAACGGTGCGCCCACGCCTGGGTCCGGGCCAACGACTCCTCTTGGTAGGGGCGAGTATTCATCAGGGTGGTCAACTCATCGAAGGCGAAGATGATGTCGGCACCGAGCCGATGCTGGATCCCGATGGACACCTCGGGAGTGAACCGGTGGGTGGATCCGTCGAGATGCGAGATGAACGTGACGCCGTCATCGTCGACATGCGACAAACGCTGTTTGCCCTTGGCGACGAGATTATCGGCCTGCACCCGGTCGACATCCTCCATCAGCACCTTGCGGAACCCCGATCCCAACGACATGATCTGGAACCCGCCGCTGTCGGTGAACGTCGGGCCGGGCCAGTTCATGAATGCCCCGAGGCCGCCGGCTTGCGCGACGATATCCGGACCCGGTTGCAGGTACAGGTGATAGGCGTTGGCCAGCACCGCCTGGGCACCGAGTTCGCGCATGGTTTCCGGCAGTACCGCTTTCACGGTCGCCTTGGTGCCGACCGCGATGAACGCCGGGGTTCGGATATCGCCGTGCGGAGTGTGGATGACACCGCTACGACCCCGGGCGCCTGGCAGATCGGCCTCGATGGTGAAGAACGCGGGCTCGGTCACGGGAGGACTCTATCCAGGAATCGAGGGCTCCCGGTTGCTCAGTGGCCCCCTGGTGACCCGCGTCAGGAGGCCGGGCGGCGGCGAGGAGGCGGCGGTTTCTTGGCCACCGGTTTCGTGGCCGGCGGTTTCTTGGCCGGCGGTTTCGTGGCCACCGGTTTCTTGGCCGGCGGTTTCTTGCCGCCGTTCCCATCGCACGTTCGAGGTCGGTCAGTGACTCCTCGAGATGACCGAGCAGACGTTGCAGGCTCGGCACGCTGCGCCGGCACCCGACCAGACCGAAGTCGAGGTTGTCGGCGTTGTTGGACAAGGTGATGTTGTGTGCCTGGCCGGCCAGGGCGATCGAGAACGGATAGTTGCCGTCGAGTCGGGCGCCGTTCCAATACAACGACTCTCGCGATCCAGGGACGTTGGAGATCGCGAGATTAAACGGCGGCGCGGCGGCACCCAGGGACGGAGACAGAGCGTTTAAGAGCAGTGGTGACATATTGAAGACCGACAGCGCCATCCGCTGAAGCTTGGGCAGTTGCGAGAACACTTCCTTGTTTTTCCGCATCGACGCACTCACCGCCTCCAGGCGCTTCTCCGGATCGGTGAGGTCGGTGGCCAGGGTCGCCAACAGCGCGCCCACCTGATTGCCGCCACTGGAGGTGGTGTCATCGCGAAGGCT
>JAPLAO010000301.1 GCA_026393245.1 Mycobacterium sp. | reverse complement strand
GTCCGCGGTGCGCACCCGGCTGGTGGGTATTCAGCGGGAGTTGGCATCCGGGCCGGACAGCGTGGTGGTTGAGGGCCGCGATATCGGCACCGTGGTGCTGCCAGATGCACAGGTGAAGGTGTTCTTGACCGCGTCGGCCGAGACTCGGGCGCGGCGCCGTAACGACCAGAATATTGCTGCCGGCCTGCCCGATGACTATGAGACGGTGCTGGCCGATGTGATTCGGCGTGATCATCTGGATTCGTCACGCGCGGTTTCGCCACTGTGTGCGGCCGGCGATGCGGTGGTCGTGGACACCAGCGATATGAACCAGACCGAGGTGATCGCCGCACTGCGGGATCTCGTCGAACAGCGGACGGAGATCCGACGATGACCGAGGACGGCACCTGGGCTGACGAGAGCGAATGGGACGTCGGCGACGAGGCGGGCGCTGACGAGTCCGGCGAGGCGAGCGGTCCGCCGCCCGTGGTCGCCGTGGTGGGCCGGCCGAATGTGGGCAAGTCCACTTTGGTGAACCGGATCCTCGGGCGGCGCGAGGCCGTCGTGCAGGATCTGCCCGGCGTGACCCGGGACCGGGTGTCCTATGACGCGTCGTGGACCGGCCACCGGTTCATGGTTCAGGACACCGGCGGCTGGGAACCCGATGCGAAGGGTCTGCAGCAGAAGGTGGCCGAGCAGGCCTCGTTCGCCATGAAGACCGCAGATGCGGTGATCCTGGTGGTGGACGCGATCGTCGGCGCCACCACCGCGGACGAGGCGGCCGCACGGATTCTCAAGCGGTCGGGTAAGCCGGTGTTCCTGGCCGCCAACAAGGTGGACAACGAGAAGGGCGAGTCCGATGCGGCCGCGCTGTGGTCGTTGGGCCTTGGGCAGCCGCACCCGATCAGCGCGATCCACGGCCGCGGTGTCGCCGACCTTCTCGACGATGTCATCGACGCGCTGCCGGAGGTGTCGGAGACCACGTCGCTGGGTGGGGGACCGCGCCGTGTCGCGCTGGTGGGCAAGCCGAATGTCGGCAAGAGTTCGCTGCTGAATCGGCTGGCCGGTTCCGAGCGGGCGGTGGTGCACGATGTCGCCGGCACCACCGTCGACCCGGTGGACTCGCTGATCGAATTGGACGGCCGCATATGGCGTTTCGTCGACACCGCCGGTCTGCGGCGCCGAGTCGCACAGGCCAGCGGGCATGAGTTCTACGCCTCGGTGCGCACCCACGGCGCCATCGATGCCGCCGAAGTAGTGGTGGTGCTGATCGACGGATCGGAGCCGATCACCGAGCAGGACCAGCGGGTGCTGTCGATGGTGATCGAGGCTGGCCGGGCGTTGGTGCTGGCGTTCAACAAGTGGGATTTAGTGGATGAGGACCGGCGCTTCCTGCTCGACCGCGAGATCGATCTGCAGTTGGCCCAGTTGCAGTGGGCGCCCCGGGTGAACATCTCTGCCCTGACGGGGCGTGCGGTGCAGAAGTTGGTGCCGGCGATGGAGACCGCGCTGTCGTCGTGGGACGCGCGCATCTCCACCGGGCAGTTGAACACCTGGATCAAGGAGATCGTCGCTGCGACCCCGCCACCGGTGCGCGGCGGCAAGCAACCCCGAATCCTGTTCGCCACCCAGGCCACCAACCGGCCGCCGACGTTCGTGTTGTTCACCTCCGGGTTCCTCGAGGCCGGCTATCGGCGGTTCCTGGAGCGGCGGTTGCGCGAGACCTTCGGCTTCGAGGGGTCGCCGATCCGGATCAATGTGCGGGTGCGGGAGAAGCGTGCGCCGCGTAAGCGCTGAGCCGTGCCGCGGCTTACTCGGAAGTGAGGCTTCGCAGTAGGCGGCCACCGGTGGCTCCCGGTGTGGCCGGCGCGCTGAAAATTTTTCGGGTGCGCGCTTTTTCGACCCAGCTGACCACTGTTCGTGGGGTCACGAAGTACTCCTCGGCCAAGCTTGCGGCGTAGCCGCGGCCGCGCGCGAGGTACTCGCGGGCGATCGTGGTCAGGAATTCGTCGGTGAGAATCCGGCGGTGCCGAATGGGTTGGACGGCGACAGCGGGGAATCCAGTCAGCGGAAGGTCGGCGGCGAACGGGTCTGATCCCGATGCGATGAGCCGAGGCAGGAGTCCCATCACGGCATTCAAGGGCGAGGCCCAGCGAAACTGGCGCTGCAGCATCGCGACGTCCAGGCCGGCTGGGGCAACCAGAGACATCTGCACGATCTGCGGCTCACCCTCGACGAGGTCCACTCGTGCGTTGATCCGCACCGCCTCGTCACCGGTGGTGGGATCGGTGTGGACCCAGTCGACGATGACGGGCAGGTCGACCGTGATCTCTCCGGTTGTCCATGGATGGCGGGGCCCGTCGGCACGAACGAATCGCGAGGAAACTCCGGTGAGTCGTGGCGCTGCGCCCATAGACCTCATCATCCTCGGCGCGCCAACAACGGCCACACTGACGCCGAAACCGACGTCAGTGTGGCCGCTGTCTGTAGAACCCGATTACGTGGTGGTGCCGTTGGCGCCGGTGCCACCTGGCTGGCCGCCGACGCCACCGGCTCCGCCGAATCCGCCCCTGCCGGCTGTAACCCCGGTGGCGGGTGACTTGGCGTTTCCGCCGGTGCCGCCGGTGCCGCCGTTGCGGAATAGGCCGCCTCTGCCGCCGTTGCCGCCGGTACCACCCGCACCCGGCGCCGCGTTAACAGCCTTGCCGGTATCGGTGAGCGAACCGCCGGCGCCGCCGATGCCGCCGAGGGCGAACAGCCCGCCCTTACCGCCGGTGCCGCCCTTACCGCCATTGGCGGTCGTCCCGCCG
>JAPLAO010000100.1 GCA_026393245.1 Mycobacterium sp. | reverse complement strand
GTCCGCGGCGGTCGCCTCGCACAATCCGATCGAAGAGCACCTGGACTTGTCGACGACGATCTTCATCGTGTCGCCCCGGTGAGTTTTTCAGGCGTGAACTCGGCGGTCATGGACACCACCGTATGGAAGAAGTTGCCGTTGCCCAACTCCGGTTCGCCGACGGCGCGGATGTCGGGTAGCCGGGTCAGCAGTTCGCGGAACGTGGCTGCCAGCTGGCGGCGGGCCAGCTGCGCGCCCAGGCAGTGGTGGATTCCGCCGCCGCCGAATGCGACGTGCTTATTCGGCGAACGCGAAAGGTCGAGGCGCTCAGGATGATCGAATACCTCGGCATCGCGGTTGGCCGAGGAGTAGAACATGATGACCTTGTCGCCCTCGGTGATGTGGTGTCCACCGAATTCGGTGTCGTGTGCGGCGGTGCGCCGGAAGGTCATGATCGGCGTGGCCCAGCGGATGATCTCCTCAATGGCCACCGGCAGGCGGCCGTCCAGATCCTCCATCAGCCAGGCTCGCTGCTCGGGGAAATCCGTCAGCGCTTTGAGCCCGTGGGAGATCGACTGCCGGGTGGTGTCATTGCCGGCGATGATCAGCAGGGCGAAGATCGACGAGATGTCGTCGTCGGTCAGCCGTTCGCCGTCGACCTCGGCCTGGACCATCGCGGTCATCAGATCGTTCTCCGGCTTGATGCGGCGGGCGGCAATGAGTTCATGAGCAATTCCATGAATCGTGGCGACGGTCTGGAACACCCGGGCCAGCGGATCGGCGCCGTCCAGCAGGCGAGGATCGCGCCAGCCGTCGGCGAACTGCGACTCGTAGGCGATGGTCCGACGGTGCTCTTCGGGGATGCCGACCATGTCGCAGATGTTGTGCATCGGAACCAGTGAGGCCACCTCGGTGACGAAGTCGACCTCGCCCTTGCCGGCGATATCGTCGACGATGTGCCGTGAGTTGGCGACGATGTGCTCGTCGATGCGCGCCAACTGCTTCGGCGTGAACGCCGCCGCCATCAGACGGCGGATCTTGGTGTGCCGCGGCGGATCCATCGCGATGAAACCCTGCGCTGCATCGAGCACTTCCAGTGGCAGCGACTCGAACGTGATGCCCCTGCCCGAAAGGAAGTCGCCCGGGCGCCGCGTCACCTCGACGAGGTCGGCGTGGCGCACCACCGCCCAGAAGCCCTGATCGTTGGGATCGGCGAACATGCCATTTGTGACGGGACGGTGCCAGGAGATCGGCCGGTTCGCGCGCAGTTCGGCGAAGACCTTCTCCCGGTCGTCTGCGGTGGCTGCCCAGAACTCCGATGAGGAGATGTCGGCGGGGTCGTAGGGGCGCTCAGCCCGGGTGATGACAGCGGTCATGAAATGAGCATCTGACAGAAATTCGAATATGTCAAGTGATTGCCACAGATGACTTGTGATTGTCGGTTCAGTTAGACTAAACGGTATGACTGTCGTCGACCTCAAGGCCGAAACGCGTGCCTTCGGCCGGGCCCGACTCCGTGAACTCGCCCTCGACGCCGCACGCGACGTGGTGCTGGACCGCGGTTGGGCGGCGGTCCGGATGGGCGCGATCGCGACGGCGGTCGGGATCAGCCGCCAGAGCCTGCACGGCGAATTCGGCACCAAGGACGAACTCGGCGACGCGCTCGTCATGCGCGAGACGGCGGCATTCCTCGACGGTGTGCAGGCCCGGCTCGCCAAGCACCCCGGCGACCTCGCGGGCGGTGTGGCCGACGCCGCGGAGTTCATGTTGAGTGCCACCCGCGACGACCCGCTGTTGCAGACCATCCTCACCCGGACTCCGGCCAATGGCGGTGATCAGTCACTGCTGCCGTTGCTGACGACCCGTGGTGAACCGTTGATCGAGCATGCTGTCCGGATCGTCGGCAGCTGGGTCACCGAACAATGCCCGTCGGCAAGCCAGGCCGATGTACGCGTGATGGCGGAAAGTGTTGTGCGCCTTGCGCAAAGCCACCTGCTGACCCCGACCCGCACGCCGTCGGAAGCAGCACGGGATCTTGCGTTGGTGGCCTGCCGCTGTCTGCGGCTACCTGACCCTCACTGACCCAGTGGGGTGCGGTACGTTCGCTGAGGCCCTTTTAACAACCGCCGTAGGGGATTGCATGTCGAATTCCGTAGCGCGACGCCCCCGGGTATCCCGGCTGCCCTGGCTCAGCCGCGGGCTGGTGGCAGGCGCCTCAGGCACCGCCGCGATGGCGGCCTGGTACCACCTCGAACGTCGGCTGCGCCGTGGCCGCTACACGGGCGTGACAACCCTTGCCGACGGCACCCCCGTGGAAGGGCTGTTCTCCCACGAGGGACTGGACTATGACGACAGCATCGTGCCCGGCCAGATCGTGGCCGACATCCTGCATCTGCCGGAGCCCACCCCCCGGCAGGCCGGCGCGCTCACCCTGGCGCTGCGCTGGACCTATGGTTCGGCATTCGGTGTAGCGCACGTGCTGCTGCGCAACCGACTCCGCGAACCGCATGCCAGCCTGGTGTTCGGCACCGCGCTGATGACCATGACGTCGGTGGCATTTCCGGTGCTGGGCCGCACACCGGTGCCGTGGCGGTGGCCGGTGGATGCCCAGATCAGCTCGATCGGTAGTCACACCGCCTATATCGTCACCGCGTCTGCGTTGGACAACCTGCTGCGCTGAGCGGCAGGTGTGCCGGACGGGTGTTCGGCGAGTGAGGAGCCACGCAGACAAAGTGCGGGGAACTCCCTGCGAGTCTCCTCACTCATCGACGGTGGCGGTGTGGGCTAGCCTGGGAGATGGCCCGCGCGACGTGTGGCCCAAACCGATGACGAAGTGGCTTACCTTCGGCCACAATGAAATACACGACGAGAATCGGGGGGTTCGGCATGGCGAGGTACAGCTACAGCTGTGATGATCACGGCCTGGCGGAGGTCAGCTTTCCGATCGGCACCGCGCCGCAAGAGCGTGACTGCCCGCAGTGTGATCAGCCGGCCAAGCGGGTCTACTCATCACCGATGTTGTCAGCGGTGGATCACCAGCGGATGAACCTCATCGACTCCACCCATGAGACGGCGGACCGACCGGAGGTGGTCACATCCATTCCCCGGGGCGGCCGCATCAACAGCCGACCGACCCGGATGGCACCGCCGGACCCGCGGCTGCAGAAACTGCCGCGTCCCTGATCCGGCGGGGCCCCGGCTACTTCTTCCAGGGATGCGGTGCCCAACCCCTGTGGTCCTTCCACAGTGACTTCGGTACAGCCATGCCGCCCGACACCTTGGGCACCTTGCCGTGGCCCGGGCGCAGGTCGATGTCGAAGATCGCCGTCGGCAGATACACCGTGGAGCAGGCGTTGGGAATGTCCACCACCCCGGACAGTCGGCCTTCGATGGGCGCGGTGCCCAGCACCATGAGCGCCTGGATCCTGCTATAGCCGAACTTCTCCAGGAAGTCGATGGCGTGCAGGCATGCGCGCTGATAGCCCAGGAACGGATCAAGATATTTCTGCTCACCCTCGAGCGTCACCGAGGTGCCGGAGAACGCCAGCCACTCGCTGTACTGCGGGTCGGTTGTGCCGGGCATGAAGATGGCGTTCTCTCCAACGCCGTACTTGGCCATGCCGTCCTTGATCACGTCGACGCCGAGGACCATGTAGCCGCCCATCTCGATGGCGCCGCAGAACGTGATCTCACCGTCGCCCTGGGAGAAGTGCAAGTCACCGAAGGACAGGTTTGCACCGTCGACGAACACCGGATAGAACACCCGGGTTCCCCTAGTGAAGTTCTTGATGTCCTGATTTCCGCCGTTCTCGCGCGGGGGAGCGGTGCGGGCAGCCTCGCCGGCCACCCGGTCAAAGTCCTTGCCCTTCAACGATCCGAGGATCGCGCTGTCCGGAAGGGGCGGCAGCGCCAGTGGCGGAACCCGATCGGGATCAGTCGCAATCAGTGCGCCCTCGCGCTTGTTCCACCGAGCCAACAATTCCTTCGACGGCGCGGTGCCCATCAGTCCCGGGTGCTGGATGCCGACATAGGAGACGTCGGGCACGTGGCGTGAGGTGGCGACGCCACCGCGGAAGTCCCAGATCACCTTGTAGGCATCGGGGAACCACTCGGTGAGGAACCCGCCACCGTTCTCGGTGGGGAAGATGCCGGTGTACCCCCAACCCTGCCCTGAGATGCCTTTCGGATCCTCGGTGTCGCACGGGCCGATATCGAGGATGTCCACAACGAGGAGATCGCCGGGCTTGGCGCCCTCAACCCGGAACGGGCCGGAGAGCACGTGTACACCGGGCAGTGGCGCATCGCGCACGTCGTTGGCGGAGTCGTCGTTGCGGATCGCCCCGTCGAACCACTCTCGGCAGTCGGCGCGAAAGACGTCACCGGGCTTGACGGTGACGTTGGCCGGGACGTCGGGGTGCCACCGGTTGTGTCCGACGTGCTTTTGATCCTGGAACGACTTCTTGTCGTCGAGGGGGAAGAGATTCTTTGGCATGGTGTGCTCTTTCCTTGCTGAGAGTTGACGCTAAAACGGGTCGACTCAGGCGGACGCCGGGGCCGGGCTCGGTGCGGACCGAGCGAGAACTGCGAGGCCGCCGAAGACGACCACTCCGAGTACCGCCAGGACGACGGCGACGGTCTTGTTATCGAGGCCTGCCCAGCGGCCGGTGAGGAGAAGAAACGCCGGAATGGCGCCGGTGACCCAGCCCTCGACAGCCGCCACCGCACCGGTGTAGTGGGTCAGCGACTCCTGCCCGCGACCGAGCACGAAGAAGAACAAGAGCCAGAGGAAGGCCCAGTACAGCCAGATGACGCCGAACGCGTAGTCCTTGTTGCCGAAGTTGATCACCGCGAATGCGACGGCACAGATGGCCACGAACAGCGAAAAGTACCCGAGCCCGGTGCCGTCAAGGTCGTTCCATAGGTTCATGGCGACGTAGAGGTAGGTGAATCCGAACAGATACAGACCCGACGCCCCCAGAATCTGAGCGGTATCGCCGTTGGCCGTGAAGATCAGATAGGTCGGGGTGACTACCTGCAGGATCCCGACAAAGATGTTGAGCGGCACCGCCGACCGGGAATCAACCCAGCCCAGCAGCATGCAGCCGTTCAGAAACAGAACCGCGCCGACGTATAAAAGACCTACTGATCCCATGAACCCCCCAGCCCCGTTGTCACCGCGATACGCGGCACTTGTCAAACAACCCCTCCGTGACGTTCGCCCGACTTGGATACGCCGTCAAGGGGATTGGCGAAACTCTTCTACTGCACATACCTGGACGGGTGGCTATCAACTTGCGCTGCGGGGTGTCGGCTCTTCCGTCATTGCACTCCGGTGGCATAGCCTCGAAGTTGGCCGGTTCGGTGCGGGCCTGAATATTCGAGTGAGCGGTGGTGTGGAAGGTGTCCGGGCAGATAACTTCCGAGTCCGCGATCCGGGCCCTTGAGGCGTTGCCCACCCACGAGCGGCTGATCCTGCCCTGCCTGCAAGCCATTCAGCGGGCCTACGGCTTCGTACCCGATGAGAGTGTCGATGTCGTCGCGGGATTTCTCAATGTGAGCCGCGCCGAAGTGGTGGGTGTGCTCACCTACTATCACGATCTGCGCCGGACGCCGCCGCCGGCGGTGGTGGTCGGAGTCTGCGTGGCGGAGGCGTGTCAGGCTGCGGGAGTGCGGTCGCTGATCGAGCAGATCGAGCATGATTTCAGCGTGACGCTGGGAGCCGGAAAAGCCTCTGGGCCAGTCGAATTCGCGAAAGTCTACTGTCTTGGCAACTGTGCGCTCGGGCCGGCGATCATGGTCAACGGTCGGCTTGTCGGACGGTGTGACATCGGCCGGGTGCGGGCCGCGGTCGTCGATGCTCAGGTGGTGCCGCGATGAGTGTGCGGGTCTATGTTCCGGGTGACTCGGCGGCGTGCTCAGTAGGTGCCGACGAGGTCGCCGCGCGGATCACCGAGGTGGCCGCGGCCGAGGGGGTCACCGTCGAGGTGATCCGTAACGGATCGCGCGGCATGCTCTGGCTGGAACCCTTCGTGGAAATCCAAACCGCCGCCGGCCGCGTCGGCTACGGACCCGTCACTGTCGGCGACGTCGAGGCGCTCATCGGTTCCGGCCTGCTCGAGGGCGCACCCCACGCGCTGGGGCACGGACTCGTCGACGAGATCCCATGGCTAACCCGCCAGCACCGGGTGAGTTTCGCCCGGGTGGGTCTGGCCGACCCCCTCGACCTGGACGACTACCGCCGACTGGGCGGGCTGGTCGGTCTGCAGCGTGCCCTGGCCATACCGGTTGACGAGGTGGCCGCCGACATTCTTGCTTCGGGTCTACGCGGCCGCGGTGGGGCGGGGTTCCCGGCCGGGATCAAGTGGCGCACGGTGCTGGAGGCACCCGGGGACACCAAGTATGTGTGCTGCAACGCCGACGAGGGCGACAGTGGCACCTTCGCCGACCGCATGCTTATGGAGGGCGACCCCTTCACCCTTCTCGAGGGCATGACGATCGCCGGCACCACGGTCGGGGCAAGCATCGGACTGATCTACGTCCGCTCCGAATACCCCGCCGCGATCCGCACCCTGCGTACCGCGGTCGACATTGCGCGCGTCGACGGGTGGCTGGGTCCGGACGTGATGGGCTCCGGTCGCAGCTTCGATATCCGCATCGTCGAGGGCGCCGGCTCGTATGTGTGTGGCGAGGAGACTGCCATGCTGGAGAGCCTTGAGGGCAAGCGCGGCATGGTGCGTCCCAAACCGCCGATCCCCGCACTGCAGGGATTGTTCGGCCAGCCGACTCTGGTGCACAACGTGCTCACGCTGTCCGCGGTGCCGGCGATCCTGGCCGACGGCGCAGCGGCGTATCAGGGCCTCGGGGTGGACCGCTCGCGCGGAACGCAGGTATTCCAACTCGCCGGCAATATCGCGCGCGGCGGGATCGTCGAACTCGCCTTCGGGGTGAGTCTGCGCGAACTCGTCGAAGACTTCGGCGGCGCAACGTATTCCGGCCGATCGATCCGCGCGGTCCAGGTGGGGGGTCCGTTAGGCGCCTATCTGCCCGAGCATGCTCTCGACGTCGCGATGGATTATGAGGCGCTGGCGGCCGCCGGCGGGATGCTCGGCCACGGTGGCGTGGTGGTCTTCGACGACACCGTGGACATGGCCGCCCAGGCGCGCTTCGCGATGGAGTTCTGCGCCGTCGAATCGTGCGGCAAGTGCACCCCCTGCCGGATCGGCTCAACCCGCGGTGTCGAAGTGATCGACAAGATCACCGCAGGCATTGACCCGGAGCGTAACCTTGTACTACTTGAGGAGCTCTGCGAAACCATGACCGACGGATCCCTGTGCGCCATGGGCGGACTCACCCCGTTGCCGGTGCGCAGCGCGGTGGCGCACTTCGGCGAGGACTTTCACCGATCGGCGAACGG
Organism: Mycobacterium sp.; assembly: GCA_026393245.1. GTDB lineage: Bacteria > Actinomycetota > Actinomycetes > Mycobacteriales > Mycobacteriaceae > Mycobacterium. The sequence continues at coordinate 333 of JAPLAO010000100.1, read as the reverse complement.
ACAGGGCAAGAAATGACCCTTCTGAAGGAACCCGATCACGGCACGCCCGCGTCGTCCTCCGAGCAGATGGTGTGCGTTGAGGTCGACGGCGTGACGGTGACGGTGCCGGCGGGCACGTCGGTGATGCGCGCGGCAGCCGAGGCCGGCCTGTCCGTCCCGAAGCTGTGCGCCACCGACTCGCTGCAAGCATTTGGCTCCTGCCGGCTCTGCCTGGTCGAGATCGACGGCCGCAAGGGCACCCCTGCCTCATGCACCACACCGGTGGAGCCGGGCATGGTGGTGCACACCCAGACTCCGCGCGTCGAGCGGTTACGCCGAAACATCATGGAGCTC
>JAPLAO010000035.1 GCA_026393245.1 Mycobacterium sp. | reverse complement strand
TGATTGACCGAGCCGGTCAGGACGTATGCGGCGCCGGTGGCGAATGCGGCCGCGACGGCGGCGGGTGTGCCCAGCCCGCCTGCTGCGCCCACCCGCGGCAGCACCGCGTAGCCGTACTGGGCGGCGATCTCGTCGCGCAGGCTGATCAGGCGGGGGAGCAGAACGGTCAGCGCGCGATTGTCGGTGTGGCCGCCGGAGTCGGCCTCGGCGGTGATGTCTTCGGCGATCGGGATGCCGGCCGCGAGTTGGGCTTCGTCGTTGGTGAGTCGGCCCGCGGCGACCAGTGCGCGCAGCATGTCGTCGGGGGCGGGGCTGAGGAACTGCCGGGCGACCTCGTCGCGGGACACCTTGGCGAAGATGCGGCCGGCCCGAAGGATCTGGCCGTCCGGGCCGCGGCGCAGTCCCTTCGCGGAGTAGAGGACAACCGCGGGTGTGAGGCGCATGAACGCCGACGCCGATACGCAGCGCACACCGAGGCGATGGAAGAGGTCGACCGTCGCCAGTTCCATGTTGTCGTTTTGGACGTTGTGAATCAGGTTGGCGCCCCAGCCCCCGGTCTCGCGTCCAAGGGCGTCCTGAATCTGCAGCACACCGGTTTCGACGGCGGTGAGATCGAGGCCCGCGCTGCCGAAGAAGGCCATCACGCCGGACCGCACGCCCTCGACGGTCATTCGTGCCGTGGCGATCCCGCGCGCCATCTCTCCGATCACGTACGGGAATCGCACACCGTGCGCCGCGGTGAAGCCACGATCGCCCAGCCATTCGGGATAGACCGGCGGAAGGATCGCCAGCAGGCCGGCGGCCATGATTTCCGGCGTCAGCAGACCGGCATCATCGAGAAGTACCGCACGCGGACCCTGAGCCGATCCCACGACGGCTACCGGGCGCCGGACAGCTGCAAGCGCCTCGCTCACGTCCGGGCGATCCAGCAAACCCAGCACGGAGTCGCCCGAGCTACTTGATAACGCTACCGACGGGTGCATGGTCGGACACACTAACCGCCGGTTGGCGACTATGTACATGGTTTTTTGCGGTCTGAAAGATCTCCTTAATCATTGGGTCGTCCCGCACGGTGCTGATGTCTTCGAAGGCTGTTGCGGCCACGGCAAACGATGAGCGGGTGGGAGCCTGTTACCAGTGAGTAGCGTGGTGCGAATTTCGCGCTGGGTGTGACGGGTAAGCCCGCGTGCTTCCTTAATAACCGCATCGCGGCGTACGGTCTTTTCTGTCTGTTGGAACGGTGCCGCGGGTACCGCAGTCGATGATGGGAGAGCGCACATGACATCGGTGGTCGAGGTCGATGAGACGGTCCTGGGTGGTCAGGTCTGGGGCTTGGCGCGCGGGATGCGCGACCTCGTGGCGGCCAAGGCGGCTGAATCCGAGCAACTGCGCACCATGAGTCCGGCCATCGTCGAGGAGATGTGGGCCAGCGGACTGATGTCCTCGCTCAACCCCGTCGAAGCCGGTGGCACCGAACCCTCCTTCGCCGAGATGATCGAGACCTGGATCGAGATGGCCACCCAGGACGGTTCGTTCGGCTGGATCGGGATCGCGAACCTGCCCTCGTCATTCGCCGCCGCGGCGTATCTGCCCGACGAGGGTTTCGCTGAGGTGTTCACCGCCCACGACAACCACGTCACGATGGGCGGACAGTTCTTCCCCAACGGCCAGGGCGCTGCCGTGCCCGGCGGCTACCGAGTGACCGGATCGTGGAGTTTCGGCTCCGGCACCGGCCACTCCGAGTACGTCTGCGCAGGCTTCTTCCCGATGGACGACGGCGAGATGCGCTGGGCCAGTGAAGGTTTCCCCGAGATGACGGTGGCGGTGATTCCGCGCGGGGAGATCACCTTCAAGGACGGCTGGCACGTGCAGGGCCTCAAGGGCACCGGGTCCTATGACTACAGCGTCGAGGACGTGTTCGTGCCGGAGCACCGCACCTTCGCCCTGTTCTCCTCCGAGCCGCGCCGTGGCAGCTCGCCGGCCGGCCGGATGGGCATGATGCCGGTGACCGCGGCCGGCCATGCGGCCTGGGCGCTCGGGGTGTCCAAAAGCATGCTCGACGATGTCCAGGAACTTGCCGCCGCCAAGTACCGGATGAGCGATATGGCCTCGCTGGCCAGTCGCCAGACATTCCAGAAGGGGTTGGCGCACCACGTCGCAGCCTGGCGCGCGGCCCGGCTGCTGGTACTCGACGCCTTCACCACCGCGGAGGCCGCGGTCGAGGCGGGCGGGGAGCTGACCCCGGGGTTGCGCGCCGATATGCGGGTGGCCGCCGTCTACGCCACCGACGTCGCCCGAAACTGCGCCGAATGGGCGCACCTGGTGGCCGGCACCTCCTCGATCCGCGAGGGCAGCAAACTGGAGCGCGCCTTCCGCGATATCTACACCGGAACCCAGCACGCCTTCATCAGCGAGAAGGTGGCCATCGACGTCGCGCAGATCTGGCTGGGCATCATCGAGGATCAACCCGGGCTGTAGGCCTCACGAGTCCAGCTCGCCACCTTCACCGGCGGGTTCGGCTGCACTCGGATCGAGTGAGCTCTCCTGCATCACGCGGTGCAGACGCGTCGGGCGCCCGCGCGGCTCGGAACTATCCGAGAACCCTCCCGCACGCATACGCCAGCCAATGATCTGCATCCGTGACACCGCGAACAACTGCGACATCTTGTTTCGTCAGCTACCGGTCGTCAGATGTTCATACCGTCGTTGACCGCTTGGTCATCTCCAAATCCGATACTCGGACGAGCGGAGATACGCAAGAGTCCAATGTCCTCATCGCCAGGAGCAAACGATGTCAACTGTGCCCCCGTCCACGACTAGTTTCCTTCGTTCACCGGGGCGCCGCGTACCGGCGAACGACAGCACACGACGCCCAGTGGAGTTGGGAAAATCTCCTTCTTCGGTGATGGCGTCGTACGTTGGGCGGGTTGGTGCGCTTGCGGTCGCATTGGGCGTTGGTTCGGCGGTAGTGGCGTTGCCGTCAGCGTTTGCCGATAGCACCGGATCCGATGGTTCGACAGCCAATGCCGTCGAGGAGTCGTCATCGTCGACCCCGTCGCGGGCGACCCCGTCGCGGGGTGGATCGCGGTCGGTGACGCTGGGCGGAGCAGCGTTGGGTTCTGGCGGGCCGTCGACGAACGCTGATGGAATCTCTCCGTCGGAGATCGGCGTCCGTGGATCGGCTGTCCTGCGGGTCGATGCGGCGGTGCCCAGGGCCCAGAATCGTCGCGTTCCGCGGCGTTCGGTGGCTGTCGGCGAGTTCAGGCCGGCCCAGGTGAGTGACTACACGCCGCCGGCCGCACTGATCGATTCCTCGCCCCTGACGACGAATCCTGCATCGGCGTGGTCTGCGTTGCCGCAACTCACGTCGGTGGCGGAATCGGTGATGGTGCCGACGACTGCGGCCGCGGCGGCCGCGCCGGCGATGACGTCGGCGCCTACCCGCGGCGCGGTAGTGGGACTCACCGGCGCTCTGCTGTCGTGGCTGGGCACTGGCAGCGGCGGTGACGCACCGGTCTCCGGGACGGCGGCTTGGGCCGCGTTGGCGTTCACTCGGCGAGAACTGGGTTCGCGGGCCGCCCCGGCTAGGTCGGTGGCCTCGACAACGATCAGCGGCGAGCCGCCGATAATCAATCCCGCCGCGGCCGATCAAATGCTGCAGGTCGCGCGAGTGGCACAGGCGAAGGAACAGACGACGACCTCGGTGTTCTTCGAATCCAATCCGCGAATCGGCGAGACAAAGGGAACGGTCCTCGTGCAAATCAGACGCACCGGCGATCTGACGCGCACGACAACTATCGAATACGGAATCACCCCGGATACCGCAACCGCCGGGTTGGACTATTACGGCGAAGACGGAAAGATAGTAATGGGCAAGGGCGTGGACCGCGTCTTCATCCCCATCAAAATCATTGACGATGATCTGGCTGAGCCGACCGAGACATTTGCGGTCTCGATCATCAACGTGGACGAGCAGTCAACGCTGCTGTTTCCGCGAACGGCACGCGTAGAGATCCGCGACGACGAGCAGCCATCGGTTGATCCGATATCGCCACCGTTGACGTCCAAATACACCGTTCGGCAGCAAGCCGTGGTTGCGACGGATCTCAACCAGCCGGTGGGGTTTGAATTCGCCCCGTGGGACCCATCGCTGCTTTACGTTGCCGAAAAAGGAGGCGTAGTCAAAGTTTTCGATGTTGAAACCGGCGAGCAACGATCAACGTTTATAGATATCAGCTCGCAAGTAAACAGCAATCAGGATCGCGGGTTACTCGACATCGCGCTGCATCCGGATTTCGGTAAGCCAGGCCAGACGGGCGAGTCGGGTAACAATTATCTCTACGCATTCTATGTCGCCGATCCCGACGATTCCGCCGGTAATCTCAACCCGCAGGCGGCCCCGGATGGCAGTGGGAACCGCTTCGCCTACGTCGTGCGGTTTACGGCCGATGCCAAGACCAACTACACCACGGCGGTTCCCGGTAGCGAGGTCATCCTGCTCGGCGGCGTCGGTGTTCCCGGCAAGGAAGGCTTACAACCACGGAAGTTGGACGACATCAGCGGAGGCGGTGCCGTCGACAGCACAAGCGATCTACGCCAGCCCGAATCTGGTATCGACCCCAAGACCGGGAAATACGTCGACAACTACCTCAAAGTCGATTCACGGAGCCATGCCGGCGGACCTCTGGCATTTGGACCAGATGGCGCGCTCTACATCGGCACCGGCGACGGTGCCTCGTTCGACGCCACAGATCCGCGCGCTAGCAGCGTTCAGCAGATAGACAGTCTGTCCGGCAAGATCCTGCGAATCGACCCAATCAGCGGCTTGGGATTGAAAGACAACCCCTTCGTCGAACCGGGCGACGACCTGGGGACCAACCGTGCCAAGGTCTACCAGTTAGGCCTCAGGAATCCATTTTCCATCGGGTTCGCTCAAGATGGGCGCCTCTTCATGACGAACACGGGTTGGTACAGCTGGGAGGAGATCGAGACTGGCGGCCCAGGAGCAAACTTCGGCTGGCCGTTCTTCGAAGGAGGCGATGGAGGTGTCCTAGAACGGACGCCGGGATACCAGAAACTCCCCGGCGACCCCACGCTTGATCGCCCGAGCGCCGCAGAGTTTTATGAGGCCGTCGCCAAAGGCGACATAGTGATCACCCCGGCATACCGAGCTTTTTCTCACGAGGAACAGGGACGCGCGATCGTAGGCATCTCGGGACCCTCCTACTCCGGCAAGCGTTATCCGGGAGAGTTTGAGAACGATCTTTTCTTCACCGACGTCAACTCTGGCGCAGTGTTCGCCATCGATAGCCTCGATCCCAGTGACGTCAGATATCTGTACACCAGCAAGGATTACCCGATCGGATTCAGCCGGGGACCCGACGACTACATGTACTCCGTGAACCTCAGTGGAGCGATCACCAGGCTGCTGATCGAGCCAGCCAGTTCTATTGAAGAACGGGTGGGGGTGCCAGTGTTTCTGGTGATGTCTATGCCTTGACTGCGGCGGGGGGCAACCGTGATCAGGTCGGGACGGCGATGTCTGCTGAGCGTCTTGATGTGAGTAGGGATTTCACTGTGGCTTTCGAGATCAATTTGGGTGCCGATAATGCTGGTGCTGATGGGGCTGCGATTGTGTTCCACAACGATCCCCGGGGTGCCGGTGCGGTGGGGGGTGTCGGCGGTGCGTTAGGGGCGACTGGGATCCGCAACGGCCTGGCGATTGAGTTCGACACCTATGCGAACGGCGCGGCTAATGCCGGTCAACCTACCGCCGATATCGTCGCGGACCACACCAGTTTTGTGGGTACTGACAGTGCCTTTGGAACCACGGCGGTCGCGTTGCCTAACATCGAGGACGGTGCGTGGCATTCGGTGGTGGTGACGTGGAATGCGGCGGCGCAGACGTTGAGTTACACCTTCGACAACCAACCCGGGGGAGTGCTCAACAGCGATCTCTCTACCCAATTCTTCGGTGGCTCGCAGTTCGTTCATTTCGGTTTCACCGCATCCACCGGATGGTTGGGCAACACCCAGAGTGTTCGCAATGTCAGCACCGACGCCACCTTCGAAAGTAAGGCGGCACTATCTGCGTGACGTACCAGTCAACGGGTGCGTGGCTCAGGCTCCCGCGAGCTTGCGCAGAAACTCGTTGATGAAATACTGCGCGTCGCCGCCTTCAATGGCGGCCACGATGAGTTCGGCCACCATCTCCGGTGGATCGCCGGCGGAATAGTCGGTGGTTTCCCCACCCGAGCCCAGCCGGTTGCGTCCGAAATCGGTTGCCGTCATACCCGGATACACCTCACTGACCACGATGCCGTCGGCAGCCAATTCCCCACGTGCGGTCTGGGTGATGCCGAGCAGGGCACGCTTGGAGGCGGAGTAGACGCTGTAGTCCGGGATGGTCATGAACGACGTGCCCGAGTTGACGTTGATGATCGCCCCGGCGCCGGTAGCCCGCATGGTCGGGATGACGGCCTGCATCCCGACAATCGGAGCCAGCACGTTGAGGGTGAAGATGTCGGTGAACGCGACCAGATCGATGTCCTCCACCGACGCCCCATAGCCCCGGCCGGCATTGTTGATCAGACCGTCGAGGCGTCCGTAATGGCTGTGTGCGGCGTGGATTGCCGCGGTGAAGGCGGCGAAGTCGGTGACGTCGGCAGTCAATGGCAGGCTGCCGGGCAGGCGCGCGGCGAGGTCGTCAAGCGCGGCGGTGTTGCGCGCGATCAGGGCCACCTTCGCGCCCCTGGCGCTCAGCGCCTCCGCGGTGCGAAGTCCGATGCCCGATGAGGCTCCGGTGACGACGAAGACGTGATCGGCGATCTGCATGGAGCTCTCCAGTTCGGTTTTCTCGGGGGCCATTTCTGTCAGAGCCGCTCATTAGTCTGCGGGTGTCGGGAAAGGCGAGCAGAAGGGGGTGGTGTGGTGGCCCAATCCACCAATATCAGTTATGCGGTCATCGTTCTGGGGGATCACGGGACCCTGGAGGTCGACGACCTTGCGGTCAAGGCGGCCGAGCAGGGTGCTGTGATCGCTGAGTCGTACAGCTTCGAGCCGGGTGAGCCGGCGAGTTCGGACGACCTGGCCGAGGTGGACGCCGTCGTCTCGGCTTTGAGCCGCGCCATCGCCACCCGGACTGATATCTGGGTGCCGTTTCCGATCGCCGATTTCGGCCGGGAGGAGCATCTGCGGCGGGTGAGCCTGGTCCTGCAGCGCCATGGCCTGAACATGCTGATGGGCCGTGAACTCGAGCCGTGCACCACCGACGGGGGATTCAACCCGATTGACTTTGCGTTACGCGCCGAGGTGCGTGCGGTAGACGGGCTTGACTTCGCCGTGATCGCCGGCGCCGGGGTGAACAGCCTGGCCGCTGAGATCGAGCGGGGGTTCCTCGAGTATCCGCCGGCGGACGAACCCGGCGACCACCCGGACGAACGCGGCGACCACCCGCACGAGCCCGCGGACCCTCCGGCACCTCGGCGCGCGCGGGCCGTGAAAACCCCCGGCCAGGGGGAGCGGCATTACGGCACCGGGGAGGTGGCGAGGTTCTTCGGCAGGCCGATCCAGTGGGTCAATGCGGCGCTGCGCAACAACGACTTCGTTCGTGAGGACGGCTCGATCATCGAACCGGTCCGAATCGGCAAGGGCCAGCGTCGCCGGTTCAGCCTCACCGACCTCGACGAGATGCTCCGATCCTGCTACCGGCGGGGCCTGGTGACTGAAGACGAGTACCTGAGCCTGGTCGCGGCGTTGTTTTGCGAGCGGATGGGGCGGTAGGCCGTGTTACATGTAACATGACCGATATGGCCGAGCAGGACGATTCCGCTGTTCGCCGACGTGTGGCTGAACATCGCGCACGGCTGCGTCGGCAAGGTCTGCGACCGGTACAGATCTGGGTGCCGGACGTGCGCGCGGTGGGCTTCGCCGCCGAGGCCAGCCGACAATCGGCCCTGGCAGCGCACAGCAATCAGGCGGCTGACGATCAAGCGTTCGTCGACGCCATCTCGGAGTTCGGCGGTGAGGACGGCGAGTGAGGCGCGGAGAGGTGTGGACCGCATCCGGCGGCAAGCACTACGCCGGTAAACCGCGCCCGGTCCTGATCATTCAGGACGACGTCTTCGATAGCACCGCATCAGTCACCGTTTGTCCCCTGACCTCAGACACCGTCGATGCACCGCTGCTGCGGATCCACCTGGAGTCCGACAGCGCCAACGGGCTGAGCGCGCCGAGTCGCGTCATGGTCGATAAGGTCACCACGATGCCGAAGGCTAAGCTCGGCGAACGGATTGGCAGGCTATCGGATACCGACATGGTTGCCCTGTCCCGAAACATTTTCGTATTTCTCGGATTGGCGGTGCGGAACAATGATTGACGGTCATGATCGCGATGGCGTCGATCCGTCCTATGTCGCCACACTGCTGAAAGCAGTGAATGAGGACGGTTACGTCATCATTCCGGACCTGATCCCGCCGGAGACGGTCGCGGCGATCCGCGAGGCGTCCGAGCCGTTCCTCACCTTCGATGGACGCAACGATTTCGAGGGCTACCGCACCCGGCGCATCTACTCCGTCATCGAAAAGACGTTGGCGTGCAACCCGATCGTCGAGCATCCACTGGTGCTGGCCCTGCTTGACGCAATCCTGCAGCCCGGTTATCTGCTCTCGCAATTACAGGTCATCAACGTCATGCCGGGCGAGGTGCATCAGCCACTGCACCACGATGATGGCTTCTATCCCTTCCCTCGTCCGCGCAAACCCATCGGGGCGGCGCTGATCTGGGCGATCGACGACTTCACCGAGGACAACGGCGCGACGTTGGTGTACCCGAAAAGTCATCTGTGGGGCGAGGTTTCCCTGGGTGATGTCGATGTCACCAAGATGGTGCCGGCCGTCATGCCGTCGGGGTCGGCGGTGCTCTTCCTCGGCACCCTCGTGCATTGCGCCGGCGCCAACCACACCGACAAGCCCAGGCTGGCCGCGACCACCCAGTATTGCGAGCCCTGGGCGCGCCAGCAGGAGAACTACAGCCTGGCCATCAGCCGCGAGCGGGCCCGGATGTGTAGCGAAACCGTGCAGCGACTGCTCGGCTATTCGATGCTGTTTCCGTTCATCGGATTCGTCGACGGACGCGATCCGATTCGGCTGCTGCGCGACTGACGCCGGCGATTACTCGCCGTCGCCGACGGGGGCTAGTTGTCGCCGTCACCAACGGCGTCGAGGCGTTCGCCCACCCGGGCCAGCGCCTCGTCGAGTACATCCACCTTGTCTTCGCGGCGCTCGTTGGCGGGTTGCGCGGCGCCGCGGCCGCCTTCGGCCTCCACCCGGGCCGCACCCTGGCGGCGCAGCAGGCTGAAGTTCTTATCGCGAGCTGTCCTGAGCCGGTGCTGCAGATCCTTCAACGACTTCGCGTCGAGGCGCTCCAGGGCGTGCGGTGCAGCCTCGTCGATCAGGGCGGTTTCATCCTTGGACAGGTTCACATTGTGGTTGCTCACCGTTGATTCATAGCCTGCGCTGCGTCCAGCGGCAAGCGCAGCCGGTCAGTCGAACAGGTCGGGCTGCTCGCGGGTGATCCGGGCGAACAGCGGCTGGAAGCTGAACCAGCCGGCGAAGTGACTGCCAACCTGGCCGCTGGTGAGTTTGGCCATCTCCGGGTCGATCAGGATCGGTGTACCGGCGGCCTCGGCCATCAGTTGGGCGTGCGCGGTGCGCTCCATGGTGATGAACCACCAGGCTGCCTCCTCGACCGATTGCCCGACGGTGAGCAGCCCATGGTTACGCAGGATCACCGCCTTGTTGCCGGCGAGATCGTGGGCGATGCGCTTGCCCTCTTCCGTGTCGAGCACCACGCCGGAGTAGTTGTCGAACAGCGCATGGTCCTCATAGAAGGCGCAGGCATCCTGGGTGATCGGGTCGAGTGTGCGGCCCAGCGTCGACCACGTCTTGCCGTAGACCGAGTGGGCGTGTGCGGCACCGATGACGTCGGGGCGGGCCGCGTGCACCTGGGAGTGGATGGCAAACGCTGCCTGGTTCACCGGCATATCGCCCTCGACGATGGTGCCGTCGTGACGTACCAGCAACAAATCACTGACTCGGATGTGGCCGAAGTGCATGCCGAACGGGTTCACCCAGAAGTGGTCGGTGAACTCCGGGTCGCGTGCGGTGATGTGCCCGGCCACGCCCTCGTCGAAGCCGAATTTGCTGAACAACCGGAACGCCGCGGCAAGATTCTGCTTGCGGTGCAGCCGTTCCTGTTCGGTATTGCGTTCCTGGGGCAGCAGTGCCGAAATGTTGCCGCCCGCCATTTTCTGAGCCTGCTCGGCTCCGGTATCCGCCATGGCCGTCAGATTACGCCGGTCTGCAGGAGGGCACATCGATTAGAACTCGATATCACCGGTGGGTGGAGGGGACCCCCGGACTGCCAGATGCTAGGACAGGCGATTCGATTCACCGCAATCGCAATCGTCCGACCTGTTTCAATTCTTTCGTAGTGAGTTTCTCGTAAGTCGCAGCCAAAGTGGTAACAGGATGTTCGGAAAATGACTGCTTTGCGGGTCTTTTTGTGGTAAGCAAAAACTCTACGTAGCTGAACTTGCCCCCGAGACCCCGGCGGCTTCTCCCCTGCGCGCGTGGCTCATCCGGCGGGGGAACCATCGTGGTTTCAGTCAATTCTGTCCTTGGGGGTGTTCGTGTTCGGATGATCGAGTCCGCTCGTCGGGCGGTGGCATCACCGGATTACCGACAGGCCGATTATTTTCGCGACGAGTTGCATCGCCAGATCGACCTGCTTAACGAGCATGTTCGGAAATGCCATGCAAAGCTGGCCGTAAACACAAGCCGCGCACAAGTCGATCAGATTCGCCACATGCAGGCTCAACTCCGGCAGTGCGCTGTCGAACGCGGTGAGCTCTTGGAGATGCTCGCCGCACTCACCCGCCGATTCCCCCTCATGACCTAATGTCCAGTCCCTGCGCCCCTCGGCACGAAGCGTGCAATGGACGTAAGGCGTGCCACTGCGGCCCAAAGGCACCAGTAGCGGTCATGCGACCGCCCTTTATCCGATTGATTCCTATTAGTGCATCTACGGTGTCGTACTGGATGCCTAGGGTGGCGACTGGCCGGCAGTTCCGCAGCGTCTGGGTGAGACCTTGCCGAATGAGTGCCTACGACACCTCCTACCAGACGGCGATGAACGCCCTAGGTCTTCTCACTGCCAACTTACGAACTGTCGCAAATCTCTAGTTTCGGACACTGAGCGGTGAGTCCCTATGCGCTACAGCGAGGCCCAGTTCAATCGGTTACAAAAGTTGCTCCAAAATAGGGTTCACAGAAACCAGCACCTGAGCCGGCGACGGCGCAAGTTAAGACGGAGCGCAACGCTCGTCGGTGTCTCAGCGCTCCAATGCTTGTGCGCACCCGGCGAGGATCGCACGGAAATTCCACGGCAGCAGACGCGAACTTACTGCCTCCATGGCTCTTCCGCCGGCGTGAACCGGATGGCTGTAGGAAATCGTCCAGTCAACGTGGGTGCGGTTGCCGGATGGGGTGAAGGTGAGAGTGCCGCTGTGGTTGTTGAACGCGGGGACGGCACGGACGATCCGGTAGGTGTAGGCGCGCGGCGGGTCGTAGGCGGTGAACTCCTCGCGGAACCACATTCCGGTCGCGATCACCGCCCGTACCGCACCGACGCCGGGCGCGGCGGAGTTCGCCGCCCATCCGGTGCGCACCACCATCGGAGCGACGATCAGGTTCGCTGGGTCGGCCAGCCAGGCGAACACCTGCTCGGGCGGCGCCGCAATCGTCCGCCCTACATGAAGGGTGACCATCAGCGCGTCAACGGGTTCCCGTCCAAGACCGCGGATCCGATGACCTCCCGGAATCCCGATCGCAGGCTGTCAATCAATGTCTCGCGATCGTCGACCGCCAAATCATCGCTGCTGACTCCCACGCTCGCGATGCCCTCATAGGTCAGCATCGTGACGTTGATAGCGGCGCCGATGGTTCCGACAAGCGGGTACATCCGCTCGATCTTGGCCCCCGCGATCCACACCGGTACCGGTATCCCGGGCACATTGGAGGCGGTCAGATCCGAGGTCTGGGCGGCCGCGGATACCAACTCCGGAGGCAGGAACCGAGTCAGCTCGGCGAAGTAGTCGGCCAGCTTCAGCGCCGGCTCGGCACGCCAGCTACGGACGGTGTTGGCTGCCGCCTCCAGCACATCATCGATGACATTGCTGATCGGGATCTCGAATCGCGCGATGGTCACCGCATTGCTCTGGTCGTCGGAGGTGCGAAGCGAGATCGGCATGTTCATCCGAAGCTCGCCGACGGGCCGACCCATGGTCTCGTGATAGCGGTACATGCCGACGCTGATCGCCGCAAGGAACAGATCGTTGACCGTCCGCTCGCGCTTCTTGGCCGCCGCACGGAACTGCGCGAAGTCCATATCGATGGTGTCGAAGTGGTAGTTGATGCTGCGGGACTGCATGATCGGCGACAGCGGGCCAAGCGGCAGCGGGATCTTGGTAAAACGGGCTACCGACTCGGCGGTCTCGCGGACCTTGCCGATCAACTCAAGCGGGTTCTTGATGGCCGACATCGCCAGTGGCCCAATACCTTTGATGACATCCTCGGCGGTCTTGGCCACCCAGCCTGCATTGTTTCGGATGACCGCCTGCATGAAGCCCTTGGTGTCGAGTTCGACCGGCTCGGGGGCTGTCGGCATCGGGCCGAGATCGCTGCCCTCCGGGGTGAAGTCGAACAGCGCCAGGCCGAGTTGCACGGTGCCCTGGCCGTCGGCGATGGCGTGATGCAACTTCAGGATGAGCGCCGCCTTGCCGCCGGGCAGTCCCTCCACCACGGTCACCCGCCACAGCGGCCGCTCCTTGTCGAAGTCGGTCATGGATTGCCTGCGGGCCTCGGTGAGCACGTCGTCCCAGCTCGCCTCAGGCATGCTGAAGCGGCGCATGTGGTAACCCAGGTCGAAGTCCGGATCGACGACCACCCTCGGGGTCTGCAGATTCAGCGGGCCCTCAACGACTTTCGAACGCAGCACCGGCGCGAGGCGGGTCGCCCGTTCGAAGCGATCGCACAGCTGATCCCAGTCCGGACTCGTCTCCAGCACGAGCAGGCCGATGATGGTCGAGCGCATAACCGGGTCGTCGCTGGCCATCCGCCAGGTCGCGAAATCCCATCCACCCAGCCGCCTCGCGCCGGTGATCGTCTCTTGACCGCGAAGTTTTCTGGTCGGGGTTTTCTTGGCGATCTTCCTGGCGGGGGCCTTGGCTGCCGGTGACTTCTTGGCGGGCGCCCTCTTGGCTGGAACTTTCTTCGCGACCTTCTTAGCGGGGGCCTTGGCAGCCGGTGCCTTCTTGGCGGGCGCCTTCTTGGCGGGTGCTTTCTTCGCCGGAGCCTTTTTAGAGGGTGCTTTTTTCGCGGGTGCCTTCAGCGCCTTCTTGGCCGGTGCCTTCTTCTTCGGGCTGTCCATAGGGGAATCCTGTCATCAAGCGCTGT
>JAPLAO010000269.1 GCA_026393245.1 Mycobacterium sp. | reverse complement strand
CGGAAATGACGTGCCGTGAGCGCCACGACCATGAAGCTCACGCCATCGCTGGTGCGAAAGTCCCGGCCGTACTGCCCGTAGATCGCGTTGCCGAGCCGCGGCCGCGACGTGCCGTTGACCATGGCCTCGGTGAGGAACCCGAGGTTGGCCGCCGTCGCGAGGGCGACATCGTCCAGGGGCAGTCGGATCGCGCTACCGCGGCCGGTGGCATCCCGATGGCGCAGGGCGGCCAGCACCGACAGCGCAGCATACAGACCGCAGCTGACATCCCAGGACGGCATGACATGGTTGACCGGCCCGTCATATCCGGACGGTCCGGTCACCATCGGAAAGCCCGTCGCCGCATTGACGGTGTAGTCCACTCCCGTCGACCCGTCGGCCCGGCCGACCACCTCGAGATGAATGAGATCGGATCGTTGCGCGCTCAATGCCGCATAGGAATGCCATTGCCGCCCAGCCACATTGGTGATCAGAATGCCGGCGTCGAGGATCAGCCGTTGGATCAGCTGTTGGCCCTGATCGCTGCGCATGTCGACCGCCATCGACTGTTTGCCCTTATTGAGCCCAGCCCAGTAGATGCTGTCGCCGGCATCGGTAAGCGGCCAGCGCCGGTAGTCCGCGGCTCCCCCGATCGGATCGATGCGGATCACCTCGGCGCCGAGTGCAGCCAACGTCATCCCGGCCAGCGGTACCGCGACGAAACTGGAGATCTCGACGATGCGGACCCCGGCCAACGGCCGCTCCGGTGGTGGACTCACCCGATGAGTATGGCGGTCACTGCCCCACGGAAGTCGGCACACCGAGGCAGAGCAGGAACAGCAGCAGCAGGATCCAGCCGGCGCCCTGCCAGATCACCCACACGCCCTGGCCACGCCACACCTGATAGGTCCGCACGAATGCGCCGATCCCGCCGACGAAGAGGATCGCGGGCACCATGATGCCGGCGATCAGTGAGCGATAGACCACCGTGACGGTGTACGCGATCGCGGCCACTGCGATGACGGAGCCGACATAGACGGCCGCCGCGCGCAGCCCCGCGGGGTCGTGCCACCGCTTCTCCACATCGTTGTTCATCATCACCTCAACCGTAGACCGCACCCGCTCGGTGGCCCGGTCAGCCGGCCGCCAGTCGGCGACTCAACCCGGTTGCCCGGACCGCCCGGCGCGCTACCGCCGCCCGTAACTGCTCAGCCGATCCGACCAGTCGCACCTTCTGACGCGCCCGGGTAACGGCGGTGTAGAGAAGCTCACGGGTCAGCAGCCGGGAGTCCTCCGGCGGCAGTAACACGGTGACCTCGGTTGCCTGGCTGCCCTGACTCTTGTGGATCGTCATGGCGTGCATGGTGTCGATATCGGCGAGCCTGCTGGTGGCGAATTCCACCGGACCCGATGACGACGACATGGCCGCGCGGAGTCCGCCGTCCCGCAGCACCACGACGCCGGTATCGCCGTTGAGCAGACCGAGTCCGTAGTCGTTGGCCGTCACCAGCACTGGCCGACCGACGTACCAGGCGGCCCACAGCGGCATATCGGTCTGCTCAGCGAGCCAGCGTTCGATCTGGCGGTTCCAGTGCTCCACCCCGAACGGCCCGCGCCGGTGCGCGCACAGCAACCGGTGCTGCTCCAAGGTAGCCAGCGCCGCCTCGGCATCACCGAGTACCGCAGCCCCGCGCAGCCGAAGAGCATGCGGCACAAGGACTTTGCGCAAAATCTCAGCCGGCTGGGCGGTATCGATCCACTCGATATGCTCACCTCCGGCAGTGAGCACCTCGACGGCCGCATCGGCATCGCCGGTGCGGATCGCTTCGGCCAGCGCGCCGATCGACTCACCGAATCGGTGCGGGGTCACCAGCGTGGCGACCGGGGAGTCCGGTATACCGGCGAGACCTTCGACCAGATCGGCGAGCACCGCACCGGCCTCCACCGAGGCGAGTTGGTCCGCGTCGCCCACCAGAACCAGCCGGGATTCCGGCCGCACAGCCTCCAGCAGCCGGGCCATCATGGTCAATGACACCATCGACGTCTCGCCGACGACGATCACATCATGGAATCGCGACGCAGTGTCCGGTCGGCCACCCAACAGCCGGTGCAGCGTGGTCGCCGCCAACACCGGCAATCGGTCCCGGTCGGCGGATTCCAACTTGGCCACTTCCAACGCGACGGCCTCGAGCAGACGTGCGGCGGCCTTACCCGTCGGCGCGGCCAGCGCAATCCGAAGCCCCGGTTTCCCGTCGGTCTCGGCCTGTTCGGCCAGCAGTGCCAGAAGCCTGGCGACCGTGGTGGTCTTGCCGGTTCCCGGTCCGCCGGTCAGCACCGTCAACGCACGCGACAGCGCCAGTGCGGCTGCCCCGCGCTGTTCGACGTAGCTGTCCGGGAAGAGCCGCGTGATATCGGGGACAGAGCCAGTCCGGGGCGCACCGGCCAGCGCCAGCACATCCGCGGCAACCCGGCATTCCTCGATCCAGTAGCGGTCGAGGTAGAGCAGACCGTCCTCGAGGTGCAGCACCGGCGGATCGGCGCACAGCGGGCTGGCCGACACCGCGGCCACGAACTCGGCCGGCGCGGGCCAGGGCAGGGCGGGAACGTCAGCCTGCTCGGCGATCTGTGCAAGGTCAATGCACACCGATCCGCCGCGGACCGCGCGGACGGTGAGTGCGACAGCCAGCGCAACCCGCTCATCGGGTTCGGCGGCGAGTTCGGTCAGCCGCTGGGCCACCAGCACATCCGCCGATTCGATCACCCCGGCATCGTTGAACTCGCGCAGCAGTCCGGTGGCCGACACACTGCGCCGCCAGTCGGCGTCGTCGGACACATCGATGATCACGGTGCCGCCTTCCGGCCGTCGAGCAGATCCGACAGCGCCACCACCAGTGCGGCCGGTGGCCGCCAACTGAACACCCCGGCGGGGTGGCCGTCGGTCAGCGGGGTGTCCGGACCGCACATGCCCCGGACGAACAGGTAGAGCACACCGCCGAGGTGGCGGTTCGGGTCGTAACCCGGTTGCCGCCAGCGCAGAAAGCGATGCAGCACAACGCAGTACAGCAGCGCCTGTAGCGGATAGTCGGAGTGCAGCATCGCCTCGGCCATCCGGGTTGCGGCGTAGTCGGCGGCGGTCAGCGGACGATCGTTATCGCCGAGCCAGTTCGTCTTGTAATCAGCCACCAGGTAGCGGAAGCCGCCTGCGTCGTCGGGGATGCGCAGCACGACATCCAGCGATCCGCTGAGATAGCCGCGCAGCGACTGGCTGCCCAGGGCCGCATCGGTGAGCCGACCGACATAGGAAACAAGTGGGTCATCTGCGGGAAGATGCTGGGCGAGTAGCCGGCCGACGTCGGCGAGCCGGATGTCGGGGGAGTCCGTGCGCAGATCACCACCGGCAAGGGGGAACTCGAAATCCAACTCGCACAACCGATCTGACAACCCGATCTGACGCAGCGTGAGACCCTCGGCAAGCGGGCCCAGCGAGGTATCGTGCATCGGCACAAGCGCGTCGGCCAGTTGCGCGGCCGGGACATTCACCGGCCACCACACCGCATGCGTCCCGATCTGTATGCGCAGTTCGACGGCGAGGTCATCGGCCTGCGGATCGGCGGTCTCCAGTACGGCGTGGACCAGCGTTCCGAACTTGGCACCGGTGGGCAACTCCGCCATGGGGGACGGCACCTCGGAGCCCTCCGCCGGTGTCACCAGAGCCAGATCGGTCACCTCGTCATCGAGTTCGACGACTTCTGGTTCGCTGCTCACCCCGGCGTTCTCCTGTGCCGACCGGACCAGTCCGGAGTACGACGTCCGCCGCCAGGTGGTGTCGATACCGCGGTGGAAATGCCGCGCGGACAACTCCGCCGACGACAGCTCAATCAGAGGCGGTACCAACGGCGCGATATCCGCCACCTCGACCACCGGCCCACCGGCCGCCTCCCACTCACGGAAGCGCTCGAGTGCCTCGGCGTCGGTGATGGTCGGTGGTTCGCACCGGGTGCGCACCGTGGTCTGGCCGGGCCGGCGATCACGCAACAACCGGGACAGGCCGCCGTTGGGTTCATCCTTCGATGGGGCCCACCAGGCAACGACCTGGACCTGGGCCCGCGTCAAGGCGACGTAAATCAACCGGCTGTCGTCGCTGGCACTTTCCCGGCGGCCCAATGCCAGGACTTCGGCGTGGTCCGGACTATCGCGGCCGCCGATGTGCAGACACCGCGTGTCGCCGTCATGGAACAGCACCAGGTCGCGGTCCTGCACATTGCGATTGAAGGCGAATGGCAGATACACGATCGGGTACTGCAGGCCCTTGCTGCCGTGCACCGTCATGACCTGGACGGCGGCGGCATCACTGTCGAGGCGTCGGTTGCGCTCGGTATCGCCGGCGCGTTCCTCTCGGCGGTTGCGCAACCAGTCCCGCAGGGCGGGCAGGGTGTAGTGCTCGCGGTGGGCGGTCTCCTGCAGAAGCTGCGTCACATGCGCCATATCGGTCAGATAGCGCTCGCCGCCCCGGCGGGACAACAGCCGGTCGGCCATCCCGCCCAGCCGGGCTGCCTCGAACACCGCGGCCACACCGCAGTTCCGGGCATGGTCGGCCCATTCGCGGATGGTGTCGGCTACCCGGTCGGTCAGCGCATCACCCTGTACCGCAAGCTCTTCGGCACTGTGCCCGAAGAACATCGTCGCCGCGGCGGCCCGGACCACGCCGGATCGGTGCGGTTGGTCGAATGCCTCCAGCAGGGCCAGCCAGTCATCGCACGCCTCCGCGGAGAACACATCGGAGTCACCGGTGTAGACGGCTGGAATGCCCGCGTCGGTCAGGGCCTGGAAACACACGCGGGCATCCCTGCGCTTCTCCACAATCACCGCGATATCGCCGGCTGCCACCTTTCTGCCGTCAAAGGTCGCCGGGCTGGCCAGTAGCGCGGCGATCTCCGAGGCCAGATCCTGACCGATGAAAGATCGCAGATCGTCGATCGGGATCTTCTGAGTTCCCCTGTGGCCCAACGCTGCCCGCGGAACCACCCGAAGCCGGAACGGGTCTGAACACGGCGCCCCGGCAAGCCGGCTACCGGTGTGGTGCGCCTCGACCTTGTGGACCACGATCCGCGGATCGCCGAGTTCGGCGCCGCACAGCACGGCCTGCAGGCGTTTTACGAGTGCCTCATCACTGCGCCAGTTGACGCCGAGGGTCTGCTTCTCGCCGGCGGTCGCGGCCGCGCCGAGGTACGTGACGATGTCACCCCCGCGGAAGGCATAGATCGCCTGCTTCGGATCGCCGATCAGCACGAGTGTCGACACCCCGCTGAAGGCCCGTTCGAGAACCTTCCACTGCACCGGGTCGGTGTCCTGGAACTCGTCGACCATCACGATGGGCCAACGCCGGCTCATCCGGAGTCGCGCCGGAGAGTCGTCACCCTCGAGGGCACCGGCCAGTCTGCTCAGCAGGTCGTCGTAGCCGACGATGCGGCGGCGGCGCTTGCGGATTTCCAGTTCGGCCAGAACCGCCTTGGCGAAATCGACCCGTGCGGCGGCCTGGGTGTCGGGATCGGGGTCGCGCGGTCGCAGTTGGGTCGACGGATTGTTCACCACCTCGCGGGCGAGTTCGAGGGCGTGCCGGGCGGGCGAGGTAGAGATCGTCGACGATCTCGGTGACGAGTTCGTCAAGGCTTTCCGCCAGTGTCACGCCGTCGTCGGTGTCGCCGGCCACCCCCAGCGATGTCAGCACCAGGCCGCAGAACTGGTGGATGGTCGCGATCGTCGCCGCATCGAAACCGGCCAGTGCATCGGCGAGCCGGGTGCGCCGCTGCGCGAGTTCATCAGGCGTGCCCGCCAGCAGGTGGCGCACGACCTGATTCTCGCCCACCAGGTCGGGGTCGTCGAAAGCGGCCAGTGCATCGGCGATCTGACGGCGCACCCGGTCCCGCAGTTCCCGGCTTGCCGCGCGGGTAAAGGTGATCAGCAACATCTCGTCGAGCGTGGCTTCACCCTCGGCGATATAGCGGGTCACCAGACCGGCCAACGCGAACGTCTTGCCCGTTCCCGCACTGGCCTCCAGCACCAGCGTCGAAGCCGGCTGCGGTAACGCACCGAGGAGATTGAAACGCGTCGACTCCATCACCGACTCCCCCGCTGTGCTCGCAGCATCGGCAGCCAGAGCCGGGCCGCGTAGGCACCCAGCCGGTTGTCCTCGCCGGGGTGCTCCTCGCCCGGCCGAACCGGTTGCATCAGGTGCGACAACGGGGCACCGCTGCCCCACGCCCGCGCATGTGCCGGTTGCTGGTCGTCGCCGGGAAACCCGCCCGAGCGCCAGCGCCGGGAACTCTCTGCGACAGGATCGTCACCGCTGTACCGGGCCTGCGCCCAGGCATAGGAGGTCTTCAGCGGCAACGGAACCGGTTCGCTTCGGCCCGCGTCGTAGATGGCGACAAGATCACGCAGTAACTCAACCGCCTCCACGTCGGGCCGGCCGAGGAACTCGCGTCGCGGCTGGGTGCCCCGCTTCGGACGGCCGACGCAGGCGGCTGACCAGTCGGCGCCCGGCGCGTGAGCTGTCAAGGCCAGCAGGGGAATCCATGCCGCCAGCAGATGCTTGCCGTCGAGTTTGGAGTAGGTGGCCGTCACCAACCGGTCGCCGAAAACCGGTGCGACGGTACCGGTCAGCCGGCGGCCGGAACCCAAGTCGATATCGACGTCGATCGCCCGGGCCGGGTCGGTGCGCAGTGGTAGTGCCTCATCGGCGAGCAGTGCCACCTGATCGCGGATATCGGTTGCCCTGCG
>JAPLAO010000287.1 GCA_026393245.1 Mycobacterium sp. | reverse complement strand
GTCCACCAAAATCGAACCGGCGACGTCGGCGAGTGCCCCGGTGACAGCCGGGTTGGACATCACACCGACGATGACATCACCGAGGGCCGGGGCGATCCCCGCCGCGGGAGTACCCGCGAACGCGGCGTTCACATAGCCGGAAACCTGCTGGGCGAGAATCGCCTGCAGGGCCGGGTCGACTGCCACTCCGGAGACCACGTCGGTGACGGCTGTGCCCAGTGCCTTCACCAGACCGGTGTTGGTCAACCCGGCAGTCACGGCCGCGGTGACGGCGACACCTACCGCGTCCTGGAACGCCGAGTCGGCTTGCAGCGACTGCCATGCGGCTTCGGCTGCGGCGGAGGAATTGCTTCCTGCTGCCACCGCGACGTACTGACCGGCCGCGTCACCCACTGCTGCGACCACGCCGGGCTGGCTCAGCAGAACGGTGACGGCTGTGCCGCCCACAACTCCCAGTCCGGCACCGGCTGCGGGGTTGGCCAGCAGGCCGACAACAGCGTCACTGACCGTCGCGGCGATCCCGGCCGCGGCCGGGTTATTGCCCATAGCCGAGGTGAGGTATCCGGTGAGCCGCTCGCCGATTGCCGCCTGAACCTGCGCATCGGCAGCCAACCCGGTGATGACCGACGTCACGGTGCCGCCCAGGGCCTGCGCCAAGCCAGGATCGGCCAGCACGGTGTTCCACGAGAAGTTCTGGAATAGCGGGTTGGCATCCAGAGCCGCAAGCCCGGTCTGCAGCGCCGCGGCCTCATTACCGCCGGCAACCACCGTCAGGACGAACTGCTTGGCCGCCGCGAAGATCGCCACCTGGGCATCGGCTCGGCTCAGCAGGTCGGTCAGCGGCGAATTCGTCACCACTGCAGCAGCGGCCGGCTCTCCGGAGCTCACCGCGGCGGCCGGGGCAGCCGTGAATCGGACGCCGGACAGGTCACGTCGGCTCACGGCCAGCGTTGCCCAGGCGAACGGCGCGGCGAGGGGGGCCAGCGGATCGCTGCCGCCGCCCAGCCACGCGAACGGATTCAGGCCTGTGCCCGACAATGCGCCTCGGGCGGCGGCCGTCGTCATGACCGGTGCCGCCGGCGCCGACGTGGACGCTGCGGGTGCGATCTCCTGGGCGGCCTCGACGGTTTCCGGTGCGGTCGGCGCGGTGTCTGCCGCGGCCGAAACCTGGCTCACCACAACCGAATCGGTGGATGCCCGCGGCCCGGAAGTGTCCGGACCGCTGATGGCCGGGGCCGGCGTCGCGGTCTTTTGCGAATCGCCGTGCCGTGCGGGTGCGATACTGGCGGCGCTTGCGGGGTTGGTCGAACCGGGGTTGGTCGAACCGGGCTTGGTCGAACCGGGGTTGGTCGAACCCCGTCGGGGCCGCCCGTTGTCCGAAGGATCCGTCGACGGCGTCGACGTGGAATCGGCAGCGTCAGCGCGGGCACCGCGGGACGGACGCCGCGGCGCCGGCGCCGGAGACGAGTCCGTTGCGTCCGTCGCGACAGTCGTGTCCGTACCCGCCCCGGTGTCCGCCGCAGCGACGGCCGGCAGACCGGTGATCGCGGCGCCGACGCCGAGGAGTATCGCCAAGGCGCCAACCCGGCCGACGTACTGGCTCGGGCGATCAACCGGTGTCAGCGACCACTGGCCCGAAGCGTCGGAAACCAACCGCTTTGACCCGGCAGCCAATCGATGGCGACCGCCGATATCTCCGCGACGACGACTCTTTTGACCCTGTCCCATGACGCACTCCAAACCTCGACAGCAAATTTCTCAGGATTCTATAAGCTTACCGCAATCTCCCGGGTCGTGACGCCCACGCGCAAGGATCTGCGCACGGCACGATGGCCCTGAGCTGTGATGACGGTGTGCGACGGCCGCCGGGATTCATCCCTCAGCAAAATTCTGGTGTGCCGGGGTCGGCGTACGACAGCGTGTGGCAGGTACAGGATTCGAACCTGTGTAGGCGTTAGCCGACGGATTTACAGTCCGCTCCCATTGGCCGCTCGGGCAACCTGCCTGGAACACCTCACCGAAGTGACCCGGCATGATGCGTCTAGC
>JAPLAO010000150.1 GCA_026393245.1 Mycobacterium sp. | reverse complement strand
TTGAAGAACATCATCTCGTCGGTGCGGCTGTCGACCTTCGGGTGCGCCGACACACCCCACTCCGCCGGGAATCTGCCGTTGAAGGTGGCCTTGCCGAGCGTGTCGGCGGTCAAGGGGTCGACGCGGTAGAGATCGCCACACTGATAGAAACTCGTCAGCGCGGTGCCGCGGTGCACCACGACATCGGTACTCGAGGCATCCTTGAGCAGGGTTCGCGCACCCCAGCCGTGGTCGACCTTGGCCAGCGACAGGGGCTCAGCCAGTCCCGGCCACAGCGGACCACCGGCGGTGTTCTCGGCCTCGAATGCCTCGGTGCGCACAAACCGGTTGCGGTAGAACGCTTTTCCGTCCCGGAAGCCGACGACGTGCAGCATGGCATCACCGTCGAACGGGTGGTAGGACTTCAGCGCCGGGTGCAGTGGATTCTCGGTGTTACGGAGATAGATCCCGTCGAGGTCGGTGGGGATCTCGCCGTCGATCACCGTCAGGTCGTCAGCGTCCCATTCGGTCGTCTGCGGCCGCCACGGTCCGGTTCGGTACGGGTGGTCATCATCCTCGGGCAGGGTGGACAGGAACTTGCCGACGATCTCAACGTCCATGGGCGCCACCGATCATGCCGCGGTCGCCGGTGCCGATCACGAAACTCACTGTGGTGGCGGTACTTCCGCCGAAGTTGAGGGTTCCGAATCGTCGGGCGCCATCCACCTGATAATCGCCGGCCAGGCCGCTGACCTGTTTGGCCGCATCGAGCATCATCCGGATGCCGGAGGCTCCGACCGGGTGGCCGCCGCCGATCAGGCCACCGCTGGGGTTGATCGGTAGTCGGCCGCCGATCTCGATATCGCCGTTCTCGATTGCCTTCCACGACTCGCCCGGCCCGGTCAGTCCGATGTGATCGATCGCCAGGTACTCGCTGGGGGTAAAGCAGTCGTGCACCTCGAAACCATCCATGTCGTCGAGGCCCACCTGCGCGCGGCCGAACGCATCGTGCACGGCGGCGCGCACATGGGGCGCCACGTAGGGATTGCCGGCATCGCGATCAAGTTTCTGGCGCAGGCCCAGCCCGACGGTGCGGTGTCCCCAGCCCTCGATCAGCCCGATCGGTCGCACGCCCGGGTGATCATCGAGGAACTCATCGCCGACGAGGACGACACCGGCGCCGCCGTCGGTCATCTGGCTGCAGTCGAACCTGCGGATCCGACCTTCGATGCGCGGGTTGACTGAATCGTCGCCGCCTTCGGCCACCAGATCGGGCACCTGCCAGTCGCGGGTCTGGGCATTGGGATTGCGTCGGGCGTTGGCGAGGTTGATCGCGGCAATCGCATGCAGGTGGCCCTCGTCGATGCCGAATCGGCGGTCGTATTCCTCAGCGACCTCGGCGAACATCGACGGCCAGAGGAATTTCGCGTCGGCGCCCTCGTGTCCGGTCCAGGCTGCCGCGCCCAAGTGCCGGGCTGCGGTGTCCCCGGGAACCGTCTTTTCCAGTTCCAGCCCGACCACCAGGGCGGTCCGGTAGTTGCCGGCTCGCAGGTCGGCGATCGCGGCCAGCGCCGCGACACTTCCCGATGCGCAGGCCGCCTCGTGCCGCGTTGCCGGAGAATCCCACAGGCCCGGACAGACGGTGGCCGGCATGGCACCCAGATGGCCTTGCTGAGCGAACATCTCGCCGAAGGCGTTGGCGACGTGCACGACGTCGATATCGGCGGCGCCGATACCCGATTCGGCCAGGGTCTGGTCCACCAACTCGCGGGTCAGATCGGCGAAATCACGACCTTCGCGGGTCAGGTTACGGGCGAAATCGCTTTGGTAACCGCCCAATATCCAGATATTTCCGGTCACATGCCCAAAATTACTACAGTCATGGTGAGCGCCGTGCCGGTATGTCGGCGTGGGGTCGGTGAGTGACCCCGGCTCGCCGAATTGACGCGGTCGATGCGGCTCTATCGTTTGCGACGGGCAAACCCATGCGATAAGGTCACTTACGTCGCTCTCAGCATATTGTTAGACAAACTTAAGTTCGCTGCGCTCTGCCGCGAACGCAACCGGAGGGACTCTGAAATGACCAGTCTTACTCGCCACGTGGCCGTCACCGGAGCGGCGTTGGCCACCGCCGGTGCGCTCATTGCCGCGACGCCGACGATCAACGCCGGCGACGACATCACGTTGGCCTCGGCGCCCGCCGCGACGACGATGTCAACCGCCATCAATTTGATGTCGTATTCCGAGTGGCAGGGGAAGTCCGAGGGGCACGGTCACGGGGGCGGCGGCTCGCAGGCCCAGGGTGCTGGCTCTTATGACGATGACGACGAGGACGAGGGCGACGATGATCACCACGGCTGGGGCGGCGGTGGAGGCGGCGGCTTCGGCAATGTCGGAAGCTTCATCACCAACTTCCTGGATAGCAACCAGGCGCAGGTTCTCTCGGTCACCGCAGGGATCCCGGTGTTCAATCTGGGCCCGGTCGCGGTCGGCAACTCGCTGCTGGCGAATGCCTACTACACCGGTTTCGACACCGGTACCGGCGTCGTCACCGGTGTTCCCGGTGTGGTCGCCTACGTCACCAGCCAGTTCGGTGGACCGCAGTCGGATCTGGTGAAGAACATCGTCCTCAGCGTCACTTCGATGACTCCGCAGATCAACCTCGGCCCCGTGGCGATCGGCAACGGCCTGCTGGCCAACGCCTACTTCAGCGGGTACAACGGCTCCGCCACCGGCGTCCCCGGACTGGTCTCCTACGTCACCAGCCAGCTCGGAATTCAGGCGCCGGCACCGGCCGGTGCAGTGAAGGCTGCGGCTGTTGTCGGTGCCAAGTCTGTGGTGGCGGCGCGTACGGCTGCGGTTGCCGCTCCGGCGGCTGCTGACAGCAGTGCCGCGGGCACCGCAAAGGCTGACAACAGTGCCGCGGGCACCGCAAAGGCTGACACCGCTAGCGCCGGCCGTTCGGCACTCGGTCGCGCAACCGCAAAGGCCGCCAGCTCCGCTGGTCACGCCAGGTCGGCTGCGGCCCGCGCGGCAGCCAAGTAAGCGTCACGCGCGCTACGCCGTAAGGCAACGAACTGGCCCCGAACCGCCGCGCGCGGTTCGGGGCTATTTCGTTCGGGGGCTGTCCTCAGCGCCGGCCGAGGCAGTTGGGGGTCCGGACCGCGGACCGCATGTTCGCTGCCCTCTGCTGTGACCGCGAGTGGATCGAAAAATCACGCTGACGTGCCCCCGGCAAGACTCGAACTTGCGACACCGGCTTTAGGAGAGCCGTGCTCTATCCCCTGAGCTACGAGGGCGGGGCGCGTCGAAGTTTACGCCGCGTTTGCCGCACTCAGCGCAGTGCGTCGATGACGTGTGCGAAATTCGCGCCGTGATAATCCTGCACGGTGAAGTAGGTGATTCCGTAGCGCTCCCGCTGGGCTCGCAATGTGTCGGCCATCTCGCCCGGGGATCCCTGGAGGACGGTGGGCATGGCCAGTAGTTGCTCATCGGTGGCGTCCGGGAAGTACGCCCGCGTCAGTGTGAGATCCGGTATGCCAGACGAATCGGTGGGCACCGCGGTGATGGCAAGGTTGAGTTCGAGATCGTCGACGCGGTCGCCGGCGGCGGCGCGGACGAAATCGACGCGCTCCGCCAGTGGGTCGTCGCCGGGACTCTCCGGAATGCCGCCACCGGTGAGGCCGATGATGTCGGCGTGCTGCGCGGCGATGGTGAGCACCCGGTCGCCGTTTCCGGCGATCAGCAGCGGAATAGTCGGCGCTACGCCTTTGAGATAGGTCGTCACATGGCGCAAGTGCGCAACGCGTTGCCCGGCAGTGGGATACGGAATTTCAGCAGCTTCGAATTCTTCGCGGACATAGCCGGTTCCCAGCCCGAGTTCGAGCCGGCCGTCGGAGAGCAGATCGGTGTCGACTGCGTCGCGGGCGAGCAGTGCCGGCGAGTAGAAGGCGGCGTTGAGGACGAAGGTTCCCACCCGGATCGTGCGTGCGGCCGCGGCGGCAGCCACCATGGCCGGAAAGGGCGCGGGAGCACCGATGTGATCGGGGAAATGGATGACGTCGTATCCGAGGTCTTCGAACTTACGAACCTTCTCGCGCAACCGATCCGGGGATTTTATTGAGCGCAGCCCGATACCGAAGCGGAAATCTCTTGTCATCGAGAATTTAGATTAACGGCAGCTCGGCGATGACCTGACCGGTGGGTTGCGTCGAGCCCGAACCTGGCTCCACGGTGAACTTGAGTTTTGTGCAGTCACCGAGGTTGATCAGTTCGGCCGTGGTCGACGGAGAGACCGCCGTAGCGTCCATCGTCCCGGCCGATGTCGCGCCATCTTTGCCCACCAACCACATCTGATAGACCGTGCCCGGCGACGGCGGCGGCACGTCATTCATGACCAGCACGCCGGCGTTGCGAACCCGGGAGAACACCACCGTCGCGGTACCGCCCGCCGGAATCGCCCCGGAGATGGTGTGAACGTCCGAGGCCGCGAACACCTGCTGCGCGGTCGACGGTTGCGGTGCTGCGGGCCGTTGAGACAGCCCGATACCGACGGCGCTCAGGCCGACCGCCAAGGCCGCCGCGGCCGACAGCCAGGCGGTGCGCCGGCGCGGTGACCCCAGGGTTCGGACGTTGTCGCCGGCGACCGACGACAGCACTCGGCCGCGCAGATCGGAAGAAGGTTCTTGGGCATTGACCGCCGACACCACGGCCATGGTCTCGCGGACCGCGCGGACCTCGTCATAGAAGGCGTCGGCTACCACCCGCGGTGCGGTGGCCAACTCGCTCTCAATGATGTCGCGTTCGGCGTCGGGTAGGGCATGTAGTGCGTACGGGACTGCCAGATCCAGCAGTTCGTCGGGGGAATATGGTCGAGTCATCGCCGCGTCCTCACCGCACGCCCAGGCAGTTGCGCAGGCCCCGCAACCCGTCGCGCATCCGCGATTTCACGGTGGCAAGATTCGCCGACAGGCGCTCAGAGACCTGAACATAGGTCATGCCCTGGTAGTAGGCGAGTTCGATGCACTCGCGCTGAAGGTCGGTCAGGCCATCCAGGCAGGCCACCACTCGTCGACGCTCCTCGCCGGAGATCACCGCGTCGCTGACGTGATCCGCCGGGCGCTCCAGCGTGGCCGCACCGTAGCGCGAATCACGTTGGGTGGCAGCCTGTTCGGCCCGCACCCGATCCACTGCCCGCCTGTGTGCCAGGGTCAGCAGCCACGCCAGCGCGCTACCGGAGGCCGGGTCGTAGCTCTCCGCGGATCGCCACACCTGAAGATAGACATCCTGGGTGGTCTCTTCGCTGTACCCGCGATCACGCAGCACCCTGGTGACCATGCCGTAGACCCGGGATCGGGTGGCGTCGTAGAGGGCCGCGAACGCTTCTGCATCGCGCTGCGCGACGCGGCGCAGCAGAGCGTCGAGATCGGCGGCGCTCACCGGAGCGGGCCGATCGTTAAGGGAAACATTGACCCGAAGCGTAACTGGGCGGTCAAGGCGCGGGTCCAAGAGTCGGCGGTCTGACAGTCGGCGGTCCAGTAACTGCGTCACGACGGTGCCAGCGAACGGCTGCTGGGCGTCCAACCGGCGGCGTGGACGGCCTTGGTCTCGGTGACCCGGTTCGGAGCCGCGATGGCCGTGTCGGGTACGGATGACACACCGCGCCAGCTCAGGATGAGCGCCTGTATCCGCAGACTCAGGGCCGCCATCTGCGGAGCAAGTGGATTGGTGAATTGCATGAGCAGGATCTGACCGAGGCTCGCCCGGCGGCGTTCGCCGCGCCAGGTGGCCACCCGCGCGGCGTGGTTATCGCGGTGCTGGGAGACCGTCAGATCGAGGTGTTCACCGGGAGCCGGCACGCGCAGGAGGAAGTATCCGTCGTCGCCCTGGAGTCCGGCGTTGCGGAGTGCACCGACGACCGGCACCGGGCCGTCTTCGTCCGGCGGCACCAGGTAGGCGCTGCGCTCACCGCTGAGGTTCTGTACCTCGGCGACGACGCAGCGCAGCGCACCCGCCGCGTCGTGGCACCAGAACAGGCTTAGGGGGTTGAAGGCGCGTCCGAGGACCCGCGGCATCAGTAGGGCGGTGATCCGCCCGCCGGCCAGGAATATGCCCTGGGTGGCCAGGAACGTGTCCACCCGATCAAGCACCGTGTCCTGGGGATCACCCTCGAAGTGGTCGACGCCCTCGAACCGGGCGAACGGCCGCAGCCACCAGGGCAGCCGCGGCAGTTCGTCGACGTCGACGTACCAGCTGTAGCTGCGGTGCTCGGCATAGTGCTGCACCGGCGAACGGTGCAGATGGGTGACCCGGGTGGGATAGAGCGCGGGTGTGGATGCGGTGTGCACGACTCCTATTCGGAGCCGCCAGGTCCCGGGATTGGTTCGCTGTGACGGCTATCACCGTCACCTCTGCCGACCCGCCACGATCCGGCTGCGGCGACCAGTCCGGCCACTAGCGCGGCGGTTGCCGGTGTCAGACCGTCGTCGCGGGGCAACTGGCTGCGCGGGCTGGTCCCGCGTACCCGCGAGGACAGCTCTAACTGCGCTCCGCCGCCGCGCACCCGGTTCACCGGATTGTCGGGGTGCAGTCCGCGCAACTCGCGGGGAATGGAGCCGAGATCGGTAACCACCTGATACCCCGGAACCGTGAGGCATTCGGCCAAAAGGCCGGCCAGCTCCCGGTTGCCGCCGCCGGCCAAAATCTGTGTGCTGCGACCCACCCGGCCGTAGCCGTGCAGCGACACCACGACGTCGACGTGGTCGAGGAACTCGGCCAGGCGTGCCGACTGCTCGGGCAGATAGCGTGCCGAGGGCAGGTGGTGCGGGTAGTCGGCCGGGTGGCGAAGCAGGTACACCGATGCGCCGGCCTGTTCGGCAGCGCGTTCGGCGATCACATCGGTCATCTGTTCAAGACCGCCGCCGTGGATGGCCAGAAATCCGAAGCGGGATCGCAGAGTGCTGACTTCGTCCACGTCGGGATTAGCCAACAACTCCGAGAGTGATTGCGGCCCAGCATCGTTGGAATGCGAATGCGACATCGGCCAGTGCGCGGGATCCCAGCGCCGCAGGAAATCGATCCACTGGTTCGGCAGGCCGTGGTGGACGGCCCCGGCGATGATGCGGTCCAGATAGCCGGGGCGGGGAGCTCCCGGCTGCACCCGGTGGTCGATATAGACCCACGGACTCGACGGGCCGAGCGCGGTGTGAACCCTCAACCGGTCCCGGCGATAGCTGTGGGGGACGCCTTCGGTGCGGTCCAGGTTCGCCAGGTCATTGTCGGTCAACGTCCACAGCACGCCGTGGACAGTGCTCCCGATGAACGGCTCGAGCGTTGCCACCCCGCGCTCGTTGATCAGCCAGTCGTGGTCGGCCAGTACGGCCGGTAATGGGTCCGCGGCATCCGGGCAGCGGCGGGCCATCTGTTCCGCGCACAGATTGGAGCCATACGCGAAGTAGCTGTGCCGTTCCATCAGCTGAGGGTGAGGTAGATCAGCGCCACGTTGAGCAGCGTAATAACCGCGGCCACCAACCAGCCCAGTACCGAGGTCAGGCGTGAGTTCGCGTCGGCGCCCATCACTGAACGGTCCGAGGTCACCCGCATCAGTGGCACCAGAGCGAACGGGATCCCGAACGACAGAACAACCTGGGAGAGCACCAGCGCGCGAGTCGGATCGACACCGCTGGCCAGCACCGCGAGTGCCGGTATCAGGGTGACCAGACGGCGCACCAGCAGCGGGAAGGACTTACGAAGCAGACCCGACATGATCATCGCGCCGGCGGACGCGCCGACCGAGCTCGAGGCCATCCCGGACGCCAGCAGGCCGATCGCGAAGAACAGTGCCACGGTTGGTCCCAGCGTCTCGCCGACCGCGGCGTGCGCTCCCTCGATGGTGTCGGTACCGGCCCGGCCGCGCAGGTTGGTCGCCGCCACCAGCAGCAGAGCCAGGTTTACCGTGCCGGCGAGAACCATTGCGATGCCGACGTCCCATCGAGTCGCCCGCAGCAGCACGGCCCGGTCCCGCCCCGGACCCGGGTGACCGTGCCGGTCGCGGGCAAGTCCGGAGTGTAGGTACACCGCGTGCGGCATCACGGTCGCGCCGAGCATGGCCGTGGCCAGCACGACGCTCTGCACCCCGTCGAACCGGGGAACTAATCCACCGATCACATCGGACGGCGGCGGCGGATTCACCACCAGGCTGGCCAGGAAGCCGATGGTGATGACCAACAGCAGGCCGATGATGACCCGCTCGAATACCCTCTGCCCGTTGCGATCTCCGATCCCCAGCAGCAGCAGCGACACCACCCCGGTGATCACCCCGCCGAGCATCAGGGGCAGGCCGAAGAGCAGGTGCAGTGCGATCGCACCGCCGATGATCTCGGCTACGTCGGTCGCGATGGCCACCAGTTCGGCCTGAACCCAGTAGGCGATACGGGTTGGGGTGCGGGTCCGGTCGCGCACCGCCTCGGGAAGTGTGCACCCCGTCACGAGGCCCAGTTTGGCGCTGAGGTACTGCACCAGGCCCGCCATCACGTTGGCGACGACGATCACCCACACCAACAGGAAACCGAACTGCGACCCGGCGCTCACGTTAGCCGCAATGTTTCCGGGATCGACATAGGCGATCGCGGCGACGAAGGCCGGCCCGAGCAGCGTCCAGCCCGGCTTCACTGGGATCCGGGTGTGGTCCGGTTTCACCGGCCGAACCAGAAACCGCCGAGCCCGTACCCGAGGCCGCCGTAGCCCCAGCCCGGGTAGGGGTTGGTCAGGGCCGGGTCGGGCGAGGTGACGATCGCCAGGTGCCCGGGTGTCTGGCACATCCGGGTGTTGGGTGCGATGTCGATGCACTCCGGGGTGGCCGCGGCCGGCGCGGCGAGCAGGATGGCGACGGCCGGAGCGATCAGCAGGGCGGCGATGCGCCGCACGTCACCGGTCGCCGCGGCCATAACCCTCCGCTGCCGGAATTTGATTAGCCCTTGCGGCCAGCGTACAACCCCTTGCCGGTCACCAGCGGCAGGTCCAGGGTGGTGCGGATGCCCGGCTCGGCGGCGATGACGGCGGGAATCGCGTTGACGAGCCGGGTTGCGGTGGCCAGCACGCCGGCGAAATTGTGGTCGCCGTTGCGGCTGGTCAGGCAGATGTCCATGGCGTAACACGGTTCACCGGTGATCTCGATGCGGTAGTTGCCGCCGTCCTGCGCGGGTTGCGGCCAGTCGGGACAGATGTCATCGGTCAGCCGGGTGATGTGCTCGAGCACGACTACCGGGGCGCCGTCGACGAGTCCGATCACCTCGAAGCGAAGAGCCGCGGCGGTGCCTTTGGCGATATGGCCGGAGGAGATGTCGAAGGCTTCCGGGGCTGGTTCGCGGACGTAGACCTCCTCGATGCCGTCGAGTTCCACGCCCAAGCCGGCAGCGATCTGGCGAACCACCGAACCCCAGGCGATGCTCAGTACGCCGGGTTGCAGCAGCATCGGGATCTCGTCCATCGGCTTGCCGAAGCCCATGACGTCGAACATCACCGTGGCGCTGTCGTAGGTGGCGTAGTTGACGATTTCCATACAGCGCACCTGTTCGACGCTCTGACAGGTGCCTGCGAGCGCCATCGGGAACAGGTCGTTGGCAAATCCCGGATCGATGCCGTTGACGAACAGACTCGACTTACCCTGGCGCGCAGCATCTTCCAGCGGGGTGATCATCTCATCCGGGATCACCTTCCAGGGCCACTGCAGGAACACCGGCCCGCTGCCCACCACGTTGACGCCGGCGGCCAGGATGCGGCGGTAGTCCTCCAGAGCCTCGAGCATCCGGTTGTCGGCCATGGCGTTGTAGACGGCGCAGTCGGGCTTGGTGGCCAGTACCTCGTCGAGATCGTTGGTGGCCTTGATGCCGGTCGGCGTATCCAAGCCCACGAGTTCAGCGGCGTCCCTACCCGCCTTGGCCGCCGAGGACACCCACACGGCGGTGAGTTCGTAATCCGGGTTGGTGATCAACGTCTTCAGTGCGTGGGTGCCGACATTGCCGGTGCCGATCTGTGCGACGCGAATGGGCATGGGGTCTCCTCAGCGGTTGGGGGTTTGCAGATCCTGGTTTGCAGATCCGGGTTTACAGATCCGGAATGGGCAGATCGAGGTTGGGCACCATCAGCCCACCGTCGACTTCGATCATCTTTCCGGTCAGGTAATCCCCGGCCGGTGAGGCGAGATAGACGGCGGCGGCGGCGATGTCGACCGGATCCCCGAGGCGACGCATCGGGGTGGCCTTCTCCATGGGATCGCGCAGGGCGTCGTTGGAGGCCACGATCTCCAGGGCCGAGGTCATGATGGACCCCGGCGCGATGGCGTTGACCCGGATCCGCGGGCACAGGTCGAGCGCGGTGAGCCGGGTGTACTGGGCCAGTGCGGCTTTGGCGGTGCTGTAGGCCGCAAAGCCGCGGCCGGCCGTCCGGCCCATCGTCGAGGTGATGTTGATGATGTTGCCGCCGCCGGAGTGCTCGAGCATCAACGGCACGGCGGCGATGGTGAGCGCGTGTGCGGTGAGCACGTTGAAGGTGAACGCGTCCCGCATCTCTTTGACACTGGTGGTCAGCAGCGTGTTGGGCATGCTGCCGCCGACGTTGTTGACGACGATGTCGAGCTTGCCGAAGGCCTCGACGGCCTGGGCGGCCAACGCGGCCGTCGCTTCGGGCTGGGCGAGGTCGGCGACGACGATGTGCGCGCGCCGCCCCACCGCTTCGATCTGGGCGGCGACCGACTCCAACTCGGATTTGGTGCGGGAGGCGATCAGCACGTCGGCGCCGACTTCGGCGAAGGCCAGTGCGATTGCCGCACCCAGCCCGCGTCCGGCTCCGGTGACTACGGCTACTTGTCCGTCGAGGCGGAATCTATCGAGGATCACGTCGGCTCTCTTCCCATGTCGGCGCTCACCGTAACAAGATCTCGGAAGCGGCTGAGCCGGAATTTCGAACGTTTTTGTAACACGTTCTACTTTCTGGCGGCGACCTTCCGTGCGGGTGCCTTTGTGACGGGTGCCTTCTTGGCGACGACCTTCTTGGCGAGGACCTTCGCGGGGACGGCCTTCGCGGGGACGGACTTCTTGGCGACGACCTTCGTCGCCACAGCGGGCTTGGCGGGGGCCTTTCTCGCCGACGCCTTCCCGGCCGGTGGCCCCGGCGCGGCCCCGGCGGATTGTTCGCGGCGGCGCCGCACGCTGGCCTCGAGTTTGGCCAGCAGGTCCGAGACGTCGTCGGTGTCGTCGAGGCGGGCGGGCGCTTCGGCGGTGGCGAAGGTCTGC
>JAPLAO010000353.1 GCA_026393245.1 Mycobacterium sp. | reverse complement strand
GCTGTGGCAGTCGCGGGCGCCGTCATTGCCGTCACGCAACGCTTCTACTGGCTCGACCCCACCCTCGCCGCGATCATCGCGGTCGTGATCGCCGTCGCCGCAATCAATCTCCTCACCGACGGTATCCGGGAGCTACGCACCGCCCATTAAGTCCCAACCGTCGCAAGTTCGATCGTTGAAACCCCCCAGCTCTAAGCAACGAACAACAGAATCCCTGCCGCTGAGCAGAATGCCGACGATCCGGGAGGTCCAAAACCAATGGCGACAGCAGGCCCACGCCTCTTGACTAAACCCGAGATCAACGCGCTTCTCAGCGGGAGCTACAGGGCAGCCCTGAGTCGGAAGAGGGGAATGTGGCGTCCATAAGACGCGGTCTTGGCCAGGTAATCGCCGTACCCGGCGTAGACCTGCTGGGCCAGCGTGTAGAGGCGTGCGTGTTCGGCGGAATCGGTCACTTCGCTCGCACGAAACTCCTCACCGCCGAAACGGCATTCGGGGTTCGCTGTGAGGTTGTAGTACCACGCCGGATGCTTTTCTGCGCCGAAGTTCGAGGCGATGAGGATCGGATCGGGGCCGTCGTGGAAGTAGGTCAGCTGTACCTCTCGGGGCTGACCCGATTTGGCGCCGTTCGTCACCAGTGGGGCGTTGACAACGATGCCCATCGAGGTCGTGACGCGCCCGTTCGTTGCTCGGTAGAGCCACGGGTCAAGACGCACCGAGACCTCGCGGGCGAACCATTGCCCCGCCGGTGAGCGTCCGAAACTCCCGGCGGCCCGGTAGCCAAACCCGCGTTTCTTGTGGGGATCGACGTAGCGCAGGGGCATGCCGCAACCGTACCTTCGGCCACCGGCCGCGCGTGCCGTCACGGAGATGGCCAGGTGCCTGAGCCCAGTTTGGGGCTCACGCCCTGATGAGTGTGAGTGTCACAACATTGAGCGTCCCGCGGCGAACATGTGCGGTGGCAGACCGTGCCCGACCGGTGAGCCACACTCGGACGCGAGGGTCAGCCTCCAGATTGCGCAGCCATTGCGAGTCGGCCCGAACCGTGGACACCACCAGACTGTTGCCTACCCGCCCGGCCACCAGAGGCACCTGACGGGGAAGGCCGCTGCGGCGGCCGGTGGTTTCGACAAGGATCAGCCCACCCCCCACCGGTAACGGATTGCCCAGCCCAACCCGCACCGCTGGTCGAACCACGGCGTTCAACGCATCGAAGATTGGCGCCTCGATCTGAAGTCGAAGTTGACGAAGCTGGCTGAGGGAGTTCATACCCCTCTCAACCTGTTTCCGCTTCCGTGTGTTTCCCACGATGCCCCATGGTGACCGTGAGTTCAGTCACTTCTGCCGAACGGTCACGTGTGGACTACGACGCTTCTTGCTGGACCGCTGAGTTGACCGGAGCGGCGGCACCGGCGGGTCGCCGGCCGATGACAACGGCGGTGGCGGTGCCTTTGTCGGTCTCGATGACGACGGTGTCGCCTGGGCCGGCGTAGGTGCCCTGGCATGTGGCGGACGTGCATGCCCCGGTTGTGGGGTCGAGCCTGCCGGCGAGCATGTCGTTGATCCAGCCCGCGGCCAGTATCTGGGTGGCCGGCGGATTCTGCGGTCGGGGGAAGCCAAGGGTGAACAGATAGGAGGCGAACTCGATGAGCGGGTTGCCGCCCTGCAACGAATCCATGTGGACGCCCCGGTTGAGCACGACGCCGTTGAAGTTGTGGGGGCGGCTTGCGGTGAGCATGTCGAAATTGTTGCGGGGTGCGCCGATCTCCAGCACGGGCACATACCGTTTGAGCCCGTTCAGTTTTTCCAGCGCGGCTGGCAGAGCGGTGCCGGCCGTGGCGTCGAAGAGGATTACACCGGC
Organism: Mycobacterium sp.; assembly: GCA_026393245.1. Lineage (GTDB taxonomy): Bacteria > Actinomycetota > Actinomycetes > Mycobacteriales > Mycobacteriaceae > Mycobacterium. Next base: position 12,194 of record JAPLAO010000353.1, on the reverse strand, counting down.
CAGGTTGTTGTCGATGCCGCCGTCAGTGACCGCCTGGGCGTAGAAACCGGCCGCCCCCGATGTCGTGGTACCGCCCAGGGAATGACCGGCCAAGACGAACTTGGTCGGCAGGACGCTTCCTGGGCCGTACTGATGGGCATACCCGGCGTTCAGCGCGCTCGCGGTCAAGGCGTCGCGGTTGCCCAGGAAGAGCGCGGCGACGCCCTGCTGCGCCGGCGCGCCGCCCAACCAGAAGCCATCTGAGGCAAAAAGATTCGACGTCAGCGTCGGGGCGAGGACCACGCTGTTGGTCTTCTCGGCCAGATAGGCCGCGGTGTAGCTGTACATCGGGCCGATGGCCATGACACCGTGCTGAAGGTAAATCACGCCCTGGGGAGCGCCGGCGGGGAAGTACCAGTTGGCGTCGACGGGGTGTCCGTTGATCTGCACCCTTGACGTGCGCACCGTGACCGTGCTGCACCGGGGCAGTGCCGGTGGTCCGACGACGAACTTCTCCACCGCTTCGAAGGTGTTGAAGATGGCCTTCCCGATCAGTTCGCCCAATGGCGGCGTCTTCCGAGGAGTGGCGGCCGCGGACACCACTGCCTGGTTGGCGGTCGTTGCCACCGAGCCGGTGTCGGCCCGCACGGCGGGTCTGGCCGCGCCGCTCGGCACGCCTGATGTCCACTGGGCCGGCGCCCCGGCCGGGTTCACCCCGCCGCCCGGGATCGCAGTCGAGTGCGCGATCCCGGTGCTGGACATCGTTGGCAAGAATGCAGCCGCGGCGGAATGGGCCGGGCCGGGCGCCATCCGATGCGACCCCTGCTTAGCAAGCTTAGGCCGGCCGGTGCCGACCATTGCCGCGCGCGCCTTCGCTGCTGTCCCACGCGAGGACGTCGGCGCCGCAGCCGGCGCCGAAGAACCACCGCGGGTAGCCCCCGGCGTCGCCGCTGAATCAGTATCGGAGGGACTCGCCCACGCCGCCCCAGCCCCGCAAAACACTGCCGCACCCACGCCCAGAGCCGCTGCGAGCCCACCGACCCGACCCACATATCGTGACGCCCGCACCGCTGACCCTTTCGATCACTCAGCCGAACCCGCCTGCGCATTATGCACGGGACGGCGGGCAGGCACTGCCGCTCAGCTTTCTGGGTCATGGGGCGGCGGTTTGACTTGACGAAACTCACCGTGCCAATGCCGGTGCCGCGACCATCCCACGGCGCAAAACTCGATCACCGGCCACGTCGCTGTGATCAGCGCGATGTAGAACGCATCGGTTGTACGTACTGGCAGTGAAATCATCATGAAGGTTGACTAGCCCGGCCGCCCGCACTGCGCTGCGCTCAGGCGGGGTGACGTAATTCGCTTTCGACAGCGCGCCGGATCCAGGATGACACAGAACGATCCTCGGCCGCGGCGGCCGCGCGAACTTGCTCGAGAAGTTCTGCGGGAAACCGCACGGGCACGGTGGCGGTGAGTCTGCGCCGCCCGGGCCCTTGGGACTGCTGGTTTTCCGGGCGCGCGTAGAACTCGAATTCCTCGTCGGGTGTCATTTGATGGCTCATCTATCTCTCCGGTATTGGTCGGCAAGGTCTTTGGAGGCCGGATAGCAGCCGATCGGACGGCACCGGGTGGGATCGCCCTCGCGGGACGGGGCCAGCGGGACCATCAACACGGTGCCACCGGCGACCTCAGCGACCATGAGCCAATGGGCGGGTGGTTTGGCGGGGTAGAACAGCGGGTCGGAGGCCCAAACCTCGCGGATGTCGTCGATGCCGCGGTTGGGGTGTTCGAACAGGTGGGCGGCTTGAGTGTCGATTTCAAACGGGTCGGTGCTGGCGAGCAAATCAAGGTCGAACATCCCGGCCTCTTCGTGAGTGTATTACACACGAATACGAACGGATACAAAAGGGGCATTACAGAATGGATCAGCTGGAGGGGTTCAACTCCGGCATCGCCTCAGTTTGGCTGGCCGGGCTGACACTGGGTCCGCGCCGAAGATCAGTTGGCCACTGGCCGGCTATGCGCCTTCGGGCGTTAGGCGTAGCACCGGGATTGCTCGAATGCCGTCGGTGTTGGTCGCGTACTTCGTGAAGTTGGTGGAGAAGCGCTCCATCAGTGCGTACAACCTGTCATGGTCGGCACCCTCAGTCGGACGGGCCACGAAACCACCGCCGCTGTCCGTGCGCCCATCGGCAAACAACTCGCACCGGGGGTTCTTCAGCACGTTGTAGTACCAGTTGGGGTGCTTCTCCTGACCGTAGTTCGATGCGATCAGGATGACGTCGTCTCCGTCGGTGAAATACGCCAGGGTCACCTCGCGTCGGGCGCCCGACTTCGCCCCCGTCGTGCACAGCATGACAACGGGCAGTGAACCTTTCGCGGTATGAAAACGTCCGCGGGTCATGCGCATCAGTCGAAGGTCGAGGGGCGCGAACAGGGAGCGGTGGATGGTGGAACCAGCCTTTGTCCCGAACACAATGCCCACAGCGCGCCGCATGAACGTCGGCTTACTCGTGGGGTCCACCCGTGGAATCCCGTTCAGCAGATCTGTCATTGCGAAATGCTATTCCGCTGTGCGGAAATAAGGTTCGACCGTGCCGCTGAGCTTGACGACCATGGGGTTTCCGCGGCGATCCTTCGCGGTCGGGACTTCCACCCGCACCCAACCTTCGGCCACGTCGTATTCGCAGACATTGGTTTTCTCGGCGCCATTGAACCGAATACCCACGCCGCGGAGCAGGGCCTCTTCGCTGAAGAAAGGGCTGTGCTGATCAATGGAGAGGTGATTGGGTGGAACGTCGGTGATCTGATCCTCGCTCATGATCGCTTTCGTTAATTGCCGGCTGGGTCGTGGGTCGATTCTCTAAGAACTTACGCGACCCTGCCCGACGCGACCTCGCGACGCATCATCCGATGCCTTCGTCGTTTCCGGGTTCCTTGTCGAGGTCGTCGTTGCCGTAGTCCTCCTTATCGAAGTCGTCACCGGCGTCGTAAGGGTAGATCGGTTGGTTATCAGTCGTCATCGTCGTCGTCGCCCTCGACGTCGTCGATCATCTCGTAGGGTTCTCCCCACATCCCCGGCTCTCCGGGGTCGTAGTCGTCGCTGGGTTTGCGCCCCATGTCAGCTCCTTTCCGCGAATCGGTTGTGTCGTGGGGTCATGCTCTCACCGGCCTCTGACATCCGGGGCGAACCCTTTCGCCCGGAACGGCTATACCCTGACTCGGGTGCACGCGCGTATGAAGAACGGGCATCCGCCCAAGACCTGCGAGCGTTGTCAGCGTCCGTTCGAGTGGCGCAAGAAGTGGGCCCGAGACTGGGAGCAGGTCAAGTACTGCTCCGAGGCGTGTCGGCGCGGCACACCCCGCGCCGCGCCGGTCCGGTAGGTCTTCTACTCGACCACGCTGGGGCGGCCGAACCGGGTCCGCACGCCGGGTGAGAACAATGCCCGCAGCCGCGGGCCGGCGGGTTCAACCCCGCTTGCGGCGAGTAGTTCGTCGTCGAGCTCGATGACCTCGGCCGCGTGCAGCGGCCACGGATCGTGCTCGTTGGGTATCCACCAGGTCCGGCCCGCCTTGCGGGTGTGCGCACCCCAGCGTGCGGTCAGCCACACCTCCAACGGGGTTGGTTCGACAACTCCGCCGACGTTCACGCTCACCCGGCTGCGCAGTCCGCGTCGAGGCCACCGGCGCACGCTGTCGTAGGTGATGGTCTGCCCGTCGCGGGTCATCCGCATCCGGGCCCAGGTGTAGGGGAATCCCAGGCCGATCCGGGTCAACGGAACCACCGCCAGGCGGGAGGTTTCCAGCGACCGGAACAGCACACCGTGGCGCCCGGCATCATCGATCGAATACAGCCGGATGTTGGTTTCCAGGAACGCCGAGAAGTAGGGCACCGGCGGTGTCGGCCCCACTTTGATCCCGCTCATCACGAACGGCACCAGGGCGACATACGTCATCCCGTCGGCGAAGACGTCCGGGCGCGTCCCGGCCGGGAAGAGGTGCGCGACGCGCTGTGGCGCCACCGGCCAGTGAATGAAGGTCAGTTCACTCCAGCGTTGGTCGAAGAGGACCGGCCGAGGCAACTGTTGCGGGGTGACCGGGTAGCCGATCAAGTCCTCGATTCCGGAGGCATCCGCCGCAGGACCGCGAACATCGAATTCAGCGGACATTCCCACAGTGTGTCAGGCGCCATCGATGGCGGCTCCGGGAGTTGAGGCCGGTGAATTCTCTGTCGATCACCTATGGCCGTTCGGCGTTGGCGGTTAGGGTCGGCGGGGTTTGTGCCGTCGCGGACCGTGGCGGCCCGCATGTGGTGTGGAGGTTGGGATGGCGGTTGGTCGGCGGCGACACGGGTCAGGTCGGGTCGCGGGGCTCGGTGGTGGTGCTGGACACCGGCGGCGTGCCAGGCAGCCGTATTCGTGGTTGGGCGTGGGTGCGCTCACGGTGGGGGTTGGGATTGCGTTGGCTCCGGGGTGTGGTGTGGCTCACGCCGATGTGGCCGGTGGTTCGTCGGCGGCTGACTCGCGGGGTGCGGTGGGTGATTCCACCGGGGCGCCGCGAACAACTCCGGGTGCGTCTCGCGGTGACCGCGGCGGCGGGCGGGGCGTGTCGGTGCCGGCCGCGTCGACTCCTGATAGCGGCGTAGGCGGCGGTGCGGGGGCCCGGCGTCCGCGCCCGGTAGCGGTGACGGCGTCTCGGGCAGCGGTGGTGATCGACAGCAGCTCCGATGGTTCGGGTAGTGACGCGGTCAGGACTGCGGCGGGTGCAGAGCCGGCAGCGGTGGTGCGTCGCGTGGCAGGCATTGCTCGGGGTGCCGGCAATCCAAGTGTCCGTGTGGCTTTCGTTGCGGCACCGGTACCTGCGGCGGCCGCGGGTGGGGTTCATACTGTGGCCGCGAGTACCGAAAACCGCAGTGCCAGAGCAGCGTTGACCATACCGGCGGCGGCGGTGACGGTCACCGCTGTGCCGGCGAGGGCGGGCTCTATCGGTCAGCAGATCACGGTGGCGGTCAATACGGCATTCACTACGTTGTTCACCGGCCTGGGTGGTCTTCCGGGCAATCCGATCTCGGGATTGCTAGAGGGGGCGCTAGTGTTGGTTCGGCGCACCGTGTTCGGCTTGGTGCCGACCGGAGTGACCGCGGCGGTGAACGGGACCACGTTGGTGATCAACGTCGACCCGGGCAGCACGGCCTACTTCCGTCAGAACGGAACCAGCCTGCAGGTCTCCGGTGACCCGGTGTTCTTCCACCTACTCAACGCCCAGCAGTTCGAGGCGACGTCGGTTCAGACGGTGCAGGCCACCGGCACCGGGCATGCGGGGTTGGTGTTCGCCTCCGGTGATGTCAACGCCTCCCTGAAGACCACCGGTATCGACTCGTTGAACTTCGGGGTGGGTGCCCAGTTCGACGGCAGTGTGAATGTGGATGCCAAGGACAGTGGGACGTTGGTGCTTTACAACGCGGTGCGCGGGCTGACCGGAGTCACCCTCGACGCCCCGGCGATCCGGTTGGCCACCAACGTCGACGTCGAGGCGGCCTCCTTGACCGGGACCGCCCCCGGTGTCATGTTCACCGGCACTGTCGATGCGACCACTCCTGGCGCGCAATCACTTTCGGTGACCGCACTGGGCGCCACCACCTTCGCGGGAGCGGTGGGCAGCCAGGCGGCGTTGGGTTCGCTACTCACCCGCGGCATCGCACCACTGAGCATCCCGCAATCCAGTGACTCCCAAACCATCCCGCTGTACTACATGCCGATGTACGTCAGAAACCAATACGTCAAATACGGAATCGACGTGGCGATCGGCGACAACCCTTCGCGGACGTACTGGTTCGATACCGGGGGAGCCGGTTTCTTCGCTGGCTACAGCCCGAATGCCTGGCAAGGCGTGCCACCGGTCGGCCCCGGCCCGATCATCGAGACCTACGCGTCAGGGTTGTCCGTCACCGGGCCCGCGACCCGGACACCGATCACCATCGGTCGCGGTACGACGGCGGTGACGACCGCGCCACTGCAACTTTTAGCGGGAGTGTCCAGCGGCACCGGAAGTCAGACCTATGACTACAGCGACCCGGATGCCGGGCCTGTTGTGACCAGATTCTTTGGTAATTTCGGCGGCAATTTCGACCAACTCGTTGTACCGGACCAGATCCCCCAACTGTCCAGTGCGTTGTTCCAACTGCCGGGCAACCTGTCGACCGGATTCCTCGTCCGCGTCGGGCCGATCGGGATACCGGGTGAGCTGACTGTGGGCGCCACGCCTGCGCTGGTCGCTCAATTCCCTTACGCAATCGCCGTCCCACACAACCCCGACGAACCGGCGTATCCGGGAACAAAGCGCTATCCCGCGCTGCAGATGTGGGGCTTCACCGGGGACTACTCGGTGACCTGTCAGGCGGGAAGTCCCGGATGTAACGAGCCGGGCGTGCCACAGGAACTGGGCTCATTGCCAACGCTATTTGACACCGGGTTTGCCTTCACCGCCGTGCGCCTCGGTAGCACTACCACTTCTGCACCATCCACCGAGATACTCGGCTGCAATCCCACAACGGCAAAAGGCAGTGGTTGCGCACTGAACCCGGGCACCACCTTCACCGCAAAGTTTGCGGGCGCGGGCGATCGCCCGGACCTGACATGGTCGTTCGTCGCGGGCAGCAACGGTTCGGTGAACACAGTGAACTACAACACTACCGGCACGGGCGCGCCGGCCCAGAATGTCAATACCGGTTTGAATCTGTTCAACGATTTCGACGTGTTGTTCTCCGTCTCGGACAAGATGATCTACCTGCGGCCCAACGGCGGTCAGGCCGTAGTCATCTTGGGCTCGTCGGTGAACACCACCGGGGCGCAGTCCTATCAGCAGGGCAATGTGACACTCAACGGCACCTACACCACCACCGAGGGTGGGGCGGTGTCGGTGGCCGGCAGCACCACTCTGTCCGGGGATACGACGATCGCTACCGGTAGCGGCGCGGTGACGTTCTCCGGGACTGTCGATGGTGTCCCTGATGCGGCAGCACCGGCGCTGTCGGTGAACACCTCCGGTGCGACGACGTTTGTGCGCGCCGTCGGCTGGTTAGACCCGCTAGCGTCGTTAACGACCGCAGGTGGTGGGGCGACTGCCACCTCGGCGGTCAGCACGACCGGATCCCAGGCCTACAGTGGCGACGCATCGCTCAACGGGACCTACTGGGTGTATGACACCGGCAGCGCGTTCACCGTGGCTGGCGCAACGACCCTGGTCGGCCCTGTCAGCGCGAACGCCTGCGGCTCAGCGGGAGGCCACGAGCGGACGTGCGCAGATACGGGCGCCAGCATCACCTTTAATGGCACTGTCGATTCGGTGGCCAACAAGGGCTTCCCGCTCACGGTGGTGGCCGGCGCCACCGGCGTCGTGACCTTCAACGGCGCGATGGGTGCTGTCAACCCGTTAGGCGGTCTGGCGATCACCAACGCCGACACCGTGACAGCCGAGGGCACGGTGTCACTGAACGGCAGTCTCGGTTACTCCGCTGCAGAGGGACTGCAGATCGGCAGCAACGGTCCGTTTTCGGATTTGGCGCACGACAGCGGCTATGTCCGGGTGGCGAATTTCACCGCGGGTGGATCGGTGCTGGGCTTCCAGAAAGATGGCGGATCCAATTTTGGTGCTACGAACGGTAGTGCGAACGGCCTCGGATGCAACGACTCCACCACCGGGGCGTGCGGCAGTGGTGTCGTCGTGGAGGGCGGGTCGCGATTGACCATCCAGGGCTTCACGATCGCCAATAATGCATCCGATGGTGTCCTCCTGGCTGACGGCACAGGCGTGACCGTCACGGGCAACACCATTATCAACAACACCATCGACGGTGTTGTTGTGACGGGAGCCTCGACCAACAACGACATCACCAACAACACCATCTCCGGCAACAAAGGCGTCGGTGTGTTAGTCACAGGGACTTCGGTCAACAACGCATTCACCAACAACACCATCTCGTGTAACGGCCTTGGGTGCGCAGATAAACCCGGAACCGGCAGTGGTGTCCGGGTTGAGGATAAATCTTCGGGAAATACGTTCGTCAACAACGCAATCTTCAATAACTCCGGAAACGGCGTCAATGTGAGCGGGTTAGGGACGATCGGTAACGCGATCCTGTCCAATTCGATCTACTCGAACAGCCTTACGGGAATCTTCCTCAGCGATGGCGGCAACCGCGGTCAGCAGCCGCCCGATGTGGCCACGGCGGTGCTCCAGGAGGGCTCGATTACGGTGCACGGCACGCTGAAACCCGATAAGGACCACCCCGGCCTGTTCGAGGTGCAGGTGTTCGGGAATCAAGGCTTGTTCGGAAACGAAGGCTTCGGCCAGCAAGGTGAGCAACTCCTCGGGTCAGGAAATTTCCGGGCTGGCGAATTCGATCTCGTCGTGCCCGAAGGCACATGGCCATCCGGCATCACAAATTACGTGACCGTCACCGCCACGCCGGTTGATGGTGTGCGCAACACGTCCGAGTTTTCGACGGCGAGACAAGTTACTTCGTAGCGGACCGGGGGTTAGTGCCGGCGGAGATTTGTGCCTACCGGACCGTAACGGCCTGCGGGTGGTCTGGAGGCCGGGAGCGGAAGGTCGGGACTAGCCGGTTGTTCACCCGCCGGACGTCAGACGGCGGTGAGCGACCTCGCGGGCCGGTATGGCCGCGTTGGGTTGATGGGCCGCGCCGGGCTGCTGCCGACCATTGAGCCGATCGCGATCACTTGGGCCAGACCGTCGGCGTCGCCAGTGGTGTAGGTCGGATCGTCGGGTGAGATCGCGTTGTTCATGGCGATCATTCCCAGGTTCGACGCACCCGTGATCTTTGATCGCGCCACCAACTGGTTGAGCAGGGTGTCTCGGGCCACGTTGTAGGACTCGAAACCGTGCGTCGGCAATAGTCCGCCGCCGGTGGCGTCGAGGTTCTCCTCGCTCACCGAGGCGGTGAAGATGTAGTTGCCGTTGCCGTCCGGCTCGCCGCCGAAGGTACGCAGGTGGGAGTTCTCGCCCCAGAACGGGGCGTCGCGGTAGGCGGCGCCGAGGCCGACCAGCGAGAGCAGTCCGTTCTGGCCCAGCCCGAACGGCAGCGGAGGAAGGAACCCGAGCCCGAGCAGACCTCCGTGGGGCATCTGCGGGGCGGTGTTGGTCCCGAGGATCGCCTTGTAACCGATGCTACTGAAGGGGGATGGTCCGAAACCTGCGGCGCGCAGCGCTAAGTCGAGCTTCAATTCGGCGACGTACTTGTTGCCGGCCTTGACAACGAAGACCGTGTTGATGGGTTCCTGCATGGTCTTGGCACCCGGCGTGTCCGGCTTGCAGTTCGCCTTCGTGGAACCTTGCCCGCAGTAGGGCAGATCCACCCAATTAGCCACCGCCCCAGCTTTATTGATCATCCACTGGCCCAGACGCCCGTAGGGAGTGTCGATGGTCGACTGCGGATTCGGCGGGGTCGCCACGTAGGTCGGTGCAGGCTCCACGGCCGCCGACGGGGTCGGGAGAGTGACCGCCGGAGCGGGCAGGGTGACCGTGTTCGACGCCCGTGCGGACAGCGTGGAAACGCGCGGAGCGGCGACCGCCGCCACCGCGCGGGTGCGCGCCCGCTCTGGCGCGGGGCGCGCATCCGACCTGACGGCTGCTCTTGAACTGCGCGCGGGCGCGGGAGCGGCATCCGCACTGGCTGTCGCGGAACCGCGGGTGTCCGGACCCGTGGTGTCGGCGACCGCGACCGCGGTGCCGCCGAAGATGGCCATGCCTACGCCCAGCGCCGCGGCAATGCCACCGACCCGGCCTACGAACTGTCCTGCGCTCATGAGCTCTGACCCCCTGCTGTCGTCCTGTCGAATGACGAGGCGTTAGCTGAAAATCCTAAATACCGAAAACCGTGCCCGCTTGGGTTTTCCAGGATTTCCGTGGCCGCAAGAGCGGAGTGACTAGTCGATGAGGCCCAACTCGGCGAGCAGTTCCCAGTTGGCCAACAGCGCAGCGTAGCGGGGCCACCGGTGCTCAAGGTTGGGGCTCATGGCGCGCATCGCCAGCGGAAAGGCGTCGTAGGCGATGTCCCAATGGTGGGCGTGTGCCATCGCGATATGGGTGTTCATGCCGATCGGCAGAATGGCCTGCTTCTGGGTGAGCTGCATATCGTTGTTGGCGTCGGTCTGGCTGAGCCGCACGGCATCCATGAACTGGATATTGGGCACCTCCAGTGGTGCGGTTGCCCCGGTGAGAGCGAAGATCGGGATGCCCAGGCCGTCCAAGTACTCGGCGTGCCTCTTGTTGAACGCTTCGCGTACGTCAGTGCAGAGGTCTTTGAGCGCCCCCTTGACGTCGTACTCGTCAAGCCGGCGCACTCCGACCCGGCCGCCCATGGCGGGACTGATCACCGACAACAGCGTGCTGACGTACTCATAGGTACCTTCGGTCGGCAGGTCCTTGATCTGTCCGTAGACGCCGTCGGCGGTGAAGGAGCCGCCGATCGCGCCACCCCAGGTGAACACGCCCGCGATCCGGTCGTTGTACTCGGGGTGGTTCACCAGGAACGACAGGATGTCCGGGGAGCCTTTGCTGTAGCCGAGCATGAAGACCTTCGCCGGCGGCTGCGGGTTCTCGATCGGGCGCATCAGGGCGTCGAGACCCTCGCCCCGAAACGCCGCCTCGATGTCGGCCTCGTTGGCCTCACACGACCGCATCGGGTGCACGTCGGCCCGAATGGTGCGCCAGCCCCGATCCTTGTACAGCTGGTCGGCCTCCACCGGGAAGGCGTGCGCGTCGGGGTGCAGTAGCCCGGTGAGTAGTCCGCCGCACAACATCAGGGTGGTGTTATCGATCGAATCATATTGCGCTGCAGGCATTTTCGCCTGCCATTCGCTGTTGGGGACGTCCTTGAGGAAGCGGTCGGCGATGGCTTGGCGCGGGTTGGACTTCTTCAGTAACGGCGGCAGTGGCACCGGTGCGAGCAATGCAGGCTTGGAGGCGCACTCCAGTGCTGCCCTGTCCTTGACCGCCGCCTGCAAAAACAGGTCTCGCCAGCGACGACCGATCCACCCTTTGATCCACGGATCTTTGACGGTGCTGGGATCAAGCGAGACGACGTCGCGGACTCCCTCAATGACGGACAGGTAGTCGCCGGTGTCCTCGTGCTTGGCTAGGTCGCGGGTCAGTTCGGTGGTCTGCATGCTCATGGAGAAAATGATGAGCCATACGAGCTCCCGGCGAGGGCGGGACGGGACATTACGTTATGGGAGTTTGTCCGGTCCGTACGACACGCGGATCAGAACTTGTGTTGCGGCCCTTGGGCTCTGCGGTAGGCCGCCTTGAGGATCGTGTCACGGATGCGGGCATTGTCGAGCAGTTTGATACCCGCATTGGCCAACATGGGATTGCCGATCAGTTTGTGCATGTACCGACCGCGCCGGTACTCCTTGCCCCACGCGGCTTCCATCCGGTTGGCATAGTTGGTGAAGTCATCAGGCCCGCCGTTTTCCAGTGCCGCGATCGCGCACTCGCCGGCCGCAAGGCCTGACTCCAGCGCCTTGGAGATACCCGCACCGGAAGCCGGCTTACCCGCTCCCAATGAGTCGCCGGCGAACAGCACACCCGGACGCCACGGCGGCCACGCGGTGAACCCCATCGGCAGCCGCCAGGCCCGCACGCTCTTGTTCTTCTTGAGTTCCTCGATGGCCGGCAGTTCCCACTCGCGCGGAAGGGTGCGCATGAATTCGCCCAGGAATCCGGTGGCGTTGATCGATTGCCAGTCCTTGTAGCTGGTGACGTACCCCAAACCCACGTTGACTCGGCCCCCGCCCATCGGGAACACCCAGCCGTAGCCGGGCAGTTGATCGCCCTGGAATTGCAACTTGAGGTAGATGTCGAAACTGTCGGAGTCGGGCCGCACGGCGTCCATCTCGGAGCGGATCGCCACCGCGGCGTAGCCGTTGTATTCGGAGTCGATCTTGAGCGCCCGCTTGATGGGGGAGTACGCACCGTCGGCGGCGATGACAGCGTCGCCGTGAACATGTTCGCCACTCCTGAGCGTCACTCCGGTGACGCGGCCGCGATCGACGAGGATGGGTCCGGTGACCTCGGCGCCCTCGCGGACGACGGCCCCGGCGGATGCGGCGTGCTTGAGCAGAAGCGTGTCGCGTTCTGTGCGGCTCACCGTGGTGCCGTGGTCGGGCATTCCCGGACGTCGGGGAAAGGTC
>JAPLAO010000137.1 GCA_026393245.1 Mycobacterium sp. | reverse complement strand
CCGAGATCAGAGGAGATCGACACACCCGGGAACAGGTTCGGGGTAATCACCGAACCCAACGGATTGAAGACAGGGAACAGGCCCACGTCATCGAGCAGAATGTTGGGCGTGGTGTAGGAGAAGTTAATACCCACCCCCAACGACCACGGGAAACCCACCTGATACCCCAACTCCAACGTGCCCGCGAACTCCTCCGCACCCGGGCCGGCCACGGCGTACATCGCCCGACCCGAATGGAACCACTCCCGAGTCAACCGGTTGCGGTCAAGCGGGAACACCCCGTTGAGCACGGTGTCCCACTGCTGAACCGTCATGGTCCGACCCTTGCCATCCACCAGACTCATCTGATTGTCCATCCCGGCCTGCGCGGTACCCGCACCGACGAACAACGCCGAGAACACGGCAACCAACACCACCAGAACACGACCGAATGCCTTCATGGTCTCTCCTAACCGGATCACGGTGTTCAGTGCTCGAAGCCTTCGAACCGGCTTTCGCCGGACATGTCACTGACCTCATCGACCAACGGCTTCATATTATTACTTGTCAGCCGGGAAAATTCTTGACAACGCCCATTATGCATCGGCTTCGCCGCCCTCGGTGCCGCCCGCCGGGGCTGATTACTCCGGGGCCGATTACTCCGGGGCCGATCACGCCGGGGCCGCCGCTACCGGCATGACCACGCTGCCGCGGCACGCACCCTCGGCGATATCGGTATGCCACGTGCCGCGCAGGGATCCGTCCGGTTGGGGTTGATAAAACGTCCACGAGGTGGCCCGGGCCCATTGTTTCTGGTTTCCCTCGCCCAGGAAGCAATCCCACAGCCAGTCGTAGGTCGAAGTCCACTCGGTGCCGTTCCAGGTGTATCGCGTGGGTTGCGGGATCGTCGGATTCCCGGGCCGCGGGCCGTCGATGACTGTGGCCACGCATCGGTTGACCGCGCATTGGGTGGCAAGGGTGAACACCGCGCCGAAATCACTCTCCTGCTGCCGACTGGCTGGACTGGTGCCGGCTTTCTGCGAGGCGTAGGTGACCATCTGATAGCGCCCGTTCCAGGGCTGGGGTGCTGCGGACGCTATCGCCGGGCAGAGCGCCGGGAAGAGCACGGTGGGGGCCAGCAGAACCAGTGCCAGCCCCAATGGAACGCGGCGGTGCCGCCCGATACCTGTCACGGCGCCGGGGTCGGCGCGAACCCCACGGTCTGACCTGGCCACATGCGCTTCAGGGTAGCCGCCGCTAAACCTCACCCGTCGCATCTGCAACACGACTCGCCGGACGGCGCGGTAGCCTCGCGAAATGCTGCTGGCCTCCCTGAACCCGACCGCGGTGGCGTCCGGGGCCGATATCGGCGACGCCGTCCGGATCGGTGACATTGCACTGTCGCGTAGTGATCTGGTCGGCGCGGCGACCTCGGTGGCCGAAAGAGTCGGAGGGGCGCAGCGGATCGCCGTGCTGGCCACCCCCACGCCGGCGACCGTGCTTGCAGTCACCGGCTGCCTGATCGCCGGGGTGCCGTTCGTTCCGGTCCCTGCCGACGTCGGAATCGCCGAACAGACCCATATCCTGACCGATTCCGGCGCCCAGGCATGGCTTGGCGAGGCGCCCGACGACCAGTGTGGGCTGCCGCACGTGCCAGTCCGGCTGCATGCCCGATCCTGGCACCGCTACCGCGAACCCGATCCCGGCGACGTCGCGATGGTGGTCTACACCTCCGGAACCACCGGTCCGCCCAAGGGGGCGGTGCTTAGCCGTAGGGCTCTGGCCGCGGATATCGACGCGCTGGCACGGGCGTGGCAGTGGACGCCGGACGACACCCTGGTGCACGGATTGCCGCTGTTCCACGTCCACGGTCTGGTGCTGGGGTTGCTGGGGTCGCTGCGGGTGGGCAACCGGTTCGTGCACACCGGCAAGCCGACCCCGCAGGCCTATGCCCGCGCCGCGGCCGCCGGCGGCACGTTGTACTTCGGTGTGCCCACGGTGTGGTCGCGGATGGTCGACGATCCCGACTCCGCCCGAGCACTGGCATCGGCCCGGCTGCTGGTGTCGGGCAGCGCCGCATTGCCAGTGCCCGTCTTCGCCCGACTTGCCGAACTGACCGGTCACGCGCCGGTGGAACGCTACGGGTGCACCGAGACTCTGATCACTGTTAGCACCCGAGCCGACGGGGAACGTCGCCCGGGCTGGGTGGGCTTTCCGTTGGAAGGGATGCACACCAGGCTGGTTGCCGAGGACGGCTCGGCTGTGCCGTACGACGCGGAAACCATTGGGCGCCTTCAGGTTCGGACGCCGACGTTATTTGAGGGATACCTCAATTCCCCGGAAGCCACCGCAGCGTCCGTCGATGCTGACGGTTGGTACCGCACCGGGGATGTCGCCGTCGTCGACGCCGAGGGTATGCACCGCATCGTCGGCCGTGAGTCGGTGGACCTGATCAAATCCGGCGGCTACCGGATCGGCGCCGGTGAAATCGAGACGGCACTGCTGGGCCACCCAGGCGTGGCCGAGGTCGCGGTGGTGGGACTGCCCGATGCGGATCTAGGACAGCGGATCGTCGCGTTCGTCGTCGGTGACGCGGCAGCGGATGACCTAATCGCCTTTGTGGCACAGCAACTCTCGGTCCACAAGCGCCCGCGGGAGGTGCGGATCGTCGACTCCCTGCCGCGCAACGCGATGGGCAAGGTCATGAAGAAGGAGTTGCTGGGCTAATTGGCGTGCAGGGCCTCGTTGAGCACGATCCCGCTGCCGTCTCGGGTCACCACCTCGACCGCGCCAGATATCGAATTACGGCGAAACAGAAGGTTATTAGCGCCGGAGAACTCGCGGGCCTTGACCGATGTGCCGTCGGGGATGAGCACTTTGGTGCCGGCGGTGACGTACAGCCCCGCCTCGATGATGCAGTCGTCACCGAGGGAGATGCCCAGACCGGAATTGGCTCCCAGCAGGCAGCGCTCACCGACCGAGATCACCTCGGTGCCGCCGCCGGAGAGTGTGCCCATGATCGACGCGCCGCCGCCGATGTCGGATCCGTCGCCGACCACCACGCCCGCCGAGATCCGGCCCTCCACCATCGAGGTGCCCAGGGTGCCGGCGTTGAAGTTCACGAAACCCTCGTGCATCACGGTGGTGCCGGGTGCCAGATGGGCGCCCAGGCGAACCCGGTCGGCATCGGCGATCCGCACTCCGGTCGGCACCACGTAGTCGACCATCCGGGGAAACTTGTCGACGCCGTAGACCGTCACCGGTCCGCGACGACGCAGGGCGAGCCGCACCTTCTCGAAGCCTTCGATTCGGCAGGGACCGTAGTTTGTCCACACCACGTTGGCCAGCGCACCGAACACCCCGGCCAGATTCACGCCGTGCGGTTCGACCAGGCGGTGCGACAGCAGATGCAACCGCAGATAGGCGTCGAAAGTGTCCGCAGGGGCATCTTCCAGGGCGCCGGTCACGGTCCGGATGGCGACCACCTCGACACCGCGGTCGGCGTCCGGGCCGCACAGTGCGGCGAGTCCGTCGGGAATCTCGGCGGGAGCGAGTCGGGTGGTTCCGGGCGGGTTGTAGGCGCCCAGTTCGGGTTCGGGGAACCAGGCGTCCAGCACGGTGCCGTCCTCGGTGAGGGTGGCCAGTCCGAAACCCGCGGCGGAAGTCACGGTGCTACACGCTAGTCGATGGCCGCGGCCCGCTAGCCTGGTCAGTTGTGCTTGACCTTCGCGCGGATCCGATCGATCTGACCACCGCTCTCGTCGACATCCCCAGCGTGTCGCGCGACGAGCGTCGGATCGCCGATGAAGTCGAACGGGCGCTGCGGGCACAGACCGACTACCAGGTCATCCGCAACGGCGACGCAGTGCTGGCCCGCACCCACCTCGGCCGGCCGAGGCGGGTGGTGCTTGCCGGTCATCTCGACACCGTCCCGATCGCCGACAATGTCCCGTCCCATCGCGACGCCGATTACATCTACGGCTGCGGCTCCTCGGATATGAAGTCCGGTGACGCGGTGTTCCTGCATCTGGCCGCCACCATTGCCGACCCCACCCATGACGTCACATTGATCTTCTACGACTGCGAGGAGATCGAATCCGCCGCCAACGGACTGGACCGCATCGAGCGTGAGCTTCCCGACTGGTTACAGGCCGATGTCGCGATCCTGGGCGAGCCATCCGGCGGCTATATCGAAGCCGGTTGCCAGGGCACCCTGCGTGCAGTGATCTCGACCGCCGGTGCTAGGGCGCATTCCGCGCGATCATGGTTGGGGGACAACGCAATTCACCGACTCAGTGCAGTGCTGGAACGGCTTTCCGGCTACCAGGGAAGAGTCGTTGACATCGACGGCTGCACGTATCGCGAGGGGTTGTCCGCCGTTCGCATCGACGGCGGCGTTGCCGGCAACGTCATCCCTGATGCCGCGGCGGTGACCGTCAATTTTCGGTTCGCCCCCGACCGCACCCCGCAGGCCGCACTGGGCCATGTGCGGGAGGTGTTCACCGGTCTTGAGGTCGAGATCGAGCAGACCGATGTGGCCGCCGGAGCACTGCCCGGTCTGCACCACCCGGCCGCGGCAGCCCTGGTCGACGCGGCTGACGGTCTCGTTCGGGCCAAGTTCGGCTGGACCGACGTGGCGCGGTTTGCGGCCCTGGGCATCCCGGCGGTGAACTTTGGGCCGGGCGACCCGAATCTGGCTCATCGTCGCGACGAACGGGTCGCTGTCGCGCAGATCACCGCGGTGACCGCAACCCTGCGCCGCTACCTGGTGGCCGGCTGACGGGGCACCTGGTGACTAGGTGCCGGCTGACGGGGCGGCGGCGGCCACCGCGCGGGCATGATCCAGTGCCGTTCGGGTGAACTCACAGTCGGCATGGGTGGCGATCCTGGCCATTGCGTCGGCCGCTCGCACATCGCCCAGTCGGGCCGCCTCATGCCAGGCCCGAACCGCTATTGCGTACTGACCCGTGCGCTCGGCCATCCGGGCGCCGTCGCGCGCCGCGTCGATCGCGCCATGCCGGTCACCGATGGTCGTCAGCCGCCACGCGCGTGCCATGGCGAGCTCAGGTGCGAACAGCGCGGACTTGGTGCCATGCCGGGATTCGGCGCGGCTCAACGCCTTTGCCGATTCGGCGATCTCACCCTGCTGCGCCAACGCGGTGGCCAGATAGGTCAGCGACAACGGGCCCCACGAATAGCCGGTGCGGTCCAACGTCGCCGCCGCCGGTGCCAGCAGTGCGGCCGCGGCGGCGGGTTCGTCGCGGGCGATCAACACCTCGGCCAGCAGCACATCGCCGATCGACCGGCCGGGCTGGGCCAGTTCGGCGAAGTTGGTGAAACCGAGTGCGGTGTCATAGGCGGACTGAGTCTGACCGGACATCAATTGAGTGGTGGTTTCCGCCAGACCCACGGTGAAACGCAGGAGCCCGGGATACTCGGTCGCCAGGGCCCGACGCACCAGTGGTCCGACGTCGGCGAATCGTCCCATCCGTGCCGAACTCAACGCCGCCGCACTCGACGCCCACGCCACTGCCATCTCGGGGGCTTCCGGTGCCGCGAGCACCTCGTCGGCTATCTCGAGCGCCCGCACCACGTTTCCGGCATTCATCGCGAACGTCGCCGACAATGCGTCGAGGGTGATCCGGGCAGGCGGCCCGCTGACGCGGCGCCGTACGGTCTGCAGGAAGGTGCTGGCCCGCTCCGGCTCGGAGAGCATCCAGAACTGGTTGGCGGCCCGCGGCAGGGCCCAGGCCAGCACCTGCTCCTCGGACAGCGCCGTGGGTTCCACCTCGTCCAGCACGTGGTCGGCCTCGCGGCCGCGACCCTGCCAGGCCAGTGCATAGCTCAGCGCCAGACGGGCATCGAAGCGTTCCTCGCGTTGCAGTGCAGCGGTGGCCAACCGCTCACTCAACGCCAGATCGCCCAGCCGCAAGGCTTCCTGGGCTGCTGCCACCACATCGTCCACGGATTCCGGCCGGTCGCTACCCAGCGCGAGTACCGATCTCCCGAGCCGGTCCCCGAGATGACGGCGTGGGTGGGCGCTGAGCCGGTCGGCCAATGCTGTTCGCAGCCGACGTAACTGGGTGTCCGTGGCGTTGGCCGCGGCATACTCGACGAACAACGGATGTCCGCTGTAGACCTCCGTTCCGATCTGTTGCACCGCGCCCGCCGCCGCGGCGGCCTCAACGGCGCCCGCCGAGGTGAGTGCCACCAGGTCCGCGCAGTTGAGTGGTTCGCGCACGCTGAGATAGCCCAGCACGGCGCGGACGGGTTCCGGCAGGGTCGCGAGATACCGCTCAATGAGTTCCGGCAGCGACCGTTCGGGGTCGCCGGTGGCGACCATGAGCCGGAGGTGCAGTGGGTTTCCCACGCTTCGGCGGTACATCTCAGCCGCGTCGATGGCGGGGGCCGCCGCCGCCGTCTCAAGGCCTGCGAGCAGGCTCGCCGTTTCGGCACTATCCAATGGCGTGAGGTCGATGCGCTCCAGCAGACCGTCCTGCCACAGGGCCGCGATCGCCGCGGGAATCGGCGGTGTCGAGCGTGCGGTCACGATGAGTCGGCCAAGGCGGGCCTGCGCGAGTTGATAGACCAGCGTGGCCGAAAGCGGATCCAGCAGGTGGGCGTCGTCGACGATGATCAGCGCGTTATCCGTCTGTGCCAGAAGGGAATCCAGCGCGGCGTGGATGAGCGCAGCGGGCTTGCCGACCTCGGTGATATCGACCAGCGGACCGAATGCACCGAATGGCACCTCGGTTTGCGTGCCGGTGCCGATGACCCGCACCGGGTTGCTCTGTCCCAACCCCTCGGCGATCTGCGCGGCCAGTGTCGTCTTGCCCACGCCATCGACGCCGAGGACGGCGACACCGGGGCGTTCGTCGAATAGCGCGACGGCCTGTGCCAGGAACGGCTCGCGCGGCACTGTCGTCCACTGGATCGGCATAGCCGGACTTTATGACCCGCGACCCACCGCGCACACCAATTGCCGCAAAACCCACGTCCATTCGGTCCCGTGTGGCATCTGGTCTAGGTTTCGGGTGTGCAGCAGCAAGGCCAACTGGGCTCTGAGTGGTCGGTATGCGTGTACTGCGCGTCGGGCCCCCGGCACCCGGAACTGTTGGAGTTGGCCCGCCGGGTCGGCGAGGGGATCGCGGCGCGTGGCTGGACCCTGGTGTCCGGCGGTGGAAACGTCTCGGCGATGGGTGCGGTGGCTGACGGCGCGCGTGCCGCGGGTGGACGCACCGTCGGGGTGATCCCCAAAGCTCTGGTGCATCGCGAACTCGCCGACATCGCCGCCGATGAGTTGGTCGTCACCGACACCATGCGCCAGCGCAAGCAGGTGATGGAGGAGCGCAGCGATGCCTTTCTGGCATTGCCCGGTGGAATCGGGACGCTGGAGGAGCTTTTCGAAACCTGGACCGCCGGGTACCTCGGCATGCACGACAAGCCGGTTGTTCTACTCGATCCGCACGGGCACTACGACGGCCTGCGCAGGTGGCTCGAATCTCTTGTCGAGACCGGGTACGTCACCCAGGCCGCATTGGATCGTTTGGTGGTCGTCGATGATATCGAGGCGGCACTTGCATTGTGCGCCAAAGAACCTGGGGAAGAGGAACTCTGATCATGGTTGCCCAGAAGCGGATTCCGGCGCGTTCGGTGAGCCTGTTGACACTTGCCGCCCGGTTACCGGCCCTCCTGCTTGACGCACCGGTGATCGTGCGCGCCGCAATGACGGGCCTGCTGGCCCAACCGAATTCGAAGGCCTCGATCGGTAAGGTCTTCGCCGAACGTGCCGCCCGCTACGGCGACCGGATCTTCATCCGGTTCGGCGAGGAGAAGATCAGTTACCGCACCGCCAACGAGACCGCCAACCGGTACGCGGCCGTGCTGGCCGAGCACGGTGTGAGCCGCGGCGACGTGGTGGGCATCATGCTGCGCAATTCACCCGACGCGGTGCTGATGATGCTGGCCGCGGTCAAGTGCGGCGCGGTCGCCGGCATGCTTAATCACCATCAGCGCGAGGACGTCCTGGCCCACAGCATCGGACTGCTCAAAGCCACCGTTCTGATCGCCGAGGCCGATCTGATCGAACCGATCAGATCCAGCGACGCCGCCCTGGCCGATCTCGACCTCATCGCGATCGACGACTTCGCCACGATGGCGCAGGGAAAGTCGACCGCCAATCCCGCCTCGGCCGCCGAGGTGCAGGCCAGGGATCCGGCGTTCTATATTTTCACCTCCGGCACCACCGGCCACCCGAAGGCCAGTGTGATGACCCACTACCGATGGCTGCGCGCACTGGCGGCCTTCGGCGGACTGGGTCTTCGGCTACGCGGCAACGACACGCTGTACTGCCCGCTGCCGATGTACCACAACAACGCACTGACTGTCGCGCTGTCCTCGGTGATCGACGCGGGTGCCACGCTGGCACTGGGAAAGACATTCTCGGCGTCGCGGTTCTGGGACGAGATCCGCCAGTCCAACGCCACCGCGTTCATCTACATCGGCGAGGTATGCCGCTATCTGCTCAACCAGCCGGCCCGGGATACCGACCGCGCGCACAAGGTCCGGGTGATCGTCGGCAACGGGTTGCGCCCGGAGATCTGGGAGGAGTTCACCAGCCGGTTCGGGATCGGCCGGGTGGCGGAGTTCTACGCGGCCAGCGAGGGCAACACCGGATTCATCAATATCTTCAACATCCCCGGCTCGACCGGGGTCAACCCGATGCCCCTGGCCTATGTGGAATTCGACGCGGAGACCTCCGAGCCGGTGCGCGGCGCTGACGGTCGGGTGCGCCGGGTTGCGCCGGGACAGCCGGGTCTGCTGCTGAGCCCGGTGAACCGATTCGCGCCGTTCGACGGCTACACCGACAAAGCGGCCAGCGAGAAGAAGTTGGTGCGCAACGCTTTCAAGGACGGCGACGTCTGGTTCAACACCGGCGATCTGATGAATCCGCAGGGCATGGGGCACGCGGCCTTCGCCGACCGGCTTGGCGACACCTTCCGCTGGAAGGGCGAGAACGTGGCCACCACCCAGGTGGAGGCGGCACTGGTCGCCGACCGAGCGGTCGAGGATTGCACGGTGTTCGGCGTCGAGGTGCCCGACACCGGCGGCCGGGCCGGGATGGCGGCGGTCACGTTGCGTGCGGGCGCCCGGTTCGACGGCCCGGCATTGGCCGCGACGCTCTACGCCACTCTGCCGGTCTATGCGATCCCACTGTTTGTGCGGATCGTGGACGCACTGGAGACTACGACGACATTCAAAAGCCGCAAGGTCGAGTTGCGCAACCAGGGCTACGGCGCCGAGGTGTTGGATCCGCTGTACGTGCTCGACGGTCGCAATCAGGGCTACGTCGCGTTCTATGCGTCGTATGCGGCCGACGTCGCCGACGGTCGTCGGCCCCACTAGCCTTACCTAGGTGAACTCGACGTTCTGCGGACGGCCGGTGGCCGGCGATCGCGCGCTAATCATGGCGATCGTGAACCGCACCCCCGACTCGTTCTACGACCGGGGCGCGACGTTCTCCGATGAGGCCGCGATGGCCGCGGTGCACCGGGTCGTCGCCGAGGGTGCCGACGTGATCGATATCGGCGGCGTCAAAGCCGGCCCGGGAGTTGTCGTGGACGCGGCCGAGGAGATCACCCGCGTGGTGCCGTTCATCGAATGGGTGCGCTCCGAATACCCCGAGCAGTGCATCAGCGTGGACACCTGGCGCGCCTCGGTGGCCAAGTTGGCCTGTGCGGCCGGGGCCGACCTCATCAACGACACCTGGGCGGGCCACGATCCGGCGCTACCGGAGGTCGCCGCCGAGTTCGGGGCCGGCATCGTCTGTTCGCATACCGGCGGCGCCGTCCCGCGTACCCGGCCGTTCCGGGTCCACTACGGAACCACCGTCACCGGCGTGGTCGACGACGTTATCGCCGAAGTCACCGCCGCTGCCGAACATGCTGTTGCAATGGGTGTTCCGCGTGAATCGGTGCTCATTGACCCCACCCACGATTTCGGCAAGAACACCTTCCACGGACTCAGCCTGTTGCGTCACGTCAAGGATCTCGTCGACACCGGCTGGCCCGTCCTGATGGCACTGAGCAACAAGGACTTCATCGGTGAGACGCTCGGCGTGGAACTGACCGAACGGCTCGAGGGCACCCTTGCCGCGACCGCACTCGCCGCCGCCGATGGTGCCCGGATGTTCCGGGTGCACGAGGTCGGGCCGACCCGGCGCGTGCTGGAGATGGTCGGCTCGATCACCGGAGACCGGCAACCGTCGCGGACCGTGCGGGGGTTGGCATGAGCGCCGGCTCCGGCGGCCCCGGGGACGACTGGCTGGCCGGACACAGTTGGCACCGGCCCACCTGGACGGTTGCCGAACTTACGGCTGCCAAACGCGGCCGCACCATCTCGGTGGTGCTGCCCGCGCTGAACGAGGCCGAGACCATCGCCGCGGTTATCGGCACCATCACCCCGATGCTGGGTGGCCTGGTCGACGAACTGATTGTGCTGGACTCCGGATCCACCGATGAGACGGCGGCTCGCGCACGGGCGGCGGGTGCGCACGTCATCACCCGCGAGGAGGCCCTGCCCGAGATTCCGCCGCAGCCGGGCAAGGGTGAGGCGCTGTGGCGTTCGCTGGCCGCGACCACCGGCGACATCATCGTGTTCATCGACTCCGACCTGATCGATGCCGACCCGATGTTCGTGCCGCGTCTGGTCGGCCCGCTGCTGACCGAAGACGGCATTCACCTGGTGCGGGGTTTCTACCGGCGACCACTGAAGGTCGGTGACGGCCAGGACGCCAACGGCGGCGGCCGAGTGACCGAACTGGTGGCCCGCCCACTGCTCGCGGCGCTGCGGCCCGAACTCGGCTATGTGCTGCAGCCTCTCGGCGGGGAGTACGCCGGAACCCGGGAACTGCTGACCGCGGTGCCGTTCGCGCCCGGTTACGGGGTGGAGATCGGACTGCTCGTCGACACCTACGATCGGCTCGGCCTGAATGCGATCGCACAGGTGAATCTCGGTGTTCGGACGCACCGCAACCGGCCGCTGAGCGAGTTGGGTCCGATGAGCCGGCAGATCATCGCCACCCTGCTGACCCGGTGCGGGATTGCCGACTCCGGAGTCGGGCTGACCCAGTTCCTGCCCGAGGGTGACGGCTACCGCGCGCGCACGTCGACGGTGTCGCTGGCCGACCGGCCGCCGATGAACACCCTGCGCTAGTCACCGGTCGCGCCCCGGTGAGGCAGGATCTGCCGTGTGACGCTGATCCTTTCGTATCTGGTGGTGCTGATTCTGGTGGCCATCGTTCTGTTCGGGATAGCCAGCCTGGTGTTCGGCCGCGGTGAACAATTACCGCCGCTCCCGCAAGCGACCACCGCGACGGTCTTGCCCGCCGCGGCGGTCACCGGTGCCGACGTCGACGCCGTGAAGTTCACCCAGGTGCTGCGCGGCTATAAGACCAGTGAGGTGGACTGGGTGCTGGACCGGTTGGGTGCCGAAATCGACCTGCTGCGTGCCGAACTCGACTCGGCTGGCGTCGCGTCGCCTGACGAGGCCCTCTGACGTTGGACCTCGACGACGACGGCCGCACCCGGTGCGACTGGGCGGCCGGCGGATCGCGACTCCTGCGGGACTATCACGATCAGGAGTGGGGTCGGCCATTGCACGGCCGGGTCGCACTCTTCGAGCGGCTGACGCTGGAGGCATTCCAGAGTGGGCTGTCCTGGTTGGTCATTCTCCGCAAGCGGGCGAACTTCCGGCGCGCCTTCGCCGACTTCGACATCGAGACCGTGGCCGGCTACACCGAACGCGATGTGACTCGACTGCTGACCGATCCCGGCATCGTGCGCAACCGGGCCAAGATCGAGGCCGCGATAGCCAATGCCCGGGTGGTCGCCGATCTCGACGTGGACCTGTCCGATCTGCTGTGGTCGTTCGCGCCGCCGGCCCGCCCACGGCCGGTCAAGGCGGCCGACGTGCCGTCGTCGACGCCGGAGTCCGTCGCGCTGTCCCGCCGCCTCAAGGGCCTCGGTTTCCGGTTCGTCGGACCCACGACCGGCTATGCGTTGATGCAGGCAACCGGGATGGTCGATGACCATCTGCGCGACTGTTGGGTACCCTCGGGCGGGTGACGTCCGGCGAGAGTGAAAATTTGGCAGTTTTGGCGGGCTTGCTCGGAGCGGCCGACGTAGGTCAGGGGCCAACGCCTGAACAGTTGCGGGTGATCGAAAGCCTGGCGCGGGGATACTTCGGCCTCGACATCGAGTTTAAAGCGCTACTTCCAATCGAACCGCCCGAACTTGCCGCCGCCATCGAAGCTCATGACTGGCGGGCGCGCCACCGCGCCATCGATCTGCTGATCCTCGTCGAGTTCTGCCGGCATCCGGCCGACCCGGCCCAAGCCGATCGGGTCGAAGAGTACGTGGGTCTCCTCGGCAGTGAAGGTCTGGCCGCGGTGGCACGCGACGTACAGACCGGCCATCGGGAGCAGGCGATCGCCGACTGGAGACGCTTCGGCGAGCCAAGCAGGGGGTTGAACGGGGTGGACGACGAGGACGTCTCATCGATCGTGCATGGTTTATCCGGTTGTGCCGCCGGGACCTTGGGACGCGGTCTCTATGACTTCTATGTCCGACACGGCTTGCCGTTTCCGGGCGATCCCGACGGTGGCGATGTCACGATGGCCCATCACGACTTCACTCACGTCGTGACGGGGTACACCCCCACGCCGCCTGACGAAGTCGCGCTCCAGGCGATGCTCACTGCCGCGTCCAACTTCGATCACCACTTCTCGGGCCTCGTCGGCTCATTGGCGGCGCTCGAGTCCGCCACTTTCGAGTTACCTGGCTTTGTCCCGAGAGAAGCCGTGCTGGACCGCCCGGGCGCCGCCGACAAACTCGCCGACGCCTTCCGGCGGGGTTCACAGTGCACCGGGGATATCGGGGCCATCGACTTCTGGGCGCGCCGAGATGATCTGTTGGTCGATGTGCGGGCCGAGTACAACATCGAAGCCGTCAGTTAGGGCCGAAGGCCGGCGCAATGCCCGTCAAGACGCCCTCCGGACCCACATTAAGCTGGTCTTTTATACCTCTGGGCGCTGATAGTGAACAATAGAAACACTAGAACCAACCAACCCGGCAACATTGTGACTGCGCCGGTGGCCCTGCTCGATCTGGAGGAGCACTCGATGGCGGCGATGAAGCCCCGAACTGGCGACGGTCCGCTGGAAGCGACCAAAGAGGGACGCGGCATCGTGATGCGGGTACCACTGGAGGGCGGCGGCCGGCTCGTCGTCGAGTTGACCCCCGCCGAGGCAGCCGCGCTCGGCGATGAACTCAAGGGCGTCACCAGTTAAGTCTGCGGGTTACGCCGACACCCTGCGGTAGATCTCGCACGTCTGCTCGGCGATGCGCGCCCAGGAGAACTCGTCGATACAGCGCTGCCGTCCGGCCGCCCCGTACGCTCTCGCCTTCGCGGCGTCGTGGACCAGTGCGTTGACGGCCGCTGCCAGGCCTGTTTCAAAGGCGACCGGGTCGGTGGCGTCGTAGTGCACCAGGGTCCCGGTGATCCCGTCGTTGACCACCTCCGGAATGCCGCCCACATCAGAGGCGACCACCGCCGTCTCGCAGGCCATCGCCTCGAGGTTCACGATGCCGAGTGGCTCGTAGACCGAGGGACAGATGAAAGCTGTTGCTGCTGAGAGGATTTCCCGAATCTTATCGACCGGCAGGATGTCGCGGACCCAGAACACGCCGCTGCGTTTCTCGGCCAGTTCGGACACCGCCGCGGCCACTTCGGCGGCGATCTCCGGGGTGTCGGGCGCCCCGGCGCACAGCACCAGTTGGACTCCCGGATCGAAGAGATGCGCTGCCGCGATGAGGTGCGGTACGCCCTTCTGTCTGGTGATCCGTCCGACGAAGGCCACCATCGGCCGTGCGGGGTCCACTCCGAGTTGGCTGAGCACCGACTGGCCGGGGCCAGCCGGTCCGGGATGCCACACTGAGGTGTCCACACCGTTCTTGACGACGTGAACCCTGGCCGGGTCCAGGGCTGGATACACACTCAACACATCGTGGCGCATGCCGGTACTCACCGCGATCACCGCGTTGGCGGCCTGAACCGCGGTGCGTTCCACCCAGGACGAGACCCGATACCCGCCGCCGAGTTGCTCAGCCTTCCAGGGACGCAATGGTTCGAGTGAGTGGGCGGTGAGGACGTGTGGCACACCGTGCAGCAGGGCGGCGATATGCCCGGCCATGCCGGTGTACCAGGTGTGGGAATGGACGACCGTCGCACCGGCGGCGGCATTGGCCATCCGCAGATCCGCGGACAGCGTCGACAGCGCGGGGTTGGCGTCGGTCAGCGCCGGGTCGGGCTGATGGGCGAACGCCGAGGACCGCGGTGCACCCATGCAGTGCACTTCGACCTCGCAGAGGTGGCGCAACTGAGCGACGAGTTCGGTCACATGCACTCCGGCTCCGCCGTAAACCTCCGGCGGATACTCGCGGGTCAACATCGCCACTCGCATACCGCTGACCGTAGCGCCCTGCGTGCGGGGGCGATAAGTAAACCCGCATTGCCCTAGCAGTCGGCAGGCGCGATGACTAGGTTTACCCCCATGAGGGAGTTGCCACATGTGCTGGGCATTGTCATGGCAGGAGGTGAGGGCAAGCGGCTATATCCGCTCACCGCGGACCGGGCCAAGCCCGCGGTTCCCTTCGGTGGTGCCTATCGGCTCATCGACTTCGTGCTGTCCAATCTGGTCAACGCCCGTTATCTCCGTATTTGTGTTCTCACCCAGTACAAGTCGCATTCACTGGACCGGCACATCTCGCAGAATTGGCGACTCAGTGGTCTGGCGGGGGAGTACATCACTCCGGTGCCCGCACAGCAGCGGCTCGGGCCGCGCTGGTACACCGGTTCCGCCGACGCGATCTATCAGTCGCTGAACCTGATCTATGACGAGGACCCCGACTACATCGTGGTGTTCGGTGCGGACCACGTGTACCGGATGGATCCCGAACAGATGGTGAAGTTCCACATCGAAAGCGGTGCCGGCGCAACGGTCGCCGGTATCCGGGTACCCCGGGCCGAGGCAAGCGCGTTCGGTTGCATCGCTGCCGACGAGTCCGGGCGCATCACGAGTTTCGTTGAGAAGCCGGCCGATCCGCCCGGCACGCCCGATGACCCGGAGCAGACGTTCGCGTCGATGGGCAATTACATCTTCACCACCAAGGTGCTCATCGATGCGATCCGCGCCGACGCCGACGACGACCAGTCCGACCACGATATGGGCGGCGACATCATTCCGCGTCTGGTGGCGGACGGCATGGCCGCCGTCTACGACTTCGACAACAACGAGGTACCGGGCGCCACCGAACGCGACCGCGGATACTGGCGCGACGTCGGAACCCTCGATGCCTTCTACGACGCCCACATGGATCTGGTTTCGGTGCACCCGGTGTTCAACCTTTACAACAAGCGCTGGCCGATCCGGGGAGAGTCGGAGAACCTGGCGCCGGCCAAGTTCGTCAACGGTGGCTCCGCACAGGAATCGGTGGTCGGCGCGGGCAGCATCATCTCGGCGGCGTCGGTGCACAACTCGGTGTTGTCGAGCAATGTCGTGGTTGAAGACGGCGCCATCGTGGAAGGCAGTGTCCTGATGCCCGGCGTACGGGTGGGCCGCGGTGCGGTGGTCCGACGCGCGATCCTGGACAAGAACGTCGTCGTGGGACCCGGTGAGCAGGTCGGCGTTGACCCCGAGTTGGATCGGGAGCGGTTCGCGATCAGCGCCGGCGGTATCGTCGCCGTGGGCAAGGGCGTCTGGATCTAAGCGGCGGAGTGGCGCCGGCGCCGACGCCGCAGCAGCCAGATTGCACCCCAGGCCAGTGCCGCCACCACGACCAGCACCAGGGCGGGCACCAGAATCGCGATGAACACCAGACTCACGCTGGTGAAGTCCTCGATGGTGCTCAATACGGGTGCCGCCACACCTGCGGTGGCGATGTTGGCCGCCGGTCGAACCGCTGTTTTAGTCAGGTGCACCACAAGGGCGGTCACCACACCGATCACCACCGGGACCCACTGGCCACTGCGGGCGAACTCGGCGGGGTCCGACACCGCCGCAGTCTGGGCGGCGGTGCCCGAACCGAACACGATCCCACCGGAGGCGGGCCGCACGAACGTCTGCACCGCGTCGTTGATCGAATCCAGCGCCGGCACCTTGTCGGCGACGATCTCCACTCCCAGCAACACCGCGACAATTGCCATCACCCAGCCGTTCTCCAGCCAGGTCCACCCGTGCGGAAGGTTGACGAGGCTGGTGAACCGGGCCAGCAAGCCCATCAACAGCATCGGGATGTAGGCGTTGAGGCCGGCCGAGGTGGCCAGCCCGAAGCCTGTCAGGAATTCCAAATCTTCCCCCTGTTCGCCAACAACATGTCCGCCAACAACATGTCCGCCAACAACATGTCCGCCAACAACTCGTCCGCCAACAACACTGGCTGCCTTAGTCGCGGACCGCGACGAGGACGCCATCCCCGAGGGGTATTAGCACGGGGGTCAGTCGTTCGTCCTCGGCGATCAATCGCGCCGCCTCACGTACGGCGGTAACCTCGGGATCGTTCGCGGCCGGATCGCCGGCGCGGCCGTCCAACGTGGCGTGATGGACGACGATCACACCGCCGTGCCGTAGCAGTCGCACGCCTTCGATGACGAAGTTCGGTTGGTCGTCCGGCGCCGCGTCGATGAAGACGAGGTCATAGGATCCGTCGGTCAGTCGGGTCAGCACCTCCTGCGCTCGTCCGGCGATCAGCCTGGTGCGCCCCGGTCCGATGGCCGCCTCGCTGAAGGCCTGCTTGGCCAGGCTCTGATACTCCGGTTCTGTGTCGATCGTGGTGAGTACCCCGTCGTCCTGCATGCCGGACAGTAACCACAGTCCGCTGACTCCGGTTCCGGTCCCGACCTCAACGACCGCCCTCCCACCGCTGAGCTTCGTCAGCATGCCCAACAGCGCGCCGACAGCGGGCGTCACCGCACCGGCGCCGGCGTCGACGGCGCGTTCGCGGGCCGCGGAAACGATCGCGTCTTCCGAGATCGAGCCTTCGGCGTGGGCGAGTATCCGTTCGGCTCGGCTTGGCTGCCGCGCGTCGCCGGGATCGTCGGTGAAGGACATTCTCAGCAGCGTAGATCAACTCCGGGTGTGTGGGGGCCGACGCGCCAGGTCTGGTCGCGACGCGTCCGACCGGCCGTGATGTATCAATGGCAAGAGATTGCTGAGAAATGACCATTGCCTGACGTTTTACCTGCTTATGGATAACTTATTAGAAATTATTTAGTTTGCTCACATGGATTGCACACTGCGATCGGGAAAGGTGATCCACATGAAACGCCGGAGCAGTTGGGCGGGGAATACCCCGCAGCGAGCAGGTGTTGTGACTAATGACATGGCCAGCGGCATAGCGTTGCTGGCCCTTCATCACCAGGAGGATCCGACGACCACCACACTGCTGGCCCCCGCGACTACGTCGCGCGCGGCGCCGGTCACCACGCCGCTTGTCGCGGCGCCGGTCACTATGTCGCATGTCGCGCCTATCGGCGACGTGGATTGGGTGGAGCCATCTGAGGAGCTGCACGGAACCGCGGTGTTCGATGCCACGGGAGACCGCGCGGCCATGCCGTCCTGGGACGAACTGGTGCGTCAGCATGCCGACCGGGTCTACCGGCTGGCATACCGCCTGTCCGGCAGTCAGCACGACGCCGAGGACCTGACCCAGGAGACCTTCATCCGGGTGTTCAGATCGGTGCAGAATTATCAGCCCGGAACCTTTGAGGGCTGGTTGCACCGCATTACCACCAACCTTTTCCTGGACATGGTTCGTCGGCGCACGCGCATCCGCATGGAGGCGTTGCCGGAGGATTATGACCGGGTGCCCTCCGAGCAGCCCAACCCCGAGCAGATCTACCACGATTCGCGACTCGGTCCGGATCTGCAGGCCGCACTGGATTCGTTGCCGCCGGAGTTCCGAGCCGCGGTGGTGCTGTGCGATATCGAGGGTCTGTCCTATGAGGAGATCGGGGCCACGCTCGGGGTCAAGCTGGGCACCGTGCGTAGCCGGATCCACCGCGGCCGTCAGGCTCTGCGGGATCACCTCGCCGCTCATTCCGACGGGAACGCGGTCGGCGCCCAATCGGCGTGACTGCGGCGCGCGGGGACGGTCGTGTCACCGCGTCGGCCCTGATCGCGCTACATTCGAGGTGAGCGGCGAGTGAACCGGAGGGAGCAGGTGATGGTTGACCCAGGGCACGTATTTCGTCGGGCTGTGTCGTGGCTGCCATCGCACTTCGTCTCGCAGAACGAGGCGCCGGTGGGATCCCCACGTCAGTTCAACTCCACCGAACACCTGTCCACCGAGGCGATCGCCGCCTTCGTGGATGGGGAACTACGGATGAAGGCCCATCTGCGGGCCGGGCATCATCTGTCGCTGTGTCCGCAGTGCGCCGGCGAGGTGGAGGCCCAGGGCCAGGCCCGGGCCGCGCTGCGGGACTCCCGGCCGGTGAGCATGCCGAGCACCCTGATGAACCTGCTGTCGGCGATTCCGCAGTCCACCCCCGATGAAACACAACCTGCGCCGCCCAGCCTGACCGACCAGTTAGCCGACGACACAACGCGGAGTCGGCGTAAGCGCCGGTAGGGTGAAGTCCGACTCGAGCACCACGCTCTAGTCCGTACGTGTGTTCCCTGACCGCCCGGATAGAGGTTGATGTGAGCCCCAGCAAGGACAGTCCCGGCGGCCACCGGCTGGCACCGCGCCCGGTTTCGCGCCCACCGGTGGATCCCGAGGCCACCCGGACGTTCGGACGTCCGCGCGGCGTCGACGGCTCGTTCGTTGCGGCAGAGTTGCGCCCGGCCAAATACCGCCAGTCCGACGAGTACGAGCCCGCCGAGAAGAAGTCCGACCCGGTGCTCCAAGAGGCCTTCAGCCGTCCCTATCTGGGCGCCGATTCGCTGCAGCGACACCCGGCCGATGCCGGTGCGCTGGGCACCGGAACCGATCTCGACGACGAGCCCGACGATCCCTGGCGTGACCCGGCCGCCGGCGTGGCGCTGGGGACACCCGCATTCGACAGGCCGGTGGCGAGCGTCTCGGGCGCTGCGGTCGGCAAGCTCGGCGTTCGCGATGTGCTGTTCGGTGGCCGGGTGTCGTACGCGGCGTTGGCCGTCCTGGGCATCACGGCGTTGTTGATCGGCATGGCCGGCGGCTGGGTCGGCCGCAAGACGGCGGAGGTCGTCGAGGCATTCACCACGTCCAAGGTCACGTTGTCGACGTCCGACACCGGCGACTTACCTCCGGGCCGGTTCGCTCAGGTGGCCGCGTCAGTAGCCGATTCGGTGGTCACCATCGAAGCCAAGAGTGACGAATCGGGCGCGCAGGGCTCCGGCGTTGTGGTCGACGGCCGCGGCTACGTCGTCACCAACAACCATGTCGTCTCCGAGGCGGCGGCCAGTCCGAGTAAGTTCAAACTCACGGTGGTCTTCAACGACGGCAAGGAAGTGCCGGCGAATCTCGTCGGCCGCGACCCGAAGACGGACTTGGCCGTTCTCAAGGTCGACAACGTCGATAACCTCACCGTGGCGAAATTCGGTGACTCGGGCAAGCTGCGGGTGGGCGAAGAAGTGATCGCCGCGGGCGCCCCGTTGGGTCTGCGCAGCACCGTCACCAGCGGCATCATCAGTGCGCTGAACCGACCGGTGCCGCTGTCGGGCGAGGGGTCGGATACCGATACCGTCATCGACGCGATTCAAACCGACGCGTCGATCAACCACGGCAACTCCGGCGGTCCGTTGATCAATATGAGCTCTGAGGTCATCGGCATCAACACTGCTGGAAAGTCGTTGTCCGACAGTGCAAGTGGGCTCGGCTTTGCTATCCCGGTCAACGAGGTGAAGGCAACCGTCGAGACGCTGATCAAGGACGGCAAGATGGCGCATCCGACTCTCGGGCTATCCGCCCGTTCGGTCAGCAACGATCTCGCTTCGGGTGCCCAGGTGGCCAATGTGAAGTCGGGCGGACCCGCGGATAAGGCCGGCGTCAAGGAGAACGACGTCGTGGTCAAGGTCGGAAGCCGCAAGGTCGCCGACGCAGATGAGTTCGTCGTGGCAGTCCGCCAGCTCACGATCGGTCAGGACGCCCCGATCGAGGTTATGCGCGAGGGCCGCAAGGTCGTCCTGACGGTGAACCCGGCCCCGGACAACTGACGCTATGTTCGCCAACGTCGGGTGGGGGGAGATGATCCTGCTGGTCGTCGTGGGCCTGGTGGTGCTGGGCCCGGAACGGTTACCGGGTGCGATCCGGTGGACCACCGGATCGATCCGGCAGGCCCGCGAGTATCTCAGCGGTGCCACCAATCAGCTGCGCGACGAACTCGGCCCCGAATTCGACGATCTTCGTCAGCCGCTGGGCGAGCTGCAGAAGTTGCGCGGGATGACTCCGCGGGCGGCGTTGACCAAACACCTGCTCGACGGTGATGACTCCTGGCTCACCGGGGAATTCGAGACCTCTACGGTGAAACCGCAGAGCGCGACGATGCCGCCGGCTGCGCCGTTGGCCCAGCAACCGGGAGGGCCGGTACCGTTCGACGCGGACGCCACCTGACGCCCTCGGGGTGGGGGCACGGTCAGCGGCCCGCGGGGTCCAATCCCAGCGACATTCCGGCCAGGCCGCGTCGACGCGCCACCAGCTTGTCGGCGATGGAGCGCAGTTCGGCGCCGGCGACCGATTCGGGCGCCGACAACACCAGTGGCACACCGGAATCGCCTGCCGTCACCAGAGCCGGGTCCAACGGCACCTGGCCGAGAAGCGGTACGTCGGCCCCCACGGTGCGGGTCAGGCGCTCGGCCACCAGTCGCCCGCCGCCCTCGCCGAAGATGTCCAATCGTGTGCCATCGGGCATCAGTAGTCCGGCCATGTTCTCCACCACGCCGACGATGCGTTGCCGGGTCTGCAGCGCGATCGCGCCGGCCCGCTCAGCGACCTCGGCTGCCGCGATCTGCGGGGTCGTCACCACCAGGATCTCCGCGCTCGGCAGAAGTTGGGCCACCGAGATGGCCACATCACCGGTTCCGGGCGGCAGGTCGAGCAACAGCACGTCGAGATCGCCCCAGTACACGTCGGCGAGGAATTGTTGCAACGCCCGATGCAGCATCGGGCCCCGCCAGGCCACCGGTGCGTTGCCCTGGGTGAACTGCGCAATCGAAATGACCTTCACCTCGTGGGCGATCGGGGGCAGGATCATCGACTCCACCTGGGTGGGCCGGTCGCTGGTCCCCATCATCCGCGGCACCGAATGACCGTAGATATCGGCGTCGAGCAGGCCCACGGACAATCCGCGCGCGGCCATTGAAGCCGCGAGATTGACTGTGACACTGGATTTACCGACACCACCCTTACCGGATGCGACAGCGTAAACCCGGGTCAGTGAGCCGGGCTGAGCGAACGGGATCACGGGTTCGGCCGAGAGTCCGGAATCGCCGCGCAACTGCTTGCGTAGTGCGGTGCGCTGCTCGTCGCTCATCACGTCCAGGTTCACCGTGATTGCACCGGTGCCGGCAACGTCGGCGACGGCTGCTCTCACCATCTCGGTGATCTCAGTTTTTTTCGGGCAGGCCCCGGTGGTCAGGTAGATCTCGACGGTGACGCCACCGTCATCGGCGACCGTGACGCTCTTGACCATGTTGAGTTCGGTGATCGGCCGGCGCAATTCCGGATCGATGACTCCGGCCAGGGCGGCGCGGACCGCCTTTTCGCGCTCGCTGCTGTATTCGGACATTGTGTCGTGAGTCTAGATGCGAGAGAAACCAGACCCCCGCGCAGGAGTGCGGCAGTTAAGCCGGTCCGGGCGGTGCGCCGAGAATCGGCGGTGGCGGCGCCTGCTCGGTCGACGGCGCCAACCCAGGCTCAGGTGCCGGTGCGGCATCGGGTACCGGCGGGAGTCCTGGCGCGGCGGGTGCGGCGGGCGCGGGCGGCAAGCCCGGCAGCGGTGCAGCCTCCACGGGTGCAGCCTCGGTAGGTGGCGTCATCCAGGGCGCCGGCGCCATCGGCATCATCCACGGCGGCAGGTCCGGCTGTTCGGCCGCGGGCGGCAACTGAGATGCCATGCAGATCACCTGGCAACCGTGCTCGGGCAGCACGCTGAGCGCGCCAGCAGCAGGCCCGGGCATGGCCATCTGGCCGGCCAGTTCGGTGTTGCCGAGATTGAACAGCGGTAGTTGCGAGAGCGGGTCGCCCGGCATGCCCGGGCCCAGGCCCTCGGGGTTATCCATGTGCGCGTCGCCGAGTGCGGGTATCGGGCCGGTGATCGCCGGGAGATCGACCGGTGCCACGCCCGTGGCGTAGGCGGCAGCCCAGCCAAGCACGTTCTGCGCATAGGGGAACGAATTGTTGTAGCGCAGGATGGCGGTCAACACCTGGGCCTGGTTGCGCAGATTCAAGCCTCCACTGCACAGGTAACGCGCAGCCGAAAGGGTGGCGTCGAACAGGTTCTGTGGGTCGGCCCGCCCGTCGCCGTCGCCGTCGGAGGCGTACCGGGACCAGGTTCCGGGCAGGAACTGCATCGGACCCAGCGCGCGCGCGTAATTGGCTCGGCCGCCCATATTGCTTTGCACGATCACTTCGTTGCCGGGCAGGGAGCCGTCCAGTACGGGTCCGTAAATAGGCCGGACCGCCGTTCCGCGTGTGTCGGTGGCGCCGCCATTGGCGTGAGACGACTCGATCCGGCCGATCCCGGCCAGCAGGTTCCAGCTGACGCCGCAACCCGGGGCGGCAGCCGCCATGGTCTGCTCGGCCTTGCGATAGGCCGACAGTGCCATGGCCGGTATCCGCATTCCGCCGACGGCACTGACCACTGCGGGCGGCGGTGGCGGCGAGTAGACCGTGTTGGCCGCGAACCGGAAGTCGGCCGGCGGTTTGGCCATCGCCACCACGGCCACGCCCTGCGATTCCGGCTGGGGCGACTGGACTGAGGCCAGCGGGGTAACGTCGTTGCTGTTCAGGGGCACAGCTGTGCGGCCTGGAGAAGCGGCTACGGCACCGGCCAGCAGGATCGGAGTGAGCACGACGATACCGAAGGCGGGGGTGCGTAACCCCCCGCTGATCCGGTGCTTCATCCCCACGTGCCCATCCTTAACAGATACCCAAACCCATTCTGTGAACCAAGCCACCATACATAAGGCTGTGACGCATGGGGAATGCTATGCCGGCTTGTCATCCTGGGATCTTTTCGCCCGGCGCTCCGCGGACCCGGGTTTGCCGGCAGGCTTCGTCGATGGTTGCAGGGACTCAAGAAGTTCCCGGAGCTCGTCGAGCTCGCGGCGCAGATAGTCGCGGGTGGCGACTTCACCGACCGCCAGGCGCAGCGCCGCCAGCTCGCGGGCCAGGAATTCGGTGTCGGCCTTGGTCTGCTGCGAGCGCTGCCGATCCTCCTTCAGGGCGATTTTATCGCGGTTCTCCTGGCGGTTCTGAGCTAGCAGGATCAGCGGTGCGGCGTAGGCGGCCTGCGTGGAGAACGCCAGGTTGAGCAGGATGAACGGGTACGGATCCCAGCGCAGGCCGACAGCGAATAGGTTCAGCGTGATCCATACGATCACCAGGACCGTCTGCCACAGAAGGTAGCGGCCGGTGCCCAGGAACCTGGCGATCGCCTCGCTGTACCGGCCCACCGCCTCCTGGTCGAAATTTAGTGACGGCCGCCGTGATGTGCGCGGGGTGTCCAGACGCCGACGCGGATCGCTCACGGCGCGGGCCTCGCGATCACGTTCGCTTCGTCCTCCTCGAAACTCTCCCGCCAGTCGTCGGGGAGTAGATGGTCGAGGACGTCGTCGACGGTGACCGCACCGAGCAGATGATTGGACTCGTCGACCACCGCGCCGCACACGAGGTTGTAGGCGGCGAGATGCCGGGTGACAGAGCCGAGGGGGCTGTCGGGCCGCAACGGCGGCAGGTCGGGGTCGAGGATGCCGCTGACCAGGTTCGCCGGCGGCTCCCGCAACAGCGCCTGCAGGTGAACGCAACCCAGGTATCGGCCGGTCGGCGTGGCGGTCGGCGGCCGGACCACGAAAACCAGCGACGCCAGGGCCGGAGTGAGATCAGGGTCTCGCACCCTGGCCAGCGCCTCGGCGACCGTGGTGTCCGGGGCCAGCACCACCGGTTCGGAGGTCATCATGCCGCCGGCGGTGTAGGGGGAGTGGCTCAGCAACCGCCGCACCGGTTCGGAGTCTTCGGGATCCATTCGGCGCAGCAGCGCCTCGGCCTCGGTTGGATTCAGCACGCCGAGCAGGTCGGCGGCATCGTCGGGATCCATCGCCTCGAGCACATCGGCGGCCCGCTCGGTGTCCAACCCCATCAGCAGTTCGGTCTGGTCGTCTTCGGGCAACTCCTGCAGTATGTCGGCCAATCGCTCGTCGTCGAGCGCCTCGACAACCTCGATGCGACGCTTGGTCGGGAGATCACGCAGTGCGTCGGCCACCTCCACCGGGCGCCGACCCTCGAACTGATGCAGTAACTGGGCCACGCCCTGACCGGGCATCGCCAGGCCGGACGGGGTGAGCCCCTGGACGTTCTGCCACTCCACGACCGTGACCGGCGATCGCCGCCCCAGCCGCCGCTGGCTGCGCACCGCGACCCTGGTGACCAGCCAGTCCCGTGTGCGGCTCTGTTCGATCGCCAGGTCAATGACCACGACGTCGACGTCGGCGAGTTGCTCCTGCTCGGGGTCGGTGACCCTAACCCGGGTGTCGAGCACCTGGCCGAGCACCAGAACCTCGCCCGGATGCTGGTCGAATCTGCGCAGCGAAAGGTTTGCGGTATTGAGCGTGACGGCATTGGGCTCGATCGCCGTCACGCGCAGCATTGGAACGAAAATGCTTTTGCGGCTGGTCATTTCAACGACGAGGCCGAGCACCCGCGGTTGCTGGCGCACGATGCTGATACTGATCACGACGTCTCGCACCCGGCCGAGGGATTCGCCGTCGGGGCCCAGCACGACCATTCCCGCCAGTCGCGCCGCGTATACCCTGTTGACCGACGCCATGACTACAAAGGGTAGGAGTCTGCGCGTGGACAACGCCTATCGACCCCGCCGAACCTGTTTGTCGGTTCCGGGTAGCAACCTCACGATGATCGAGAAGGCCAAGGGTCTTCCAGCCGACGAGGTGTTCCTCGACCTGGAAGACGCGGTGGCGCCGGATGCCAAGGCGCAGGCCCGTATCCAGGTCGCCGCGGCATTGGCGGGGCCGGGATGGTCCGGCCAGTTGCGTGGGGTCCGAGTCAACGACTGGACGACACCGTGGACGTACACCGACGTGATCGACGTGGTGTCGGCGGCGGGTTCGCACCTCGACGTCATCGTGCTACCCAAGGTGAGCGACGCGCACCATGTGCAGGCGTTGGATCTGTTGCTCACCCAACTTGAGCGCAGTCACGGGATTCCGGTGGGCCGGATCGGCGTCGACGTCCAGATTGAAAATGCCAAGGGGCTGAGCAACATCCACGCAATCGCCGCCGCCCCACGGGTTCAGGCGCTAGTACTTGGGCCAGCCGATCTGATGGCCGACCTCAACACGCGCACGCTCGTCGTCGGGGAACAACCGGAGGGCTACGACGTTGGTGACGCCTACCACCACGTGTTGATGACCATTCTCGTCGCCGCCCGTGCGCACGGCGTCGCCGCGATTGACGGGCCGTACCTGAAGGTGCGGGACACCGAGGCGTTCCGCCGGGTGGCCGGTCGATCCGCCGCGCTGGGCTACGACGGTAAGTGGGTGCTGCACCCCGACCAGATCGCCGCCGGCAACGAAATCTTCAGCCCCGGCCAACAGGAGTACGACCACGCCGAGCTGATTCTTGAGGCCTACGGGTGGCACACCTCGAAGGCCGGTGGCGCGCGCGGCGCGGTGATGCTCGGCGACGAGATGATCGACGAAGCGAGTCGCAAGATGGCCCTTGTCGTGGCGGCCAAGGGCCGGGCCGCCGGGATGACCCGGCAGGCCGATCCGTTCGTGCCGCCGGTTAACTAATTCAGTCCGGTGCTAGTTCAAAGCGGTGCTAGTTCATTGCGGTGCTAGTTCAAAGCGGAGGTCATCCAGACAATGCTGACCACCAGTGAGGCCACACCGACGACGCCGGCGACCTCTACGAGTACCTACTGGCCAAGATCGCCAGCGCCGGCATCAACGGACAATTCCGCACCCCGCGACACATCATCAAGCTGATGGTGGACATGACCGCCCCGCAGCCTGCCGACGGTGTTGTCGGCCAGGCCGCGGTAAAGGGTTTCGACGAGGTCTGCGGCGGTGAAGTAGCGGACTTTGTGTCCGGCGTGGATCGCGGCGGTCCCCAGCGCGATGAGGGCGTGTCGGATAACCGGCGTAACCCGGTGGCGGTGGCGGGTATCCGCCGTACGCGGGAGTCTGCTCGATGGGAGGCGGTTCGTAAGCCCCCGACAGCGGCTGTTGGCCCTCGTTGTTGAGATTTTCGCCGGGGTCCCCACTGCCAGCTGTCATGCTAATTAACCTAGCGTAAGTGCCGCAGGCCACGGCGGCGCTGGTCGACCGAGGAGAACGCAACTATGACCAGTCCTTTCCAACCCGGGCAGAACCGGCCTGTGAGTCCCGGCGGCCCGGGCGCATCGCGTCGCGGTCCGTTGGGTCTGCCGACCCCGCCCAAAGGCTGGCCGGTTGGTTCCTATCCGACCTATGCCGAGGCTCAGAAGGCCGTCGACTACCTGTCGGACAATCAGTTCCCGGTGCAACAGGTGACCATCGTGGGTGTCGACCTGATGCAGGTTGAGCGCGTTACCGGACGGCTCACCTGGGGCAAGGTTCTCGGCGGCGGGGTGCTCAGCGGCGCGTGGCTGGGTATTTTCATCGGCCTGCTGCTGGGGCTCTTCAGTAACAACGTGGGCCAGTACCTGCCCATCGGTATCCTCTCCGGCGTGATCTTCGGCCTCATCACCTCGGCGCTTCCGTATGCGATGGCAAAGGGCACAAGGGATTTCAGCTCCACCATGCAGTTGGTGGCCGGCCGCTACGACGTCCTGTGCGATCCGCAGAACGCCGAGCAAGCCCGGGACATGCTGTCGCGCTTGACGTTGTAGCCGGTCATCGGCTGATCGTCGGGCTAAAGTACCGACAGGTTCAGCGCGCGGACGGTGAAAGGCGGTGGCGATGACGATCGTTGGCATCCGCGCCCGGCGTGCTGCCGCCACCGGCCTGGCAGCCCTGATCGCCGCCACCTCGTCGGCCTGCGGCTCGGCGGGCGACGAACGCGTCGTCAGCCTGTACACCCCGGCCAGCGAGACCGCGACGTTCACCGCGGTTGCCAAGCGATGCAACGAGACACTCGGTGGCCGGTTCCGCATCCAGCAATTCAGTCTGCCCAAGGGCGCCGACGATCAACGTCTGCAACTGGCCCGCCGAATCACCGGTAACGATCGCACCCTGGATGTGATGGCCCTGGACGTGGTGTGGACCGCGGAGTTCGCCGAAGCGGGGTGGGCGCTGCCGTTCTCCGATGATCCCGCCGGGGCAGCCGAAGCCGACGCTGCCGCGGATACCTTGCCCGGTCCGCTGGAGACAGCAAGGTGGCAGGGAAAGCTCTACGCGGCGCCGGTCACCACCAACACCCAAATGCTCTGGTACCGAAACGATTTGGTGTCCCCGCCACCGTCCAACTGGGATCAGATGATCGCCGATGCCACCCGCCTGCACGCCGAAGGCAAACCCAGTTGGATCGCGGTCCAGGCCAAGCAGTACGAGGGCTTGGTGGTCTGGTTCAACACCCTGCTGGAAAGCGCCGGCGGCCGGGTGCTGTCCGAGGATGGCAAGACCGTCACTCTCGTCGACACACCCGAGCACCGCGCCGCCACCGTCAAGGCACTGCAGATCATCAAGTCCGTTGCGACCGTTCCCGGCGCGGACCCGTCGATCACCCAGACCGACGAGGGCACTGCCCGGCTGGCACTCGAGGCGGGCAACGCCGCCCTCGAGGTCAACTGGCCGTTCGTATTCGCCTCCATGCTGGAGAACGCGGTCAAGGGCGGTGTGTCGTTCCTGCCGCTGGCCGACAAACCCGAACTGGCCGGAAGCATCAATGACGCCGGGACCTTCTCGCCCACCGACGAGCAGTTCGACATCGCGTTCGGCGCCAGTCGCACGGTGTTCGGGTTCGCCCCGTACCCGGGTGTGACGCCCGGCCAGCCGGCCCGGGTGACTCTCGGCGGTCTTAACATCGCGGTGGCCAGCACCACGCGTCACCCGGCCGAGGCGTTCGAGGCCATCCGCTGCATCCGCAGCGAATCCAACCAGCGCTACACCTCGATCGAGGGCGGACTTCCCGCAGTGCGCGCGTCGTTATACGCCGACCCGGACTTCCAGAAGAAGTATCCGCAGTACGCGATCATCCGCGACCAGCTGACCAACGCGGCGGTACGACCGGCAACGCCGAACTATCAGGCGATGTCGATGCGCATCTCGGCGACACTGGCACCGATCACCGCCATCGACCCGGAGAAGACCGCCGACGAGTTGGCCGAACAGGTCCAGAAGGCTATCGACGGCAAGGGCCTGATCCCGTGACGGCTCCGGCGGTGGGCACCGACGACCGCCGGTCGCAACGGCGGCTGGCCTACCGGCTGATCGCCCCCGCGGTCATCCTGATGCTCGCGGTGACCGCCTACCCGATCGGGTACGCCATCTGGCTGAGCCTGCACCGCTACAACCTGGCCAGCCCGGCCGACACCGCGTTCATCGGGCTCGCCAACTACCAGACCATCCTCACCGACAAGTACTGGTGGACTGCGTTTTTCGTGACCCTGGCGATCACGGTGATCTCGGTGGCGATCGAGTTCGTCCTCGGCCTGGCCCTGGCCCTGGTCATGCACCGCACCATCTTCGGTCGAGGCGTCGTCCGCACGGCCATCCTGATCCCGTACGGCATCGTCACCGTCGCCGCGTCCTACAGCTGGTATTACGCATGGACGCCGGGCACCGGCTATCTGGCCAACCTGCTGCCGGATGGCAGCGCCCCACTGACACAACAGATTCCGTCGCTCGCGGTGATCATCCTGGCCGAAGTGTGGAAGACCACACCGTTCATGGCACTGCTGCTGCTGGCAGGTCTGGCCCTGGTTCCCGACGACCTGCTCCGCGCCGCCGAGGTCGACGGCGCCGGGGCCTGGACACGTCTGACCCGGGTGATGATTCCGTTGATCAAACCCGCCATCCTGGTTGCACTGTTGTTCCGCACCCTGGATGCGTTCCGGATCTTCGACAACATCTATGTGCTGACCGGGGGGTCGAATGACACCGCGTCGGTGTCGATCCTCGGCTACGACAACCTGTTCAAGGCTTTCAACATCGGCCTGGGTTCGGCGATCAGCGTTCTGGTGTTCGCCGCAGTGGCCGCGATCGCCTTCATCTTCATCAAGATCTTCGGCGCGGCCGCGCCGGGGGCTGACGGCGAGGTGCGCTGATGTCGCAACGAGTTGATGCGCGGCGCGCGACTGGCTGGGCTGTCATCAACACCCTGGTGCTTGTCTACGCACTGTTGCCGGTTCTGTGGATCCTGAGCCTATCGCTCAAACCCACCTCGACGGTCAAGGACGGCAAGCTGATTCCGTCGTCGATCACCTTCGACAACTACCGGGGCATCTTCAAAGGTGATGTGTTCTCGTCGGCATTGATCAACTCGATCGGCATCGGGTTGATCACCACGATCATCGCCGTGGCGATCGGTGGCATGGCGGCCTATGCCGTTGCGCGCCTGGATTTCCCGGGCAAGAAACTGCTCGTTGGGGTGGCCCTGCTGATCGCGATGTTCCCGCAGATCTCCCTTGTCACACCGCTGTTCAATATCGAACGCCGGATCGGATTGTTCGACACCTGGCCTGGGCTGATCATCCCCTACATCACTTTCGCGCTGCCCTTGGCGATCTATACGCTGTCGGCCTTCTTCCGGGAGATTCCCCGGGATCTGGAGAAGGCCGCCAAAATGGACGGCGCCACCCCGGCCCAGGCGTTCCGGCAGGTGATCGCACCACTGGCCGCGCCCGGGATTGTGACCGCGGCCATCCTGGTGTTCATCTTCGCCTGGAACGACTTGCTGCTGGCACTGTCGCTGACCGCGACCAAGGCCGCCATCACCGCGCCCGTCGCGATCGCGAACTTCACCGGCAGTTCGCAATTCGAGGAGCCGACCGGGTCGATCGCGGCCGGCGCGATGGTCATCACGATTCCGATCATCATCTTTGTTCTGATCTTCCAACGACGGATCGTCGCCGGACTCACCTCCGGCGCGGTGAAGGGGTAGCCCAATGGCCGAGATCGTTCTGGACCATGTCACCAAGCGGTACGCGGGCGGCGCCACGCCGGTACGCGACCTCAGCCTCACCATCGGCGACGGCGAGTTCGTCA
The DNA here is from genome assembly GCA_026393245.1 of Mycobacterium sp. Taxonomy (GTDB): domain Bacteria; phylum Actinomycetota; class Actinomycetes; order Mycobacteriales; family Mycobacteriaceae; genus Mycobacterium. The sequence goes on along the minus strand of JAPLAO010000137.1, from coordinate 1,716 downwards.
TCCTGGTCGGGCCGTCGGGGTGCGGAAAGTCCACCACGCTGAACATGATCGCCGGACTTGAGGACATCACTGAAGGCGAGTTGCGCATCGGTGGGCAACGGGTCAACGAGCGTGCGCCGCGGGATCGCGATATCGCGATGGTGTTCCAGTCCTATGCGCTCTACCCGCACATGACGGTGCGGCAGAACATCGCCTTCCCACTGACCTTGGCCAAGCTGGGCAAGTCCGAGATCGCGGCGAAGGTGGCAGAGACCGCCAAGGTTCTCGACCTCACCGAACTTCTGGACCGCAAGCCCGCGCAACTCTCCGGCGGCCAGCGTCAGCGAGTGGCAATGGGACGGGCCATCGTTCGCAAACCCAAGGCATTCCTGATGGACGAGCCATTGAGCAACCTCGACGCCAAACTGCGGGTTCAGATGCGCGGCGAGATCGCCCGCCTGCAGAACAGGCTGGGTACGACGACGGTGTATGTCACCCACGATCAGACCGAGGCGATGACACTCGGTGACCGGGTGGTGGTGCTGCGGGCCGGGCAGGCCCAGCAGATCGGGACGCCCGCGGAGTTGTACAACACCCCGGCAAATCTGTTCGTCGCCGGATTCATCGGCTCACCCGCGATGAACTTCTTCGCCGCCGCACCCACCGGGGACGGATTACGTCTGCCAGTCGGTCAGGTGCTCCTCGGTGACACGGCCCGCAATACCCTGGCCCGCAATCCCGGCATCACCAACGTGATAGCGGGCGTGCGGCCGGAACACTTCGAGGACGCCACCCTCATCGACGCCCACCAGCGGGCCCAGTCCCTGACATTCGGAGTGAACGCCGACCTCGTCGAGTCACTGGGTGCGGACAAGTACGTCTACTTCTCTACCTCTGGAGCGGGCGCCCGCTCTGAACAGCTGGCGGAGCTGGCCTCCGAATCGGGTGCGGGTGAGAACCGTTTCGTAGCAAGGGTTTCCGCGGACTCGCACGCTGCCACCGGACAGACGGTGGAGCTTGCCCTCGATCCGACGAAACTGCACATCTTCGACGCCGATACCGGAGTTAACCTGAGCGCACCGGCGAGGTGACTGATCCGCTTGCCGCGGTGCGCGATCACCTCCGGGACTATTTCACCAGTATCGGAATCGATTCCGCGCCAGACGTCGCGAGTGTCACTTTCCTCGGTGTGGAGCGCATCGACGTGCTGCGGTTCGGACCCGACCAACGCCGGGGGCGCGAAGGTGTATTCCACTACGTCTCAGTGGGATGTTCGCGCTATCCGATGACCGACGCCGCCTCAGCCCTCGCCGATCCGATCCGTGGTCCACGCGCCGAGATCACGATGAGCCTGCGTGACGGTGCGCCGACAGACGGCCTGGCTCGCAGTCTTGCCGTGGTGGCCGCGACACCGGCCGTCGACGGTGTGGTGCTGGGCGCGGGCGCGCTCGTGGACCTATCCGGCCCGCTGTGGCAAGGGGCGCCGTTCACCGCCGTGCTGCTGGGCGAGTCTGAGATTCCCGATCTACCACTGGATGCGCCCCGGGATCCGGTGCAGTTCCTGTCAGCGGTGCCCATCACCCAGACCGAAGGGGCCTGGGTGCGACTCAAGGGCGCCGAAGCGATGCGTCAGGCGTGGGCCGATGACGGGGTTGATGTGCTCGATCCGGGGCGACGTGCACAGCGCCCGGGCTAACTACCGTGAGCTACAACCAGTTGTTGCGGTGGAATGTGCGG
>JAPLAO010000236.1 GCA_026393245.1 Mycobacterium sp. | reverse complement strand
CGACGACGGGCGCGCGGCCTTCCAGGTCGACTGCAACCGCGGCAACGGCAGTTGGACGGCGACCGCCGCCGCATCGGATTCCGGCAGCCTCACCTTTGGCCCGATCGCGCTAACCAGAATGTTCTGCCCGCAACCGTCGGTGGACACCACCGTGGCGGCCGATCTCGGCCGGGTGCGCAGCTACCTGCTGTCCGACGGCAAGCTGCACCTGTCGATGGAGGCCGACAGCGGGATCATGCACTGGGAGCCGCAACCGGGTGGTACTGGGCCGGGCGAAGGCCACTAGGACCGCCCGCGGGCTACCGCTAGGTCGCCGCGAGTGCCTCCCGTTGGATGGCTACCCAGGCGATGATCTTGCCGGCGTCCTTGAGCGGGAACATCCGCCAGTTCATGATGAACGGCGTTCCGTCTTTGCGGTAGTTCACCGCGCGGCCTTCGAACCGTCCACCCGTCTTGAGTGTCGCGCTGATCCGTTCGATCACCTTCCGGTCGGTGCCGGGGCCCTGAAGAATGCGCGGATCCTTGCCTATCACGGCTGACGGGTCGTGGCCAGCGAGTTTCTTGAAGGCCTTGTTCGCGTAAATGATCCGCCCCCGGTCGGAGGCATCCGTGACGAGGATCGAATCGAAACTATTGTCGGCGAGCAACTTCAGCAGGGTCAGGCCACCTGTCTGTGAACCGAGCGCGTCAATCAGTGACGTAGCCATGGCAATTCTCCCGCCGTCGTGGTCGGCTGCGTGGCCGACGATCCCGTTGACTCTAGCGCTGCCCAGGCGCCGGCTGGCCGCCCAGGCAGCTCAGGCCCCGGAGAGCTGTGCCCCCGCTGCCCGTCGACTGACTAAGCGTCGGCCACTCGCACACCCACCGCGACGGCCTGCTGGCCCCCGTTGACCTTGGTCATGTGACCCTTGGTGCCCACATCGTCGACCAGGATGACGTCGCCCGCGGTGAAAGACCGCTCGGCTCCGTCGCCAACGGTCACGGTGAGCGAACCGGATAGCAAGAAAAACCATTGACGGTAGGGCGAGGGATGCCACGGCCCCGACCAGTCGGGAGCAAACCGCAGCAATGCGAATCCCTCCGCAGGCGTAAATTCGGACACTTCCAACGGTGTTGTCGGCGGAGCAAAGTCGCGCGTCTCCATCGGCAGTGTGCAGTCCTCGAAATGCGAGACGCCGGTGTCGCCCACAAAGAGCCGAACATACTTCAGCGGAATGACCATGGCGGCTAACCGCCCAGGCAACCCGGGCCCAGCAGGGCCTTGAGGTCGCCCATCAACGCCGGCGACGGTGTTACGCGTAATGACTGATCGAGTTCCAGTGTGGTGATGCGGTCACCACTGATCAAGCGCAGATGCACATGGGACACACCCGGATGCCGAGCCAGAACCTGCTTGAGCGCGTTGACCTTGTCAAGTGTGCACTGCCGGGTCGGCAGGCTCACCGCAAGCGGCCGATCGGGCTGAATATTCGAAAAGTCCGGCACCACAAGGTCGTTGGCGATCAGGCTGATCCGATCGTCCTGGATCCGCACCCGGCCGCCGACGAGCACCACCGCATCATCGGCGATCTCAGCCCCCACCAACGCATACGTCTGCGGGAAGAACATCACCTCGATACCACCGGACAGATCCTCCAAAAGCGCTGAGGCCCAGGGCACACCGCTCTTGTTGACCCGCCGGTTCACCGATGCCAGAATTCCGCCCACCCGCACCTGGGTGTCGTTGGCGACGTCGCCACTGAGAATCGTCGGGATAGCGTTATCGACCTGCGCGGCCAGCAGGTGGGCAACCCCATTGAGCGGATGGCCGGAGACGTACAGCCCGAGCATTTCGCGTTCCAGTGCAAGCCGGTGCTTATCGTCCCATTCCTCGTCGGGCACCTTGATGGCGAAGACCGATCCGGCACTGTCGTCAGAGCCATCACCGAAGAGATCGAACTGGCCCATCGCCTGTGCCTTCTTGGTACCCAGCACCGAATCGACGGCGTCGGTGTGCACCAGGAACAGACCCTTGCGCGGATGGCTCATTGAGTCGAAGGCGCCTGACTTGATCAGCGATTCGGTGACCTTCTTATTGCAGGCCGCCACGTCGATCTTGTTGAGATAGTCCGAGAAGTCGGTGAATTTGCCCTTCGCGGTGCGAGTGGCGATCAGCGAGCTGACGACGTTGGCGCCGACGTTGCGGACCGCCCCGAGGCCGAACCGGATATCGGTTCCCACCGAGGCGAAGTTCACCTCGGACTCGTTGACGTCGGGCGGCAGAACGGTGATACCGAGTTTGCGGCAGTCGGCCAGGTATACCGCCGCTTTGTCCTTGTCATCGCCTACCGAGGTGAGCAGGCCGGCCATGTACTCGCCCTGATAGTTCGCCTTGAGGTACGCCGTCCAGTAGGACACCAACCCGTAGCCGGCCGCGTGCGATTTGTTGAACGCATAATCAGCGAACGGCAAGATGGTGTCCCACAACGCTTTGATGGCACCGGCCGAGAATCCGTTGGCCCTCATGCCCTCGGCGAAACCCTCGTACTCCTTGTCGAGCACATCGCGCTTCTTCTTGCCCATTGCCTTGCGCAGAATGTCTGCTCGGGCCAGCGAATAACCCGCCACGCGCTGCGCGATGCGCATGATCTGTTCCTGATAGACGATCAGGCCGTAGGTCTCGGACAGGATGTCGGAGAGCGGCTCGGCCAATTCCGAGTGGATCGGCTTGATCGCCTGCCGGCCGTTCTTGCGGTCGGCGTAGTCGTTGTGCGCATTGACGCCCATCGGCCCCGGTCGGTACAGCGCCAGTACCGCGACGATGTCTTGGAAGCCGGTGGGCTGCATGCGGCGCAGGAGATCTCGCATCGCAGCGCCGTCGAGTTGAAATACCCCGAGGGTGTCCCCGCGCGACAGCAGTTCGTAGGTGGCCGGATCATCGAGTGCCAGTGTCTCCAGCACCACCTCGACGCCCCGGTTGGCCTTGATGTTCTCCAGCGCATCGCCGATGATCGTGAGGTTGCGCAGACCGAGGAAATCCATCTTCAGCAGGCCGATGGATTCACACGATGGGTAGTCCCAACCGGTGACGATCGCGCCGTCCTGCGGCCGTTTCCACAGCGGGATCACATCGGTCAGCGGCTCCGAGCTCATGATCACCGCGCAGGCATGCACACTGGCGTTGCGGACCAGACCCTCGAGGCCGCGGGCCGTCTCGTAGATGGTCCGGACATCCGGGTCGGTGTCGATCAACCCGCGTACCTCGGCGGCCTCTTTGTACCGTTCGTGGGTGGGGTCGGTGATTCCGGACAGCGGAATGTCCTTGGCCATGACAGCCGGCGGTAGCGCCTTGGTGATCCGGTCGGCGATCGCGAATCCCGGCTGGCCGTAGTGAATCCGGGCGGAGTCCTTGAGCGCGGCCTTGGTCTTGATGGTGCCGAAGGTGATCACCTGCGCGACGCGGTCGGTACCCCACCTCTCCGCCGCATAGCGCACCATCTCACCGCGGCGGCGGTCATCGAAGTCGATATCGATATCGGGCATCGACGCGCGCTCGGGATTGAGGAACCGCTCGAACAGCAGGCCATGCTCGATGGGATCGATATCGGTGATCCGCAGCGCGTAGGCCACCAGGGACCCGGCGGCCGATCCCCGGCCCGGGCCGACCCGGATGCCCACCGAGCGGGCGTAGTTGATCAGGTCAGACACGATCAGGAAGTACGACGGGTACCCCTTATCGCAGATCACACTGATCTCATAGGCAGCGCGCTCGGCATACTCGGCGGGAACACCGGCCGGAAAGCGGCCGCCCAGACCGGCATCGACCTCGTGGCGCAGCCAGCTCGCCTGCGTCTGCCCCTCGGGCACCGGGAACACCGGCATCCGGTCCCGCGGCGTCCACACATCTTCGTAGGACTGCACCCGCTCAGCGATCAGCAGTGTGGATTCACACGCTTCGGGAATCTCGTCATCCCAGAGCGCACGCATCTCCGACGCCGACTTCAGGTAGTAACCGTCGCCGTCGAATTTGAACCGGGTCGGGTCAGACAGTGTCTTACCGGTCTGCACGCACAGCAGGGCCTCATGGTTGTGCGCGGCATCGCGGGTAACGTAGTGGCAGTCGTTGGTGGCCAGTGCGGGGATACCTAGTTTGCGACCGACTTCCAGCAGCCCGTCACGGACCCGGCGCTCGATCGACAGGCCATGGTCCATCAATTCCAGGAAGTAGTTCTGCGCGCCGAAGATGTCTCGCCACTTGGCGGCCGATTCCAGCGCCTCGGCGTCCTGGCCCAGTCGCAGCCTGGTCTGCACCTCACCGGACGGGCAGCCGGTGGTGGCGATGATGCCCGCGGCATGCTCGGCGATGATCTCGGCATCCATCCGCGGCCACTTACCCAGCTGGCCCTCGAACGATGCCCGGGAGGACAGGGTGAACAGGTTTCGCAGGCCGGTGGCGTTCTCGGCGACCATGGTCAGGTGGGTGTAGGCACCGCTGCCGGAGACGTCATCAGACTTCTGACCCGGATCACCCCAGAGGATCCGGCGGCTGTCGAAACGCGACCCGGGGGCGACGTACGCCTCAACGCCGATGATGGGCTTGATACCCACCTTGGTCGCGGCATGAAAGAACTCGCTGGCGCCGAACATGTTTCCGTGGTCGGTCATGCCGATCGCCGGCATCTCCAGACGCTGTGCCTCGGCGAGCATGGGCGTGATCTTGGCCGCACCGTCGAGCATCGAATACTCGGTGTGGTTGTGCAGGTGCACGAACGACGGGCTGTCCATAGGTGGGTCAGTCTAGGACTGCCGGGGGACGGCGTCGGGCGTGTCGCGGGTCGTGTCCCACTGATCCGTCACGGGAGCCCGGCTCCGCGCCTTAGTTCGGCTGGTCAGCGCTTCTCACCCAGCATCCCGGCAATCTCCTTAGCCTGCTCGGCGGTCAACTCGCCGGAGAGTTGGAGCACCTGGCCATCGATCGGGCCCCCGATCTTGGGACCCCACACCACCGTCGTCCCCCGGACGAACGCCACCTGTTGGCCCACCCGCGCAGCGGTGAACTCGGCGAAGGACCGCGATGACTCCGGCGTCATGGTCATCTGCACCAACTGGACGCCGGTCAACGGGTTGAGGAATGAATCGACGTTGGTCAGGTCCAGGCTCAGACCCTCCGGGCCGAGTTCGTAGACCGCGGTCCTGTTGATATCGCAGATCCGGGTGGGCTGGTCGGGCGGCGGCGGCGGCGGCGCGGGGCACTGCGCGGGTGTGGTGACGAACGCGCTGACCACAGGCCGCACCGGCAACCCCTTGATGGTCAACGGCGGCGCCGTGGTCGTGGGAGCAGTCGGCAGATCGGGTTGCTGGCCGACCTCGCGCGCCTGCAGCAGGCCCAGGCCCATCGGCACGATCGCGGCCGCTGCGGCAATCGTGCCGATTATGGCCATCAGGATCCGCTGGTTCCGTTTTTTGGTCTTGGGGTTGCTCATGATGGGAGTTAAGTTACCGGCCGCCGCCACGGCAGGTGCGGATCACGGCTCCGGCGGCAGTTACGACTCGGAGCGCAGCACGTCGAGCGCGTGCTCCAGATCAGTCGGGTACGGGCTTGAGATCTCGATCCAGCGACCGTCGGCGGGGTGCGCGAACGCCAGCGAACGCGCATGCAGCCACTGCCGCCCCAGACCCAGTCGCTTGGCCAGGACCGGATCGGCGCCGTAGGTGGGGTCACCCACGCAGGGATGGTGCAGTGCGGCGAAATGCACCCGG
>JAPLAO010000272.1 GCA_026393245.1 Mycobacterium sp. | reverse complement strand
TCACATTGGGCTGAACCTGGCGAGCATGACGTTTATGGTGCCGCTGGGGATTTCGTCGGCGGGGGCGGTGGTGGTGGGGCAGGCGTTGGGGCGGAACGAACCGCGCGAGGCGAAGCGGGCGGGGAACTTAAACCCGCAAACTCATCGCGAGTAACGCACAGATCAGTGACTAAAGTCCTCTGCGGGCGACGCCAAGCCTGGTGAGGCGACCTTAAATGCTGCTCAGGCGGCAGCAGCGGGCTTCAGATAGGTCGCCAGGCTGACGTCGATGGCCTCGACGATGAAGTGGTACGTGGCAACCTTGCAGATACTCGAGGTATTGGTGGTCAAACGTCTCGGCAGTTGCGGAAATCGCCGCCTGCTTGCTGCGCTCAAGAGCAGTCGGCCCACGTTCGACTAGCGCGTGTCGGACATTTCCGCGAACGTGGTCTGCAGTTCGCCGATGATGTCGTCCCAGAGTTCCTCGGGCAGGTCGTGTGCCATGCCGTCGATCAGCACCAGGCGGGCATTCGGGATGGCCGAGGCGATGGCCCGTCCGCCTGCGGGGCGCATCAGTTTGTCGTCTCGGCCGTGGATCACCACCGTCGGGGCGGTGATCTGCCGGTCGTAGCGGACCAGGCTCCCACTGCCCAGGATCGCTCCGAAGTGCCGGGCGATGCCCTGCGGGTAGTGAGAGCGTTCGTAGCCCTCGATCGCCTCGGCCCGTAACTTCTCCTCCGGCACCGGATAACCGGGGCTACCGATGATCCGCGAGACCCGGATGGAGTTCTCGACGAGCACATCGCGTGGGGAGTCCGGCGGCGGGCCCTTGATGAGTGCGAGTAACGCCCTGGGGGCCGGCGGCGGCAGCAGCGCGGAATTGTTCGACGAGAAGATGATGCCCAGCGCCGACGTGCGCTCGGGGAAGCGGGCTGCGAAAACCTGGGCGATCATCCCGCCCATCGAGGCGCCGACGATATGTGCCCGATCGATCTTCAAATGATCTAGCAGTCCGGCGGCGTCGTCGGCCATGTGCTCGAGGGTGTAGACCGATTCGCTGCGTCGCCCGAAGAAGGATCGCGCCAGTGCCGGGAGTAGCGAACCGCCGGCGCGACGGCCGTGCAACTTGCCCGATAACCCGACATCGCGGTTGTCATAGCGGATCACCCGATAGCCCAGATTCACCAGACGCTCGCAGAAACCCGTGCGCCACAACAACAACTGCGCGCCCAGGCCCATGACAAGCAGTACCGGCGGATCGCTGGGGTCGCCCATGTCCTCGTAGTAGATCTCCAGATCGTCGTCGTCACCGGTGATGGAGATCCGTGCTGTGCACGTGCGGACGTCCACTAGACCTCGACGTCGCTTTGGTGCTCCCGGCTGACCTCGACCATGAAGTTGGCGAAGTACCCGGTGAGTTCGGGATCGGACATCATCTGCCATTTCGGCGCCAGCAGTTTCATATAGCGCTCAACGTAGAGGAACTGCTTACCGATCAGCACCAGTTCACGCGGCAGTGTCACGTCGTAGGCATCGGCCAGGGTGGACAGTTGACGGCCGATATCGGCATACGACATATCGCCCAGGCTGGTCATGGTCAGCGGTGCCGCGAACGCCTCGAGGTCCTTGGCGGCCTCCGGTTCGGGTTTAGTGGTGCCGACCGCACCCATCAGGACCAGGATCTTGCCGGCCGCCGCGTGATCCTTCTTGACCAGCAGTGCGTGGACCAGTTCGCGCAGCAGCCACCGGGTGCGCGGGTCGATGCGGCCCATGATGCCGAAGTCCAGGAACACGATCCGGCCCTTGGCATCCACCAGCAGGTTGCCGGCGTGCAGGTCGCCGTGGAACAGGCCGTGGCGCAAGCCGCCCTCGAAGGTGCTGAACAGCAACGCCTTGACCAGTTCGGTGCCGTCGAAACCCTGCTTGCGGATTGCGGCGAGATCGTCGATCCGCACTCCCTCGACGCGTTCCATGGTCAGCACGCGCTCACTGGTGAACTCCCAGTGCACGTTGGGCACCTTGATATTGCGGCCCAGCGGCGAGGACTTCAGGCCCGACACCCAGGCCTCCATCGATTGCCCCTCGATCCGGAAATCGAGTTCCTCGGCGAGGTTATCGGCGAAGTCGGCCACGACGTTCTTGGCGGACAGCCGCCGGCCGGTCTTGGCCAACTCGACCACCTGGGCGAAGCGCTTGAGGATTTGCAGATCGGCCGCCACCCGGCGCCGGATGCCCGGGCGCTGGATCTTGACCACGACGTCCTCGCCGGTGCGCAGGGTGGCGTAGTGCACCTGGGCGATCGACGCCGACGCGAACGGCTGTTCGTCGAAGGTGGCGAACAACTCCGACGGATCAGCGCCGAGTTCCTGCTTGAACAGCGTATGCACCGCGGCGGTATCGGCCGGCGGCACCGAGTCGAGCAGGCTTCGGAACTCTTTCGACATTTGCTCGCCGAAGGCACCTGGGCTGGAGGCGATGATCTGGCCGAACTTGACGTAGGTCGGGCCAAGATCGGCGAAGGTCTGCGGCACCTCGCGGATGAACTTGTCGCCCAGGCTGCCTTTGGTGCCCAGCTTGGTCAGTACCCTTGCGCCGGTGCGGGTGAGCTGCCACCCGGTGGCGCCGACGCGGGCCGCCTCGATCGGCAGCGGCACCCGATCGAGTTTGGCGACCTGGCGATCAGTGGAACTCATCCGGTTGATTCTGCCAGTTGGGGCCCTACTGCCACTAATTTCTTCGCGGCTTTGGGATGCCGGTCACAGGCCACCGCGGGGTGTGACGCGCGTAGATTTGCCGACGTGCAGGTGACCTCGGCCGGTCTGTTAAGTGATTTAACATTTGTCATGTTTAGCCATTAAACTCTAAGCTTGTGCGGGCAAGGGAAGTCAACCGGAAGATCGAGCGACTCGGTGGTGTCCACGTCAGAACCGTCGGGTCGCACAGGCGTTATCGCGTCCTTCGAGATGGCGTGACCGCGAGCACTGCCGTGCCGCAGCACCCCGGCGACATCCCCACCGGGACGCTCCACAAGATCCAACGCGACCTCGAAGCGGCGCTAGGGAAAGGATGGCTGATATGAGCTACAAAGTGCACGTCACGCGCGAGGGTGACAACTGGCTTGCGGACGTGCCGTCGGTGCCCGGTGCCCACACGTTTGCCCGTTCTCTGGAGGGGCTTGCCAGGTCAGTGCGGGAAGTCGTCGTCCTCATGGAGGATCTGCCCGACGAGGCTGCAGTGGAACTCGACTTCCACTTTGAGGTGGCCGACGAATCGGTGATTGAGGCCGAACGGCTGCGCCGGATCCGCGCGGACATTCACCACGCAGAAAGTGAGTTGGTGGCTGCGACGACGCGCCTCGCCGGCAACCTGTCGAAGTCTTACTCAGTTCGCGACACCGCGGCGATGCTCGGCGTGACCGCCGGTCGCGTCTCGCAGATGACGAACGCGAACATTTAAGACGCGTCGAAAGCTGCTCCGCTGCCGCGTAGATTTGCCGACGTGCAGGTGACCTCGGCGCAATCGACTGAATTGTTTGTTGGAGACTCAGCAGCCCCGCTGCAAGTGGTGCGGGTGGGTTACACCGGTGACCCGGTGGCGGTTGTGATCACCGGGGACGGACTGAGCACTGCCGGGGAGTCCGTCGCCTGCGGCGAGGGCACCCTCGAGATCCCGGTGCGTGTGGTGGACCCGGTGCCGGGGCAACAGCGAGCGGCCCGGGTGCAGGCCGGAACCGCGGAGTTCGACTTCGAGTTCACCGTCGCCGAACCGGGTTGGAC
>JAPLAO010000172.1 GCA_026393245.1 Mycobacterium sp. | reverse complement strand
TGCTGACCAACGTGGTGGAACTCGCAGAAGCGGCGCAGTGAACGTCCGGGACCGGACTCGCGACCTGGCACGAGCCCAGTGGCCCATCCTCACCGTCGCCGCTATCTTCTCCCTGGCGCTGGTACTGGTGGCGGCGGGCTTCTGGCGGCGCGGCGCCCTGCTGATCGGGATCGGGGTGGGCGTGGCCGCCGGGTTACGGCTGCTGCTGCCCGACGAGCAGGCCGGCCTGCTGGTGGTGCGATCCAAACGTCTCGATTTCGCCACCATGGCGACGGTATGCGCGGTGGTGGTCTACATCGCCTTCACCATCGACCCGCTGGGCACCAGCTAGCCCGGCCCAATTAGCCCAGGGTCGCTCGGACGCACACCGTGATGTACGGCATCGCCAGTCCGGTGGCATTGGCCAGCGACGGGTGAGTGGCCAACAGCTCGCGGACTTCGTCGAGGGTGCGGGTGCGCGCTTCGGCAGGTGAGGTGATGCAGTAACTGCGCGACGCCACATAGTCGATCAACGTCTGCGGCGTGATGTAGTTGGTCCACTCCACTCGATGCGTCGCCGCATCGGTGAACGGCTCGGGCAGCACGACAGTGGTGTTGGCCCAGTCGTGTTCGAGGCCGACGATGCGACCGAATTCCTCAACCCAGCCCGGCCTTTCGTCGCGCACATTCCACAGCAGTCCGAGTCGACCGCCCGGCCGAAGCACCCGCGCGATCTCAGTGGCCGCCCGATCCGGGTCGAACCAGTGCCACGCCTGCGCCACCAACACGGCATCAATACTGTTGTCTGGCAATGGAATCTGTTCGGCACTCCCTGACAGAGCCGGTGTGTCCGGCAATGTCGTGCGCAGGACGTCCAGCAGTTCGGCGATCGGATCGACGGCCACAACGTTGAGCCCGCGCTCGATCAGGCGACTGGTGAGCTTTCCGGTGCCTGCCCCGAGGTCGAGCACGTCGCGGGCACCGTCAGGCAGCAGCCAGTCGACGGCTTCCGGCGGATACGACGGCCGGCCCCGCTCGTAGGCGGCCGCCTGCGAACCGAACGACAGCGAGCGCTCCTTGCGGCCGCTGTCAGCGGCGGTCATCGGCGTCGGTCGCTGTCGGCCAACGTGAGGGTCTCGCGGATCAACTCGCCGACGGCTTCGGTCTCGAGCAGGAAGCCGTCATGGCCGTGGTTCGAGTCGACGATATTCAGTCCGTCGCAACCGGGCAGCAGATCAGCGAGTTCGGCCTGCAGACGCAGCGGGTAGAGGCGGTCGGAGGTGATTCCGCCGACCACCACCGGCACCGAACACGACCGCAGGGCTTCTGCCACTCCGCCGCGCCCGCGCCCGACGTCGTGATTGGACAGCGTCTCGGTTAGCGTCACATAGCTTCCGGCGTCGAACCGGCTCACCAGTTTGGAGCCCTGGTATTCCAGGTAACTCTGCACCGCGTACCGGCCACCGGCCAGCGGGTCCTCATCATTCTGGGCGTCGTTGCCGAACCGGGTGTCCAGTTCGGTCTCGCCGCGATAGGTCAGATGGGCGAACCGGCGCGCCAGTTGCAGACCGTTGTCCGGGGAGCGGCCGGTGCCGTGGTAGTCGCCGCCCTGCCAGTCCGGGTCGGAGGTGATGGCCGCGATCTGACTGCTTTGGGTTCCGATCTGGTCGGCCGTCGCGCGCGCCCCGACCGCCAGGACCAGCGCGGCCCGCACCCGGTCGGGATGGCCGATCATCCACTCCAGCGCGCGCGCGCCACCCATCGAGCCGCCGATAACTGCGGCAACCTCGGTGATACCCAGGGCGGCCAGCGCGGCGACATCCGCGTTGACCTGATCGCGAACGGTGATTACCGGAAACTTAGAGCCCCATGGCTTTCCATCACGGGCCAGGGAACTCGGGCCGGTGGAACCTCGGCATCCGCCTAGGACGTTGGTGGCCACCGCGCACCAGCGGTTGGTATCGATCGGTGCGCCAGGACCGGCAATGCCGCCCCACCAATCGGGTATCCGGGAGTCGCCGGTGAGGGCGTGCAGTACCAGGACGACGTTGTCGCGATTGGGGGACAACTCACCCCAGCGTTGCACCGCGATCGAGACATCGTCGATCACCTCGCCGCTCTCCAGCGTCAGCGGGCCGATGTCGACGATATCGACCTCACCCTCAGCGGGAAGAGCCATGACTGATTCGTGCGAGAGGGTCACGACGCGCTCCCTGCGAAGCCGCGTTCGAGGTCGGCCAGAATGTCATCGATGCCCTCCAGTCCGACGGCCAGCCGCACCAGGCCGGGTGTGACACCGGTGGCGAGTTGTTCTTCGGGTGTCAACTGCTGGTGCGTGGTCGAAGCGGGGTGAATCACCAGCGAGCGCACATCACCGATATTGGCGACGTGGCTGTGCAGTCGCAGCGCGTTGACGAACGCCTTGCCCGCCTCAATGCCGCCGGCCAATTCGAAGGAGAGCACCGCGCCAACGCCCTTGGGCGCCAACCTCTTTCCCAGCTCGTACCACGGCGAGCTGGGCAGCCCCGCGTAGTTGACGCTCACCACATCCTTGTGCCCGGCGAGGTACTCGGCAACGCGCTGTGCATTGGACACGTGGCGCTCGATCCGAAGGCTCAGCGTCTCCAATCCCTGGGCGATCAGGAAGGCATTGAACGGCGCGGCCGCCGAACCGAGGTCGCGCAGCAGTTGCACCCGTGCCTTGAGCGCGTAGGCGGGTGCGCCCAGATCGGCGAACACCACACCGTGATAGCTCGGGTCCGGCTCGGTGAACCCCGGGAACTTCCCGGACGTCCAATCGAAATTCCCGCTGTCGACGATCACACCGGCGATTGCCGTGCCATGGCCGCCGAGGTACTTGGTCGCCGAGTGCACGACGATATCTGCGCCGTGGGCGATCGGCTGAATGAGGTACGGCGTCGCGATGGTGTTGTCGACGATCAGCGGCACCCCGTTGTCGTGGGCGACTGCCGATACACCGGGGATGTCCAGGATGTCGATCTGCGGGTTGGAGATCGTCTCGCCGTAGAAGGCCTTGGTGTTAGGCCGCACTGCCGCGCGCCAGGAGTCCAGGTCGTCGGGATCGGAGACGAATGTGGTCTCGATGCCGAGTTTGGGCAGTGTGTAGTGCAAGAGGTTGTAGGTGCCGCCGTACAGCCGGGGACTGGCCACGATGTGGTCACCGGCGCCGGCGATATTGAGGATCGCGAAGGTTTCCGCGGCCTGGCCCGACGCCAGGAATAGGCCTGCCACCCCACCCTCGAGTGCGGCGATTCGTTGCTCGACGACGTCGGTGGTTGGGTTCATCAGGCGGGTGTAGATATTGCCGGGTTCGGTCAGGCCGAACAGTGCGGCGGCGTGTTCGGTGCTGTCGAAGGTGTAGGACGTCGTCTGATAGATCGGCAGCGCCCGGGCGTGGGTTGTTGGGTCCGATGTCTGACCTGCGTGGATCTGTTTGGTCTCGAACGACCAATCTGCTTCGGGGTTAGTCATGTGCCATGGCCTCCTTGAGGTACGGGCAGGTTTCCCTGCCTCCTTAGGGACCCGTCAGGGCGGGCCCGCGCTTGCCGTGCAGCCGACCGCGACTGCGCAACCTGGTCATCACCCGAGGCACCCCACCGCGGTTGGAGGGTTGCCGGCCAGCAAGCCGGGGCTTGACGCTGACACTCATGACCGGACCGAATTCTATCCCACACCCACGGCGGCTGGCTAGCCGGTCTGAGCACCGGAGCCGTGCTGCCGCGCCATTTCGCCCCTTGTAATGTTGGCCCCGCGAGCGCGTGCTCGCCGGCTTGCAGGAGGAAGAGCGACTCACATGTCGAGCGGACACAAGATCAAGGTCAAGGGCACTGTCGTGGAGCTCGACGGTGACGAAATGACCCGCATCATCTGGAAGCTGATCAAGGACACCCTGATTCTGCCGCACCTGGATGTGGACTTGGAGTACTACGACCTCGGGATGGAACACCGGGACGCCACCGACGACCAGGTGACCATCGACTCGGCAAACGCGATTCTCAAACACAATGTCGGCGTCAAGTGCGCCACCATCACGCCCGACGAGGCCCGGGTCAAAGAGTTCGACCTCAAGAAGATGTGGCTTTCTCCCAACGGGACCATCCGCAACATCCTGGGCGGCACCATCTTCCGCGCGCCGATCGTCATCTCCAACATTCCCCGCCTGGTGCCCGGCTGGACCAAGCCGATCATTATCGGCCGACACGCCTTCGGCGACCAGTACCGCGCCACCAACTTCAAGGTGGACCGGCCCGGCACCGTCATGCTCAGCTTCACCCCCGATGACGGCAGCGAGCCGATCGTGCACGAGGTGGTGCACATCCCCGAGGACGGCGGAGTCGTGATGGGGATGTACAACTTCAAGCGCTCGATCCAGGACTTCGCCCGCTCGACGTTCAGCTACGCACTGGTGCAGAACTACCCGGTGTACCTGTCGACCAAGAACACCATCCTCAAGGCCTATGACGGCATGTTCAAAGACGAGTTCCAGCGGATCTTCGACGAGGACTACAAGGCCGAGTTCGACAAGCGCGGCCTGACCTACGAACACCGACTGATCGACGACATGGTGGCCTCCTGCCTGAAGTGGGAGGGCGGGTATGTGTGGGCATGCAAGAACTACGACGGCGATGTCGAGTCCGACATCGTGGCCCAGGGTTACGGATCACTCGGCCTGATGACCTCGGTGCTGCTGACCCCGGACGGCAAGACCATGGAGGCCGAGGCCGCGCACGGCACGGTCACCCGTCATTACCGGCAGCATCAGCAGGGTAAGGCGACGTCCACCAACCCCATCGCGTCGATCTTCGCCTGGACCCGCGGGCTGGAGCACCGCGGCAAACTGGACGGCACGCCCGAGGTGATCGAGTTCGCGGAGAAGCTCGAGGAGACTGTCATCGCCACCGTCGAGGGTGGCCACATGACCAAGGATCTGGCCATCCTGATCAGCCCGGACCAACCGTACGAAACCAGTGAGCAGTACCTGCACACGATCGCCGAAGCCCTCGAGAGGGCGCTGCGCTGATCGTCACGACGATCAACGTCAACGGCGTGCGCGCGGCAGTTCGGCAGCGCTCGCCGGAAAACCTCGGCCTGCTGTCCTGGCTGGAGGCGACCGGCGCCGACGTGGTGTGTCTGCAGGAGACCCGCGCCGATGACTCTCAGCTCGCCGAGGCGCTGGCGCCGGCGCTGGCTGCCGGCTGGCACCTGGCCTCGGCGCAGCCCCATCTCAAGGGCCGCAGCGGTGTCGCGATCCTGAGCCGCACCCCGTTCGATGACGTTCGGATCGGTTTGGCCGCAACGGAATTCGCCGACCATGGCCGCTATATCGAGGTCGACCTGCCCGGTGGCGCGACGGTCGCGAGTGTCTATGTGCACACCGGCGAGGCCGATACAGAGCGGCAGCGGGAGAAGGAACGGTTCATGGCTGCGCTGACCGGGCGGATGGCGGAACTCCTCGCCACGGGTCGCGACGCCGTGCTGTGCGGTGACTGGAACATCGCCCACACCGAGAACGACATCAAGGCGTGGAAAGCAAACGTCAAGAAGGCCGGATTCCTGCCCGCGGAACGCCAGTGGCTTACCGAACTGATGGCGTCCGGCTGGGTCGACGTCGTCCGTCGCCATCACCCCGACCAGCCGGGCCCGTACAGCTGGTGGTCGTGGCGCGGTAAGGCGTTTGACAGTGACGCCGGCTGGCGCATCGACTACCACCTGGCCAACTCGACCCTCGCTGACCGTGCATTATCAGCGAGGGTCGAGAAGCCGGCCGCCTATGCGCTGCGGTGGTCCGACCACGCCCCAGTCACCGTCGCGTACGGCGACTAGATGGTGACCGCCACGGTCGTCGGGCTGTCCAGGGCGGTCAGGTTGGTACCCCGCGGGTCACCGAGCGCCACCATGCTCTGGAAGTACTCGATCACCTTCTTGTTCGGGACGTTCAGCGCCGGCCACTGCGGGTAGTCCCAGGTGTCGTTCATGAAGGGCCGCATCTGGTCGTGGCTGAGCACAGTCAGGTGGTTTACATCGTGAGCGGCGGCGCCCCCCTCGATCGGCAGGGTGCCGTTGGCTCGATCATGCATCCAGCCGCCGTAGTGCGGTTCCATCTTCAAGGTGTTGATGAAGGCCGTCTGGTAGCCGTTGTCCATCAGGTATTTGGCGTAGCCGGCATGACCGTATTGGGCGACCATCGCCATGACCTCATTGGCTGATCCCAGTCGGGCCGCGCGTTCGATATCGGCGACGATCTGCGGCGTGTACTTATCGTCAGCGATCCAGCCGACCTTGGCGCCCTGCATCGCGTAGTACAGCCCGACGCCCTGCACATCGGTACCCCACGCTTCCGCGTTGTTGGTCATGCTGTTGGCGAATGCCCATCGGCCGACATCATCGATCGTTGTCGGCGCGAGTCCTGCGAACCGGCGAAGATCGTTGTAGGCAACCACTGCCTCGGTCGTGATGGCGGTCCGCCCGCCTTCCAGCGCGTCCATGCCGGTGTGGCTACTGCCGTGGAACATGCCGAACGTCATGATGTCGACGTAGTTTGCCCCGGTGGTCGGCGGCGTCGGGGTCACCGCGGCCAGGTCATCGTTGAGAATGCTCCCGATCGCGGTGGCGCGGGCGATGCTGACGCCCGAGGGATTCAACAGCGTCACCGAGAAGGTTTCGTCGGGTTCGACGGTGGTGTCACCGAGAATGTCGACATGGATCTGCTGGGTGGTCACCCCGGGGGCGAAGGAGATGCTGCCGGCGGCGGCGGTGTAGTCCACACCTGCGGTGGCGGTGCCGTTGGCGGTCGTATAGCCCACGCTGACTGTAGTAGCTGAGGCCTTATCCAGTGTCGCGGTGAACATGAAATGGGCGTGCGTGCCGTTAGCCTCCGACACCGCAAGATCGGCGATAGACACCTTCGGCAGTGCCACCGGGGTGACCGGGGTGACAGGCGTGACCGGGGGCGTCGAGGTGGTCGCCGGGTCGGTGATCGATCCGGCACCTGATCCGTCGACGAGCGTCGCCCCCGACGGGTTCGACAGGGTGACCGTGAAGGTCTCCTTGGCCTCGGCGGTGGCGTCGCCGTTGACGATGATCGCGATGGTCCTGCTGGTCTCGCCCGGCGCGAAGGTGATGCTGCCGGTGCTTGCGATGTAGTCGCTGCCGGCCGTCGCCGTGCCGTTGGAGGTGGCGTAACCGACCGTGACCGCACTGGCCGACGCCGAACTCAGCGTCACCGTGAACGCGGCCAGCGAACTGCCGCCTGCGGCGCTGAACTGGATCGGTGTCAGGTACGCCATCTTGTTCTGGTTGACGGTCTTCCAGTCGTCGGCCAGGATGCCGCCGGTGTCACCGGAGTTCGGATTCCATGACCAGAACGTCCAGTTGATGCCCTGGTT
>JAPLAO010000319.1 GCA_026393245.1 Mycobacterium sp. | reverse complement strand
ATCGTGCTGGCCGACTGGCCGGTGCCGGCCCGCCAGGACGGTGGTGTGCTTCCCGACGGTGCCCGGTGGGCCATCGATTTGATCGAGGCGCCGCCGCGACTGCAGGGTGCGATGGCGGCCATGCTGTCCGGGGTCGCCGTCGTCGACGATATTGGCGCCGCCCTGGATCTGGTCTCGGCCCGTCCGGGGCTGCGCGCGGTGACTCGCGACGGCGATCTGGTGGGTGCGGGCTGGGTGGACGGCGGTTCCGGCCGCAAACCCAGCACGCTGGAGATCACCGGCGAAATCGACAAGTCGCGAAGCGAACTCGTCATCGCCGAGACTCAGGTGGGTGAGCTTGGCGCCGCACTGGCAGGTGCCCTCGCGGAGCAGGCAGACCGCCAGGACGCTGCCGAACAGGCGCTCGCGGCGCTCAACGAATCCGATGCGGCGATCTCGGCGATCTACGAGCAGCTCGGTCGGCTTGGCCAGGAGGTCCGCGCCGCCGAGGAGGAGTGGCGCCGGTTGCAGTCCCAGCGCGACCAACTCGAATCCGGCCGGGTGCAGACCGTCGACGAGCTCACCGAACTCGAGTCGCGGCTGCACGCCGCCCAGGAGAACCAGACCGTCGTTGAGACCTCGCCCGGCCAGCGCCGGGAGATGCAGACCGCCGCGGAGGAGGCCCGCGCATTCGAGGTTGAGGCACGGCTGGCGGTGCGCACCGCGCGAGCGCGGCCCGCGCGGCGCGTCAGCACGCGGCGGAGGTCGCCGCGGCAGTCGCCGAGGCCGGCCGCCTGGTCGCCGCGCACCTCAGCAGTGTCGTGGCTGCGGCTTCGCGGGTGCGTGACCGGCTGGCCGCCGAACGCCTGGATCGGGCCGGCGCGATGACCGCGGCCCGCACCGAGGTCACCGACCTCAATACCCGGATCAACGCGCTGACGGAATCGCTGCACCGCGATGAGGTAGCCAAGGCTCAGGCCGAACTCCGTATCGAACAACTCGAGCAGATGGTGCTCGAACAGTTCGGTATGGCCGGTGATGATCTGATCGCCGAATACGGCCCGGCGGTGTCGCTGCCACCGTCGGAATTGGAGATGGCCGAGTACGAGCAGGCCCGCGAGCGCGGCGAGACGGTGACCGCCCCGGTGCCGATGGAGTTCGACCGGCCCACCGAGGAGCGCCGCGCCAAACGAGCCGAGCGTGAACTCGCCGAACTCGGCCGGGTCAATCCGCTGGCGCTGGAGGAATTCGCCGCGCTCGAGGAGCGCTACAACTTCCTGTCCACCCAACTCGAGGACGTCAAGGCCGCGCGCAAGGATCTGCTCGACGTGATCGCCGACGTCGACAACCGCATCCTGCAGGTGTTCACCGAGGCCTACGCCGACGTCGAACGGGAGTTCTCCGCGGTGTTCGCGACGCTATTCCCGGGGGGTGAGGGCCGACTGCTGCTGACCGACCCCAGCGACATGCTGACCACCGGCGTGGAGGTGGAGGCGCGGCCCCCGGGCAAGAAGGTCAAACGGCTCTCGCTGCTCTCCGGTGGCGAGAAGTCACTGACCGCGGTGGCCATGCTGGTCGCCATCTTCCGGGCCCGCCCGTCACCGTTCTACGTGATGGACGAGGTGGAGGCCGCCCTCGACGATGCCAACCTGCAGCGGCTGATCGGACTGTTCGAGCAATTGCGCACCCAGTCCCAGCTGATCGTGATCACCCACCAGAAGGCGACCATGGAGGTCGCCGACGCACTCTACGGGGTGTCGATGCAGGGTGACGGCATCACCGCGGTGATCTCGCAGCGGATGCGTGGGGAGACCCTGGCGGTCCCGGCGTCCTGACGGCGTCGCTGTCGGTCCAGCCAGTCTGACCGGTGAACGATGTTGGGCTGCAAGACATTTCAGTAGCCGAATCGATGAGCAGTTCGAGGCTACTTAGATGATGAGGTCGTGCCTTTCGAATTCGTGTTCGTGTTCGTGCTGCCGGTGGTGCTACCTGTGGTGCCCGGTTTGGTGCTGCCGGTGGTGCTGCCGGTGGTGCCTGGTTTCGTGCTGCCGGTGGTGCCCGGTTTCGTGCTGCCGCCGGTGGTGCTCGTGTTTCCGCCGCTCGTGGTGCTGCCGCCTGCCGCCCGTGGTGCTGCCGCCGGTGGTGCTGCCGCCGGTGGTGCTGCCGCCGGTGGTGCTGCCGCCGGTGGTGCTGCCGCCGGTGGTGCCCGTGGTGCCGGTGGTGGCGCCGCCCGTGGTGCTCGTGGTGCCGCCTGATATCGGGGCGGGTGCGGAGTCGGCCTGGTCGTCGGGCGTGATGGCTGTCGGATCCGAATTCGGGATAGGTGCAGCGCTGACCTTGGGAAGAGGGGTCGCTATGTCTGGACCGGGATTTGGGAGCACGAGCGCCGGTGCCGGTGCCGCACCGGGGGTACTGGGGCCCGGTTCCGCGCTAGGGGGGTTGGCCATCGAAGCCGTCTTGGCCGGACTGGTCGGCACCGACGATTGAACTGTGCCGCCAGGCGGGACCGGCTTCCGACTGGCGAGCGTCGGGGTGCCTTTGATGGCTGCGGGTACCACGGGGAGCGGTCCTTCACTCGAATCAGTGCCTATGTCGACCATCCGGGAAACCGGATCGTCGTGGTGCCGGAACCAGGTGATCGTTAACCCAAGGCACAACAAAGGGACACCGACGGCGAGTGCGATCTGCTTCCCGATCTGCCGCGATCCGGTGGGATTGACGGGCGAGTCGGTAATGCTGGACCCCACGGAAGAGCCGGATGTCTCGGTCAAATTGGAGCTCGCGCACGTCAGTTGTATGCGATCGAGCGTTTGGCGGCGCAGCCAGTCGGGGGCAGGAATGAATACTGGGGCACCGCCCAGCAGAGCGACGGGGTTGACTCGGCGGCGCTGTTCCTCGCCGCAGGTTTCGCATGACTCGATGTGGCGGGCAATGCGTTTGCGCATCAGAACGGTGAACTGTCCGTCCCAGCCTTTGAGGATGGCCACCAACTCAGGGCATGCGTTGCTGTCTGTTCGTGCGTTGCGCGCCAGCAGCAACGCACCGAGGCAACGCTCGATTGTCTGGCGCAGCCGGAACACCATGGTGTTCGCACTCGTCAGAGTCACCTTGAGAACTTCCGCGAGTTCAGGGCCGTCCAATCCGTGCCGATAGGACAGTTCGAGCAAATCGCGATCACGATCAGAGAGCCCGCCAGCTGCTTCGGCAACTAAACGGGCCAACTCGCTCTGGCCGGCCACGGTGTCGGGGCCCGCGTCGTCCGACGCCGTGTCGGGCAGCGCATCGGATACCTCTTCGCGGTAGCGGTGTCGAAGACGACGCATCACGTGATGCCTGGTGATCGAGTAGAGCCACGGGCGCAGTTTCTCGGGTTCGCGCAGATTTCCGAGGTCTGTCGCGGCGACGCAGAAGGCGTCCTGAACACAGTCGGCCGCAGCGTCACGGTCTCCGAGCAACCCAACGCTGAAGTCGTAAAGGCGATCGGCATAACGGTCATATATTTCGGCGAACGCGCGACGATCACCCTCTGCGGCGGCACGCGCCAACACGGCGTCGGCGGTGGCATCCGCCACATCACTGTCCCCGGCGTCGGGCAACAGTGGCAAAACTCCGGTCATAAGGTGATCTCCCCAGGCCGATCGCAGCGTATGGCTTCATCGTAATCCCGATCTGCGTAAAAAGGTATGGGAAACGGTCCGGTACCAGCGAACACTCTCGCTGGTACCGGACCGGCCGGGCGGTTGAATAACTGCCCGAAAAACCGCGGTTTGATCGTCACCAGACGGTCGGGACCGTCATCGCCCCGTTGGGGCAGCTCACGGTGGTGTCCCAGGTGGAACCGGTCGGGTAGCTGGGGAACCAGAGCAGCGCGGAGTTCACGCCGCCCGCCGGCGCCAGGTAGAACGGAACATCAATAGCGGGCAGGGGTTTGCCGATCGGGTTGCCGCGCACGAAAGAGCTGTAGGTGCACCAGCCGCTCAGTCCGTCGGCAGGGGTCTGAACATGAACCTGGACGCCACCGGGTGCCGAAGTGCCCCAAACGGCGAGCGGGAGATTGATGTCGAACGCCTCGGCGGTGCCCGCGCCGAGGAACACCATCGCCGGCGCCGCCACGGTGGCGGCCATTGCGCCCAGCTTGGCGAGGAAAGTAGTAGTAGCCATGAGGTTCTCCTTCGTGTGGTCGCAGCCCCCTTTGGGCTTGCTTTCACAGGTAGGTGCAGCCGCATGGCATCCATCGCACACTTTTTTGGAAACTTTTTTGGAGCTCTCTGAACAGGTATTTTCTTGTAAGGGGCGGAATCGGGGCTACCGCGGGCGCTCTCAACCTTCAGTGGTGGCATGCAGGGAAAAGAATTTCTCAAGAAAGTGTGCTTCGGGCACGGGCTGATTGCACCTACCTGTGAGAGCGGCCCACCGGGGGCTGCGCCCGCCCAAAGGTGAACACCATGACCAGCACTTCAATCTCACGTGGAGGCCTCTTCGGCCGCGAGTCCGAGGAATTCGATCCAACCGCGGCCAGCCCGACGGCCAGCCACGAGCCCCGCACCGGCCGGACCCCGACCGCCTGGGCCGCGGGCCGTGAGGACGAATCGCAGTCGGCGACCTTCAGGGCCCTCGCCTGGTCACAGGAGGACGACTCCATCGCCGAATGCCTGCCGTATATCGGCGAGGAATTCGCCGTGTCAGAACTGAACTCGCGCCAGACGGTGCAATTCGCCGAGGATGCCGCCGGATCGCTTTCCGCACCCCGGTTTAGCCGCTCGGCACTGCTGTCCGGGATTGTCGCGGGCTTCGCCGCAGCCGCCGTCGGTGGGCTGCTGCTCACGGTCGTCAACGCGGACATCACGCCCCCAACAACCTCCCCGACAGTTATCCAGCGCGCTGAGAATCTGGTGGTCTCCCCGCCGAGCGGCGAACCCGCACATCAGGGCAGCCCGATCCGACCGTCCGCGCCGGCCGTGGTGAATGCCGCGGGGGCTCCGGCCCGCGCCGTCCCGCCGGCCGTCACCCCCGCGCCGACGGTGCGCGCGTTTCCGCCAGCCTCGCAGAAGCCTTCCGCTCCGGAGGCTCCAGCGCCTGAGGTCACGGCTGCCCCTGAGCTGCCGGCCCCCGCGGTGACAGCTCCGCAGGTCATGACCCCGCAGGCTAAACCGCCGGTTTTGGTGGTGCCCCCGGAACTGCCTCCGCTTGTCACTTCACCAATCGTGTCAGTACCAGAAGTGACGCCGCAGCCGGTACCGCACCCGGTGGGTCCAATCGTCATTCGTGTGCCGACGGTGTCCGATCCGGCGATCCCGGCGCCCGCCGCCCCGGCGGCATCCAATCCAGGCATCTCGTTGAAGCCGGGTGTCACGATCCCTGTGGCCATCCCGACGTTGTCCCCGGGGGCCGGCCAATAGCGCGCGGTTGGCCGACCCGGCGTCATTCTCGGCTCGTCGCGCCAATCCGGCGGAGTGCTTCCAGATCGGCAACGCCGCAGCAGTGCAGGCTAATGCGCAGTTCCTCAATGAAGCCGCCCAGGGCGTCAACCACCGCCGCTGACGACTCGATGGCCGGCGCCAGCAGTGGGCGGGCCAGTGCCACCACGTCGGCGCCCATCGCCAGGGCCTTGGCCGCGTCCACCCCGGAGCGGATTCCGCCCGAGGCCACCAGCGGCATGCCGGGCAGCGTCTGGCGCACCTCCTGCAGGGCCTGCGCGGTCGGCACGCCCCAGTCGGCGATCGCCGGATAGCGCACCTCGCCATAGCGGACCACCTGTTCCACCCGCGCCCACGACGTGCCACCGGCGCCGGCGACGTCGACCGCCGCGATGGGCAGGCCACGCAGCCGGGCGGCGGCCGCAGCGCCGATGCCGTGGCCGACCTCCTTGACCATGACCGGATAGTTCAGTTCTTCGGCGAGCCGGCCGAGGGCCTCCAGCGAGCCGCGGAAATCGGTATCGCCGTCGGCCTGCATAGCCTCCTGGAGCGGATTGATATGCACCGCAACGGCATTCGCACCCACCCTGGCCAGTGCTGCGGAAAGCCGCGGGGCGAGAGTGTCGCGGACCTGGGCCAGGCCGATATTGCCGATTAGCAGAATGTCGGGGGCCAGATCGCGGACCTCGAAACTGGCCGCCGCGTTGTTTCCGGCCACGTCGTCGTCGAGCATGAT
>JAPLAO010000334.1 GCA_026393245.1 Mycobacterium sp. | reverse complement strand
GCTGACAGTTGCACCACCGAGGTGCCCAACCGCATCCGGGTGGTTTCACGTCCCCACCACGCCAACGGGGTGAAGGCATCCGACCCCCACGCCTCCGCGGTGAAGACGGTGTCGAAGTTCGCGGCCTCAGCGGCGGCCACCAGTTCGGCGTGGTTGGCCGGAGGCTGCGCGCTCCAGTACCCCAGTTGCAGACCCAGCTTCACCAGTGCCGCCTTTCCGCCCCCGGAGGACGATTGTTGCCACGATTACTAGAACCTGTTCTACTCGATGCCGTGACAGCCCGCCAAAGCACCCCGGCCCTGATCGAATCCCACGAACCACCGCTCTCGGCGCCACTGCGGTTCTCATTCGACTACACCCGTTCAGTCGGACCGACGCTGAGTGCGTTTTTCACCGCTCTGCGCGGCCGGCGCATCCTCGGGGTGCGGGGCTCCGACGGGCGGGTGCTGGTGCCGGCAGCGGAGTACGACCCGGTGACCTACGCACCGCTGAGCGAGATGGTGCCAGTTTCCAGTGTCGGGACGGTGCTGTCGTGGACCTGGCAAGCCGAACCGCTAGATGGCCAGCCGCTCGACCGCCCGTTCGCCTGGGCGCTGATCAAACTCGACGGCGCCGATACCGCTCTGCTCCACGCAGTCGACGGTCAGGTCAAGACCGGGGACCGGGTGCACGCCCACTGGGTGGACGAGCCAGTCGGGGCCATCACCGACATCGCGTGCTTCGCGGCCGGCGAGGACGCCGAACCGGTCAGCGACGCCGCCGACGGTCGCGACCCGGTCACGCTGATGTTGTCCCCGGCACGATTGGAGGTGCAGCACACCGCCTCGGCGCCGGAGAGCATCTACCTGCGTGCGCTGCAGCAGGGCAAGCTCCTCGGCGCTACGTCGTCGAAAGACGGCAAGGTGTACTTCCCACCGCGGGAGGCGGATCCGGCGACCGGACAGGTCCTCGACCATTTCGTCGAACTGTCCGATAAGGGCACCGTGACGACATTTGCGATCATCAACATCCCGTTCGCCGGCCAGCGCATCAAACCGCCGTACGTGGCGGCTTACGTCCTACTCGACGGCGCCGACATTCCATTCCTGCATCTGGTCACCGAGATCGACGCCGCCGACGTCCGGATGGGCATGCGCGTCGAAGCGGTATGGAAACCTCGCGAGGAGTGGGATCTCGGGATCGACAACATCGAACACTTCCGGCCCACCGGCGAACCGGACGCCGAGTACGACACCTTTAAGCACCACCTCTAGAAGGGGCGATCAATGACTGACCGTGAGATAGCCGTCGTCGGCTTCGCCCATGCGCCGCACGTTCGGCGCACCGCAGGTACCACCAACGGCGTCGAAATGTTGATGCCCTGCTTCGCCGAACTCTATGCGGAGTTGGGCATCAAGCAGACCGACATCGGGTTCTGGTGCTCCGGGTCCTCGGATTATCTTGCCGGGCGAGCTTTTTCGTTCCTCTCGGCGATCGACGCCATCGGTGCGGTGCCGCCGATCAACGAGAGCCACGTCGAGATGGATGCGGCGTGGGCGCTGTACGAGGCCTACATCAAGATCCTCACGGGCGAGGTGGATACCGCACTGGTGTACGGCTTCGGCAAATCAAGTGCCGGAATCTTGCGCCGGGTGCTGGCTTTGCAGACCGATCCCTACACAGTC
>JAPLAO010000086.1:3226-3741 GCA_026393245.1 Mycobacterium sp. | reverse complement strand
GTCCATGGTGCCGTCCACCCAGTCCTGCGGCGTCCACGCCACGGCCTTCGTCACGCCCGCCGGCAGCGCACAAGCCCCGTCCAGCCAGGTGTCGGCCAGGTGCACCGCATCGGCCACCGCACCGGAGGTGGCTTCGGCGATCGGCGCGGTGAAGCCGATCGAACTTGACGCCAGCTTGCGGGCCAGGTCGTAATTCACCGGACCCGAACCGGCGCCGCCGGACATCGCCGTGCCCGCCCCGCTGAACATCTGGCCGAGTTGGGAGAACAGCTGACCCAGATCGCCCGGATTGAAGTCACCGCCACCGAACCCGAACGGGTTGGACGCCGGGTCCGGGTCGCCCTTGTCGCGGTCGCGGTCGGGGTCGTCTCCGGTGGAGAAGCCGAAGGGCACGTCAGGCATACGTTCACCGTACCGACCGGCGCGGGCGGCCGACCACGCTGTGGGCGAACCCGGGCCGTCTACTGTGTGGTGCGTGAACAGGCGGACTCTGACGCTGGTGGTGGCGCTGGTGC
>JAPLAO010000086.1:0-3182 GCA_026393245.1 Mycobacterium sp. | reverse complement strand
CTCGCTCGGCCCGGGCCCGACGTTCGACACCCTCGGCGAGTACGACGGCAAGGCAGTCGTCGCCATCGACGGCACCCCGGTCAAACCCACCTCCGGGCACCTCAACATGACCACGGTCTCCCAGCGCGACGGCCTCAGCCTGGGCCAGGCGCTGGTGCTGTGGGGCTCGGGCAGCCAGCAGTTGTTGCCGCGGGATCTGGTGTTCCCGCCGGAGAAATCCCGCGAGGACATCGAGAAGTCCCAGAACGCCGACTTCCAGAACTCCGAGGACAACGCCGAGTACGCCGCCCTGAACTTCCTGAAGTTCGCCAAGGCGGTGACGGTGGAGAAGGTCACCGACCCGGGCCCCTCGGCCGGCAAGCTCCAGGTCGGCGATGCCGTGGACAAGGTCGACGGCATCCCGGTTCCCGACGTCGAGGCGTTCACCAAAATCCTCAAGGCCACCAAACCCGACCAGACGATCACCCTGGACTTCCGGCGCAAGAACGCCCCGCCTGGCACCGCCACGGTGAAACTCGGCCGCAATGAGGACCGTGACTACGGCTTCCTCGGCATCGCGGTGCGCGACGCCCCGTGGGCGCCGTTCACCGTGGACTTCAACCTGGCCAATATCGGCGGGCCGTCCGCCGGGCTGATGTTCAGCCTGGCCGTCGTCGACAAACTCAACGAGGGCAACCTCAACGGCGGCAAGTTCGTGGCCGGCACCGGCTCCATCACCGCCGACGGCACCGTCGGCCCGATCGGCGGCATCAGGCACAAAATGTCCACCGCGGCCGAGGCCGGGGCGACGGTGTTTCTGGTCCCGAAAGAGAACTGCGACGAGGCCCGCACCGCCGCCCAGGACGCCATGACCTTGATCAAAGCGGAGAACCTCACCCAGACCGTCGACGCACTGCACACCCTGCGCGACGGCGGAACACCGCCCACCTGCTAAATGCCGTCATGGGTGCCACGGGCGATTTGCGTAGAGTTGGGATCGTGATGTCAGGACCGCGCCCGTGAGCATGCGAACCCCACCCAAAATGCCGACGCTGAACCGCCGCAGCCGCACCCTGATCCTGGCCTCCGCCGTGATCGTCGGCCTGCTGATCATCGGCCCGCGCTTCATCGACACCTACGTCAACTGGCTGTGGTTCGGCGAACTCGGCTACCGCTCGGTGTTCACCACGGTGCTGTTCACCCGGATCATCGTGTTCCTGGTGGCGGCACTGGTGGTCGGCGCCATCGTGTTCGCCGGCATGGCGCTGGCGTATCGCACCCGGCCGGTGTTCGTGCCCAACGTCGGGCCGGGGGATCCGGTGGCGCGCTACCGTGCGGCGGTGATGGGCAAGCTCAAAGCATTCGGCTTCGGGGTGCCCGCAGTGATCGGCCTGCTGTCGGGGTTGATCGCGCAAAGCTATTGGCCGACGATCCAGCTGTTCCTGCACGGCGGTGACTTCGGCATCACCGACCCGCAATTCGGTAAGGATCTCGGGTTCTACGCCTTCGATCTGCCGTTCTACCGGATGGTGCTGTCGTTCCTGTTCGCCGCGGTGTTCCTGGCGTTCCTGGCGAACCTGGTGACGCACTACATCTTCGGTGGGATCCGACTGTCCGCGGGGCAGGCCGCACTGAGCCGCGCCGCGCGTATCCAACTGGTCAGCCTGGTCGGTGCCCTGGTGCTACTCAAGGCCGTCGCCTACTGGTTCGACCGCTACGAACTGCTCAGCAACACCCGCACCGGCAAGCCCTTCACCGGCGCCGGCTACACCGATATCAACGCCGTGCTGCCGGCCAAGCTGATTCTGCTGGCGATCGCGCTGATCGCCGCGGTGGCGGTGTTCTCCGCGCTGTTCCTGCGTGATCTGCGCATCCCCGCCATCGGTGTGGTGCTGCTGCTGCTGAGCTCCCTGATCATCGGGGCGGGCTGGCCGATGATCGTCGAGCAGTTCAGCGTCAAACCCAATGCGGCGCAGAAGGAAAGCGAATTCATCACCCGCAGCATCACCGCCACCCGGCAGGCCTACGGGCTGACGAACGAGTCCGTCACCTACCGCGACTACAGCGGTAACGCACCCACTACGCCCCAGCAGGTCGCCTCGGACCGGGCCACCACCTCCAACATCCGGCTGCTCGACCCCACCATCATCAGCCCGGCCTTCACCCAGTTCCAGCAGGGCAAGAACTTCTACTCCTTCCCCGAGCAGCTGGCCATCGACCGCTACAACGGCCCCGACGCCGCGCTGCGTGACTTCGTGGTGGCCGCCCGCGAACTCAACCCGTCCCGGCTGATCGACAACCAGCGCGACTGGATCAACCGGCACACCGTCTACACCCACGGCAACGGCTTCATCGCCTCCCCGGCCAACACCGTGCGCGGCATCGCCAACGACCCCAACCAGAGCGGCGGCTACCCGGAGTTCCTGGCCTCGGTGGTGGGCGCCAACGGCAGCGTCGTCTCACCCGGGCCGGCCCCGCTGGATCAGCCTCGGGTCTACTTCGGTCCGGTGATCGCCAGTGCGCCCGACGATTACGCGATCGTCGGCAAGACCGGTGCCGACCGCGAATACGACTACGAGACCAACACCGAAACCAAGAACTACACCTACACCGGTGTCGGCGGGGTGCGCCTGGGCAGCTTCTTCGACCGCACCGTGTTCGCCGCGAAGTTCGCCGAACGAAACTTCCTGTTCTCCAACGTGATCGGATCCAACTCCAAGATCCTGTTCAACCGCGACCCGGCCGAGCGGGTAGAAGCAGTGGCCCCGTGGCTGACGACGGACTCCACGGTGTATCCGGCGATCGTCAACAAGCGCATGGTGTGGATCCTCGACGGCTACACCACCCTCGACAACTACCCCTACTCGCAGCTGACATCGTTGAGTTCGGCGACGGCGGACTCCACCGCGGTGGGCGTCAACAACCGGCTGCTGCCCGACAAGCAGGTGTCCTACATCCGCAACTCGGTCAAGGCCACCGTCGACGCCTACGACGGCACCGTCACGCTCTACGCCCAGGACGAGAAGGACCCGGTTTTGGCGGCGTGGATGAAGACCTTCCC
This sequence comes from Mycobacterium sp., assembly GCA_026393245.1. Taxonomy (GTDB): domain Bacteria; phylum Actinomycetota; class Actinomycetes; order Mycobacteriales; family Mycobacteriaceae; genus Mycobacterium. Next base: position 142 of record JAPLAO010000086.1, on the reverse strand, counting down.
CGGCACCATCAAACCGAAGTCCGACATCACCCCGGAGCTGGCCGCGCACCTGCGCTACCCGGAGGACCTGTTCAAGGTGCAGCGCGCACTGCTGGCCAAGTACCACGTCGACGACCCGGTGACGTTCTTTAGCACCTCGGAC
>JAPLAO010000175.1 GCA_026393245.1 Mycobacterium sp. | reverse complement strand
TGACCAGGGCGTGGGTGATCCGCTCGCGGACCGGGAGAGATCGCCACTCGGCAACCGTCGCGTCAACGGGTCCTTCCGAGCTGTTGAACCGTTCGGCGATCTCCAGCAGTCGCTCGGCCGCATCCTCGCGGCGGTTCAGGACGACGTCTTCGATTCGGTCCCGCAGTTCGGGGTCGATCGAGTCGTAGGGCACCAGCGCGCCGGCGTTGACGATGCCCATGTCCAGGCCGGCCTTGATGGCGTGGAAGAGGAACACCGCGTGAATCGCCTCGCGGACCGGGTTGTTGCCGCGGAAGGAGAATGACACGTTCGAGATGCCGCCGGAGATATGCACGCCGGGAAGGTTCGCCTTGATCCAGGCGCAGGCTTTGATGAAGTCGATCCCGTAGGTCGCATGCTCCTCGATACCGGTCGCCAGCGCGAAACAGTTCGGGTCAAAGATGATGTCCTCGGCCGGGAAGCCGACCTCGTCGGTCAAGATCCGGTATGCCCGCCCGAAGATCTCCTTGCGGCGCTCCAGGTTGTCGGCCTGACCCTTCTCGTCGAAGGCCATCACAACGACGGCAGCACCGTACTTGCGGCACAGCCGTGCCTCGCGGACGAACTTCTCCTCGCCCTCCTTCATGGAGATCGAGTTGACGATCGGCTTGCCCTGCACGTTTTTCAGGCCCGTCTCCATGACCTCCCACTTGGAAGAGTCGAGCATCACCGGAACGCGGCTGATGTCGGGTTCGGCTGCGATCAGCTTGGTGAAGCGGTCCATCGCGGCGACGCCGTCGATCATGCCCTCGTCCATGTTGATATCGATGATCTGCGCACCGACCTCGACCTGTTGCAGTGCGACCGACAGCGCCGTGTCGTAGTCCCCGGCTTTGATCAGGTTGCGGAACCGGGCGGAGCCGGTGATGTTGGTGCGCTCACCGATGTTCACGAATAGGGAGTCGTCGGTGATGTTGAGCGGCTCCAAGCCCGAGAGCCGGGTGGCGACGGCAATGCGCGGCACTTCTCTCGGTCGCACACCCTCGACGACGCGCGCAATCTCAGCGATATGCGGCGGCGCTGTTCCACAACAACCGCCGACCAGGTTGATGAGGCCGGCCTCGGCGAACTCAGCGAGGTAGCCGGCCTGATGCTCCGGCGACTCGTCGTATTCGCCGAAGGCGTTGGGCAGGCCGGCGTTGGGATAGCAGGAGACGAAGGTGTCGGCAATCCGCGCTAGCTCGGCGATGTAGGGCCGCATCTCCGGCGCGCCGAGGGCGCAGTTGAGGCCGACCGCGATCGGACGGGAGTGCCTGATCGAGTTCCAGAATGCTTCGGTGACCTGCCCGGACAACGTCCGCCCGGAGGCATCGGTGATGGTGCCCGAGATGATCACCGGCCACCGGCGTCCGCGTTCCTCGAACAGCGTCTCGACGGCGAACACCGCCGCCTTGGCGTTCAGTGAATCGAAGATCGTCTCGATGATCAGCAGATCGGAACCGCCGTCAACGAGGCCGTTCGCAGCTTCGAGATAGGAGGCCACCAGTTGGTCGTAGGAGACGTTGCGGGCACCCGGGTCGTTGACGTCCGGCGAGATCGACGCGGTCCTCGTCGTCGGCCCGATGGCGCCGGCGACGTAGCGGGGCTTGCCGCCAGTGCTGAACTCGTCGCAGACCGCCCGCGCTAGTGCGGCACCGGCGTAGTTCAACTCATACGCCAACTCGTGCATGTCATAGTCGGCAAGCGAGACCGAGTTGGAGTTGAACGTGTTCGTCTCCAGGATGTCGGCGCCGGCCTGAAGATATTCGCGATGGATCGTCTCGATGATGTCCGGCTGCGTCAGCGTGAGCAGATCGTTGTTGCCCTGAAGAGCCGTCGGCCACTCCGCGAACCGCTCGCCGCGATACCCGGCCTCATCCGGCCGGTCCCGCTGGATCGCCGTGCCCATCGCGCCGTCGATCACCATGATCCGCCGGCGCAGAGTCGCCGTCAGTTCCTCGGTGCAGTCGGGGCGGATATCTGCCTCACGGCGGACGTCTTCTGGGGCGCGCAAACTGATTCCTTCCTCAGCGGAAGGCGTCCTTAACTCTGCCGAGCGTGGCGGATTCCGGGGAACCCGAATCCGTCGCAACGCCTCTCGACACGAGAAGTCTACGACGTCACCCGGATCGACGTCTGCCCAGCCGCCATGAATCGCGTCACGGCATCGTGGTTGTAATTCACCTCCGATGGCGCCGCGGCCGGTCCACTTGCGGCTCGAAGCAGACCAGCAGGGCTTACGCTGGGCGGGTGACGTCGTGGAACTGGGCCAATGGTGGCAGTGGCGGTCAAGGCCCCGACCTGCCCGACCTCCACAACACCGTGATCATCGCGGCATTCGAGGGCTGGAATGACGCCGGCGACGCCGCCAGCGACGCATTGGAGCACCTCGACGCGATCTGGGAGGCGCTGCCGCTGATCGAGATCGATGACGAGTCCTACTACGACTACCAGGTCAATCGCCCGGTGATCCGGCAGGTCGACGGCGTCACCCGGGAACTGGTCTGGCCGTCGATGCAGATCTCGCACTGCCGCCCGCCGGGGTCGGATCACGACATCGTGCTGATGCACGGCGTCGAGCCGAATATGCGTTGGCGCAGCTTCTGCGCCGAACTGCTGGCGATCGCCGACAAACTCAACGTCGACACCGTGGTGATCCTGGGCGCGCTGCTGGCCGATACCCCGCACACCCGCCCGGTACCGGTATCCGGAGCGGCATACTCACCGGAGTCGGCGAAGTTCTTCGGCCTCGAGGAGTCCCGTTATGAGGGCCCTACCGGTATCGCCGGGGTCTTCCAGGACGCCTGCGTGGCTGCCGGCATTCCGGCGGTGACGTTCTGGGCCGCCGTACCGCACTACGTCTCGCAGCCGCCCAACCCCAAGGCCACCGTGGCACTGCTGCGCCGAGTCGAGGAGGTTCTGGACATCGAGGTTCCGCTTGCCGACCTACCCACCCAGGCCGAGGAATGGGAAGAGGCCGTCACCGAGATGACCGCCGACGACGACGAGATCGCCGAGTACGTGGCCAGCCTCGAGGAGCGTGGCGACGCCGAGGTCGACGTCAACGAGGCGATGTCCAAAGTGGACGGTGACACCCTCGCCGCGGAGTTCGAACGCTACCTGCGCCGCCGCGGCCGGTAGGCCGGCGAACCTGTCTTTGCGTCAGCCCTAGCCTGCGGGTTATCCTGCCAACCGGTTGGTGGCCCTTGCACGGGAGCCGTGCACAAGGCACTGTCGGCGATACCGCGTCACAATCGAATCGAGGACACATGAGACTTGCACTGAGCGACGCCGACACGGCTTTCCGCAACGAGTTGCGCGAATTCTTCACCACGCAGATCCCGGCCGAGATTCGCGAGCGGTCGCGCAGCGAGGGCGCGGGTTACCGCGAAGACCTGATCACCACCCAGCGCATTCTGAACAAAGCCAGACTCGCGGTACCGAACTGGCCGGTGGAGTGGGGCGGCAAGGACTGGACGCCACTGCAACACCAGATCTGGGCCGACGAGATGCAACTGGCGAGTGTGCCCCAACCACTGACCTTTAACACCGGCATGGTGGGCCCGGTCATCGCAGCGTTCGGTTCCCAGGAAGTTAAGGAGCGCTTCCTGCCCGCGACAGCCAACCTCGACATCTGGTGGTGCCAAGGTTTTTCCGAGCCCGAAGCCGGGTCCGACCTCGCCTCGCTACGAACCACCGCGGTTCGCGACGGAAACCACTACATCATCAACGGCCAGAAGACGTGGACGACGCTGGGGCAGTTCGCGGACTGGATCTTCCTGCTGGTGCGAACCGATCCGGATGCACCGAAGAAGCAGGCCGGCATCTCGTTCATCCTGGTCGAGATGAATACGCCGGGCATCACACTGCGGCCGATCAAGCTCATCGACGGCAGCTACGAGGTCAACGAGGTGTTCTTCGAGGACGTCCGGGTTCCGGCCAATCAGCTTGTCGGCGAGGAGAATGCCGGCTGGAGTTACGCCAAGTTCCTGCTGTCCAACGAGCGCACCGGCATCGCCCGGATCGGCACCACCAAGGTGTGGCTCTCCGAGGTCAAAGAGCTTGCCGCCAAGACCCCGGTGGGTAGCGCCAGCCTGCTCGACGATCCGCTGTTCGCGAGCCGCGTCGCCGAGGTGGAGGGTGAAGTGCTGGCTCTCGAACTTACCCAGATGCGGGTCAGCGGTGACGAGGCCAGCGGTAAACCGAATCCGGCGTCGTCGATTTTGAAACTTCGCGGCAGCCAGTTGCAGCAGGCCGTGACCGAACTGCTGGTCGAGGTCGCCGGTCCGGACGTGCTCGCAGTGAACGCCGGAGAACACAATGCCGCGGCGAAGTATCTCAACTTCCGCAAGACCTCAATTTACGGCGGTAGCAACGAGGTTCAGCGCAGCATCATCTCCGCGACAATCCTGGGCCTCTAGAGAAATATCGGGACACGACGATGAACTTTGACCTGACCGACGAGCAGCAGATGCTGTCCGACACCACCCGCGACGTGCTGTCCCGCACGTACGACACCGAGAGCCGCAACAAGGTCATCGATTCCGAACTCGGTTGGAGCCGTGAGGTCTGGCAGCAGTTGGCCGAAATCGGCATCCTCGGCCTGGGCTTGGAGCCCGAGGAGTCCGGTCCGATCGAAGTGATGGTGGTGATGACCGAGGTCGGTCGGCGCCTCGCGCCTGAGCCGGTCGCGGCGGCGGCACTGATCCCCGGCGCGGTGATCGCTGCCCACGGATCCGCGCAACAGCGCGAACTACTCGATGATGTGGCCGCCGGTGAGCGGCTGCTGGCCTTCGCTCACACCGAGCATGGCAGGCGTGGAGTAGCCGAATTGGCAACGCGTGCAAGCCAACAGGGTGATTCCTGGACGCTGACCGGCCGGAAGAGTCCGGTCCTCGCCGGAGACAGCGCAGACGTCTTCGTCGTCAGCGCCGCACTGCCCGGTGGTGGCTCCGGACTGTTTCTCGTCGACGGCTCCGCGACAACCCGGCATCCGTTCCGGACCTTCGACGGCAACCGCGGCGCCGATGTGGAATTCGATAACGCCGCGGCTCAGCCACTCGGTGCCGGCGGCGATGTGACCGAACACATCGAGGCCGCGGTTTTCCGTTTCCAGTCGGCGCTGTGCGCCGAGGCGGTCGGGGCGATGGAAGAGTCGCTGCGCCTGACCACCGACTACCTCAAGGCGCGCAAGCAGTTCGGCGTGCCACTCAAGACGTTCCAGACGCTGACCCAGCGCGCCGCCGACATGTATGTGTCGCTGGAATTGGCCCGCAGCATGAACTTCTATGCCGCGATGTGCGTCGCCGACGGGCGCTTCGACCCACTGGTGGCAGCCCGGGCCAAGCTGCAGATCGGTAAGTCCGGTCGGCACATCGCCCAGGAGTCGATCCAGCTGCACGGCGGCATCGGCGTGACCGCCGAATACCCGATCGCGCACTACGCCGCACGGCTGACCGCCATCGACCAAACCCTCGGCTCTTCCACCGATCAGTTGCGCTACCTCAGCGGCCAGGTGGGCCAGTACGGGGTTGCTGTCCTTTAGAGCAGAACCGTTTACCGCACACCCAGCAGCGCATCGACCGCCGCCGCAACCGAAGCCGGCGCCGACAGATCGTGCCCGCCGTGCTCGATGGCATCGGTGGTCCAACCATCCACCGCGGCAAGCGCTTTCGGGGTGTCGAGATCATCGGCCAGGTATCGCCGCAGCCGCCCGATCACGTCGGCCGCATCCGGGCCCGCCGGCATGCTCAGCGCGGTTCGCCACCGCTGCAACCGTGCATTGGCTTCGGCGAGTACCTGATCGCTCCAGAACCGGTCACTGCGATAGTGCCCGGCCAGCAGTCCCAGCCGGATGGCCGCCGGATCCACGCCGTCGGCTCGCAACCGGGAGACCAGTACCAGGTTGCCGCGACTCTTGGACATCTTGTGGCCGTCGAGGGCGATCATTCCGGCGTGCGCATAGTGCCGGGCGAAGCGGCGCTCACCGGCCGCGCATTCGGCGTGCGCGGCGGAGAACTCATGGTGCGGGAAGATCAGGTCGCTGCCGCCGCCCTGGACGTCGATCCCGAACCCGATGCGGCTCAACGCGATTGCCGCACATTCGATATGCCAGCCGGGGCGGCCGGGACCGAACGGGGACGGCCAACTCGGCTCGCCGGGACGCTGTGCTCGCCACAGCAGCGCATCGAGGGGGTCGGCCTTGCCCGCCCGGTCCGGGTCTCCCCCGCGTTCGGCGAACAGCTGCGTCATGGTGTCACGGTCGTAGTTGGACTCGTACCCGAACTGCACGGTGGCGTCGGCCCGGTAGTACACATCGGGATTGACCGAATCGTCTACGACATAGGCGGAACCGGAGGCCAGCAGCTTCTCGACCAGTTCGATCACTTCGTCGATGGCCTCGGTGGCCCCGATGTAGTCCTGTGGCGGCAGCACCCGCAGCGCGGCCATATCCTCGCGGAACAGCTGGGTTTGCGCCGAACCCAGTTCGCGCCAGTCCACACCGTCGCGGGCGGCCCGCTCGAACAGCGGGTCGTCGACGTCGGTGACGTTCTGGACGTAGTGCACGCGATGGCCGTTGTCCCGCCACACCCGGTTGACCAAGTCGAATGCCAGATAGGTGGCGGCGTGACCGAGATGGGTTGCGTCATAGGGAGTAATACCGCAGACATACATCGTCGCGGTATCCCCCGGTACCGTCGGCCGCACCTGTTGGTCCGCAGTGTCGTACAACCGCAGCGCCGGCCCGCGCCCGGGCAGCGCGGGGATATCGACGGTCGGCCAGGACTGCATATCAGCTCGCCAGCCACATGGCATCAAGCAGCAGGTCGGCCATCTCGGGTCGACACATCAAAAGATCGGGCAGATAGGGATTGCGCTGGTTGTAGCGCAATGGCGAGCCGTCGATTCGGGTGGCATGCAAACCGGCCGCCTGCAGCACACCGGCAGGGGCGGCCGAATCCCATTCCCACTGACCACCCGCATGAATGTAGGCGTCGACGTCGCCGCGGACGACCGCCATGGCCTTGGCGCCGGCGGAACCGATCCGCACGAACTCGATGTCGAGTCGATCGCGCAGGCGCCACAGCACCGCGGGCGGGCGGCTGGAACTGGCGGTGATGCGGATCGGACCCGACGACGGCATCGGCGGCGCCTTCACGGTGTCGCTGCGATGAACTTCGCCGATGGCCGGCAGCGACACCGCCGCATCGGTGATCGTCCCCTCAGCACCACCGGTGCGCTGCCACAGCGCCACGTGCACCGCCCAGTCCTCGCTGGCCGGCAGCGAGAACTCCCAGGTGCCGTCGAGCGGGTCGATGATCCACACCCGGTCGGCCTGCAGTCGTTTGAGGTCGTCGTGTGCCTCTTCGGACAGCACCGCGTCGTCGGGGCGTTCGGCACGTAACCGGCGCAACAGCAGCGCGTTGGCGGCGACGTCGCCGGCATCGCCGAGTTCGTAGGGAAAATCGTGGCCAACCTGTTCGCGCACCGCCAGTAGCAGCCTGCCCGCTTCCTCGGCCAGTTCGGCGGCCAACTCGGCGTCGGTGAGACTCACGCTGTCAGTATCGCCGACCACTGGGCGACTCAACTCGACGGCCCGTCTACAGCCGGTAAATTGAAGCCATGCGCACGGTCATCCTGGTTTCTGCAGCAGCCGCGGCCCTGGCCGGATGTGGCTCCGCCACCACGTCGGATCCCCTGGCCGGAACGACCTGGCGACTCGTCAGCATCGAATCGATGAGTGATGAACAGCCGACCCCCACGATCAACGATCCTGCGAAGTACACCGTGACGTTCGGCGACGACGGGCGCGCGGCCTTCCAGGTCGACTGCAACCGCGGCAACGGCAGTTGGACGGCGACCGCCGCCGCATCGGATTCCGGCAGCCTCACCTTTGGCCCGATCGCACTAACCAGAATGTTCTGCCCGCAACCGTCGGTAGACACCACCGTGGCGGCCGATCTCGGCCGGGTGCGCAGCTATCTGCTGTCCGACGGCAAGCTGCACCTGTCGATGGAGGCCGACAGCGGGATCATGCATTGGGAGCCGCAACCGGGTGGTACCGGGCCGGGCGACGGCCGCTAGGACCGCCCGCGGGCTACCACTAGGTCGCCGCGAGTGCCTCCCGCTGGATGGCCACCCAGGCGATGATCTTGCCGGCGTCCTTGAGCGGGAACATCCGCCAGTTCATGATGAACGGCGTTCCATCTTTGCGGTAGTTCACCGCGCGGCCTTCGAACCGTCCGCCCGTCTTGAGTGTCGAGCTGATCCGTTCGATCACCTTGCGGTCGGTGCCGGGGCCCTGAAGGATGCGCGGATCCTTGCCGATCACGGCTGACGGGTCG
>JAPLAO010000088.1 GCA_026393245.1 Mycobacterium sp. | reverse complement strand
GGTTGCCGGGACGACGGGCCAGGTACCCGAACAGACGTCCACTCGTGAGCTATGCCCATCATATCGGGGAGGACCGACAACTCTCGGTCCCCAAACAACGCATTAGGCTGAGCGGCATGAAGATCGTCGTCAACGCAGGCGCCTGCGTGGTACTGGTCGGCGCCGGCCTGTGCGCCACCGCGGCACCGGCCTCGGCATGCCCCAACGGAACCGTGCCCAGCGATTACGCCGGTGTCTGCGTCAGCGGCACCTCCGGCGGCGGGCAGGCCGTGGCGCCCTCACCGCCGCAGACGGGCGCGGTCTACGGCGGTGGCCCCAACGAATTGCCCACTGTCGACGGCATCCCGTGCACCCCGCAGCACCTCGGCACCTGCATCGGGCTGTCGATGAGCCAAGGCTGAGGCGGCGCGCTACTTCTCGTTTCGCCAGTTCTCGTTGTAGGTTTCGACCTCTTCGGGCTCGTCCATATCCGCGGCGATCGTCGCCCTATCGCGCTTGATGGTCAGCCGCAGAGCCGCCCAGATAAGCCCGATGATCACGAGCGCCGCGAAGATAATGATGAGGGGCTGGGGGTTCACTGGCAATGACCTCATATCCGTCCGGTCGGCGCCCATCGCGCCCTGCGGAGCCCACGATAACGACGAGGCCGATTCCGCGTGGCGGTTTCGCGGTCTGTTCAAACTACGCCGGCGGCGTCGCTACCGGACTCACCGGCGCGGGCCGATTCGAGGCGACGAAACTGGCCTCGGGGCCGACGACGAAGCCCACTTGGTCACGACTGTTCAGGCAGGCCACCACACCCGCGTCGTCCACGCTGCAGGCAACCTGCCGATAGCTCAGCCGGGTGTTGGGCGGTAGCGGCCGCACCGCGCCGGCGGTGGCATATTGGGGCGCCTCGGTGGTCGAGAACACCGGCATACCGTTCGGTCCCGCACCGACTAGGTTGGCACCGTCCGGAGCGCCGGGCAGCGGACCGCTGCAGCCGTACTCCCAGGACGCACACAACTCCGGGCGGGCCGGCGAAGGCGAACCACCGACCGCCGTTGACGGTGTAGTTCGCCGGATTGACCGGCGGGTAGGCGAAGGCATTGGGAATCGGCGGCGGCGCGGGTTCGGGGTCGGCCGCGGCCGAGGAGGCCCCGCCCAGAGCAGCGCCCACCAACGCGGTGGCGAGCAGGATCCTGTGCAGCATCGCCTCACTTTACGTCGGATGTCGACAGCGCATCTACAACGAGTCAATGATCCGCTCGAAAAACAGTTGCTGGGAGCCGAACTGTCCACTGGGGAAATATCTCCGCACGATGTTTTCCAGGGCGTTTTCATCAGAAATACCTAGTAGGCGGCAGAGGTGCACTGCGTCGGCAAGATCGCCATCGGACTTGCGTGTGGTCATCGACTTCATGGCGAGAACGTATTCGGGCGAGGCGATCTCGATCACCAGCGCCGGACCAATCCGTTCACCGCGGGGATGGTCATCAGGCTCGGGCGGCATGAAATCCCGCACGCCATCGCTGAGCCAATTTCTGTCGAGGTTTCGCCGGCGAGCAACAACCGCGGCGGCATCCAGCACCACATCGCGAGGCTCGAAGGTGCCGTCGATATCAGCAGAGGCGCGATCTGCGTTGTAGGCCAACGCCATTGCCGATCCACCGACGATGAAAATCGTTGCGGCACTGCCGATGCGCTGCAGCTCCACGTCAAGGTCGCGGAGAAGCTCCCGCATGTCGTCAGCGGTGAACTCTTTCTTGGCCACGCTCAGACCCCTTCGAGGTTGCCGGCCGGGTAGACGACGTTGCGCACCCGCATTTCGATCGGGGTGAGTAGGTAGTCGGTCCAGAAGTACTTCTCGGGGATTCCGAACGGATCGAAAATTGCTTCGCCGCAATACCTGTCGGATTCGAAGCACCAATCTAAGACCGCAGCGTCGGAAACACGATCTCGACCTGTCATGGATGCGACGCCACCGATGATCGCGTCCCATCCTGGTATGCCGGTGCGTCCGGGGTCACGGTGGATGGTGTCCGCGTCCTCCACCGCGGTGATGCGCGCACTGCGGATCACCAACTCCCGCAGCTGCCTGGCAGCGAAGTGCCAGTCCTCACCGGCGGTGATCGTCTCGGCGAAATCCCGGTAGGTGAACAGCGGGTCGGACGTCAGACTGTCGCGGTAGCGCTCGAACTCCCGCCGGGTGATGCGGTGATGGGCACCGACCCGAATGGTGGCGATATCACCGCTGCTGATCTTGCGGCTGATGGTGGAACGGTTAACGCCGAGTCGCTTCGCGGCTTCGGCCGGGGTGAGAGTTTCGGTGCGGGTGACCAGGTCGACTACCGCGCCCGCGTCCTTCGCGCCGCTGAGGTGAGTACGCATCAGCGCGATCCACTGGGCTTCGGTGGTATGAGCCGGATCAATGGTCAGGCGCTCGGACACCATGTCATTCTACAGCCCTGCACAGATAAAGCAATTTAAGTGTGCAGATGCGAACGGATCCCGGGCAGCGCCTCGGCGGTACCCTTCACCCCGTGCGGATCGCTGTCTCGGGTTCCCACTCGCTCGGCAAGTCCACCGTCGTTAATGACTGGGTGGCCGCGCACGACGGGTATCTCCGTGAGGAGGAGCCCTACCGCGCGCTCGGGCTCCTCGGCCCCTACGAGATCCTCTTCCGGGACTCCTCCACCAAACTGCACAACGGAATTCAGCTCTACTACAACATCAGTCGCGTCCATCGCTACGCCAGCAGCGCGGCCGACGTCATCTTCGACCGGGCCCCGGTGGACTATCTCGCCTACTCCCAATTCACCGCCGACTGTCACACCACCGATATCGACGACGAGTTCGTGGCATCAATGGTGCCCGCGGTGCGCGAGTCCCTCGATCACCTCGACATCCTGGCGTTCGTACCCGGATCGCAGCGTTGGCCGGTGGAGATGGAGGCAGACGGTATCCGCCCGGTCGATCTCGTCTACCGCGACACCGTGGACGCGATCTTCAAGCAGATCTACCGCGACGGACGGTTCGATGTCATGCCGGCTGAGAACGCCCCGCTGCTGGTCGAACTCGAGGGCCCGCGCGAGCAGCGCCTCGAACAGTTGCAGGCGGCGATCATTCAACGCGCCGGCCGTTAAATCACCCCTGAGTGCGAAACCACATCATGATGCACTGATGTTATGATGCACCTGTGCGAACGACTGTGGATTTACCCGACGAGCTGCATCGCCAGGTTCGCGCAATCGCCCGCGATACCCATCGCAGCTTCAGCGATACGGTGGCCGATCTGATGCAGCGCGGGCTAAGCCCTGCCATCCCGGCAGCGGTGTCGCCCAGCTCGAAAACCGGACTGCCGGTCATCACCCTGGGCACCGTGGTGAGCACCGAGGATGTCCGGGCGTTGGACGACGAGGAGTGACAACACTTCTGGACGCCAATGTGTTGGTGGCTCTGATCGTGTCCGACCACATTCACCATGATCCGGCGGAAAGCTGGTTCGCCCAATCAGACGACTCGTTCGCCACCTGCCCGATTACCCAGGGCAGCCTCGTGCGACTCCTGATCAGAGGTGGGCAGAGCGCCGAGGACGCCCAAGCGATTGTCGCGGCCCTGAACGGCAACTCCCGACACGAATTCTGGCCCGACAGTGTCTCTTTCGCCGATTTCGCACTCCGAGGGGTCATTGGGCACCGTCAGGTAACCGACGCCTACCTCGCCCAATTGGCGCGGGCAAACGGAGGCACCCTCGCCACCTTCGACCGCGGCCTTGTCGCACTGCACCCCGACGTCGCCGAACTGGTGCCCGCCGCGTCGTGATCGAGCGGCCGAGTGAAACGACTAGTTGGCCTTCATGATTCGCTCTGACACCGCGAGCATCATCTTTCTCGGCGTATAGCGATAGGCACTCGCCAGCACCGTATTCTTCAGTCCCGAAACTACGGTCGGCGTCGACTTGTCGATAGCGGCCATCGCGGTATCGACAACCTGTTGCGAAGTCTGCCGGCCGCTGGTCAGGAACTCCTCGCCGGTGCGCACGAAGAACTCCGTCTCGGTGGCACCCGGGCACAGCGCGAACACCCGCACTCCGGTCGACTTCGTCTCCTGCCACAGCGCCTCAGTGAACGACAACACGAATGCCTTGGTGGCGCCGTACACGGCCATACTCGGCGTGGGCTGGAAGGCCGCGGTCGAGGCGATGTTGATGACCAGTCCGCGCCCCGCCTTCGTCATCGCGGGCATGAATAACCCGCTGAGTTCGACCAGCGTCACGCAGTTCAACTGGATCTGCGCGGAGTTCTCCGCCACGCCCTGCGTGACGAAGTCGCCGTGCAGGCCGACGCCGGCGTTGTTGATGAGAATGTCGATCGTGCGGCCGAGGGTGCCGACCTTGGCCGCCAGTTCGGCCGCCGAACCGGGCACCGATAGATCAGCGGTGACGATGTCGATGGTCAGCCCGGGGTGCTGTTTCAGCAGCCGGGTGCGCAACGCGGCCAGCTTGTCTTCGCGTCGGGCAACCAGGACCAGGTTGGCCTTGCGCTTGGCGAATGCGACGGCGAAATCCTCGCCGATGCCGCCGCTGGAACCGGTGATCAGCGCGGTCTGGTTCTCGAGGTTCATGAGCGCAATCGTAGGTGTACTGCCGATGTCAGCGACGTGCCAGTGCCTCTGGCTTGACGGGACATTTGCGTACTGCCATTGTGAGTACATGACGTCAATGAAAGATGATCGCCTTCAGCTGCGCGTCGACGCAAGCTCTAAGCGGCGGCTGGAGGAAGCTGCCGCCGAATCGCACCTGAGCGTGTCCGCATTCGTGCTGCAGGCCGCCAGCCAGGCCGCCGACGACGTGCTGGCCGAGCGGCAGACCATTCAGCTGTCGCCCGACGCGGCGGCCGTGTTCGCCGAAGCACTCCACCATCCGGCGCGGGTCAACGAGCGGCTCGCGGCCGCGTTGAAGCGGCCAGCGAAGTTCACCTGGTTCGACTGACGTGCAGTTCCGCCGGCCGACCCTGCTCGACCCGGAGAAACATCGGCGGGACGAATTCTCATCGGGCGATGTATCCCTGGACGATTGGCTGCGCCGCTACGCGGGCCAGAACCGACGCGGCAACACCGCAGCGGTGTGGGTGATCGCCGACGCCACCTACCGGGTCGCCTGCTACGCCACGTTGTCGATGACGTCAGTGGATCAGTCAGCAAGCCCCACGCCCTTGGCGAAGGGCGCACCATTACAAATTCCCGCGCTGCTCGTAGGCCGGCTTGCCACCGACACCAGCATGACCGGGCTCGGACTGGGCACCCACATGGTCAAACACATTCTGGCGACAGCCGTCGAGCTGAACGTCAAAGCAGCATGTCGAGCTGTCGTCGTCACCGCACTCAACCCGGCGGCGTTCAGTTGGTGGCAGCGGTTCGGATTCGACCCGTTCGATGCCGAGGACTCGACAAACCTCGACCTCGACCTGCTGACCAAGGACATCGCCGCCACGCTGGCGAAACTCTGAGGCCGCGAATTCTCCTCAGAGACAATCCAAGTCGCGGAGGGGAGGCTTCCCCGGGAGTTGCGGTTTTACCTTCGTGACGCGGGTCGTCAGAGGCCGGGAGACCACCACCACTGTTTCCCATCTCTTAGCGACAAGCCGCGCACCCCATTGCTTGGGAACCTTCGGGAGTTCACGTTGTCGCTAAGAGACATCCCAGCTTTTTAGGTGTCAAGCGGCGATGGGTGTGCGGTGTGCCCAGGCGGTGTGTTCGTTGTAGTGGGTGCGATGGCGTAGGCAACCGTGCAGAATCCCGACGAGTCGGTTGGCCAGGGCGCGTAGGGCTTGGTGATGGGTGTCGCCGGCGGCGCGGTGTTGGTCATAGAAGGAACGGGCACCGGGGCTGCATTTCAAGGTGGCGAAGGCCCAGCGATCGAGTGCGTCGTAGAGCCTGTCGTTGCGCACGTGTCGGGCCTTGACTGCCCGTTTTCGGCCTGAAGCGACGGTTACCGGTGAGGTGCCGGCGTAATTTTTGCGACACTTGGCGGTGGTGAATCGGTTCGGGTCGTCCCCGAACTCACCGAGCACCCGGGCGCCGAGGATGACACCGATTCCGGGCTGGGAGAGGTAGATGTCGGCGTCCGGGTGTTTCCTAAAATGCTGCGCGAGTTCGGTTTCCACCGCGCTGATCTGAATAGTCAATTCGATGATGATGCTGACTATGGCGCTGGTGGCGGCCCCGTAGGCCGCGTTCACCGGTGCCGATGCGCGCAGATGTTCGGAGCGCAGTTGGGCCTGGATGTCACGGGCGCGTTCCTCCACCGAACGGGTGCGTCCCCCGGCCCTGAGTGCCGCGGCGATCCTGCTCAGACTCAGCCGGGCCCCCTGCTCGGGGGTGGGAGCTCGACCCAACACCGCCAAAGCATCACGATCACGATCGCGGTCGCCGAGATTGGGGAAGGCCCGCACCGCCGCCGGGTAATACTCCAACAGCCCGGCCCGCAGGGTGCTGACTTGCCGCGACCGCAGCCAGATCAGATTCTGATGGGCCCGCGCCAGCACCTTGATCGCATCAACCTGATCGCTGTCACCGACCAGCTGACGATGATTGTGCCGATCAGTACGCACCAGATCCGCCAACAGCTTGGCATCAGCGGAATCGGATTTCGCCCCCGAGACCCGATGGCGGTCACGGTAACGGGCCACCGCCATCGGGTTGACCGCATACACCCGGTATCCCGCCGCTACCAGCGCACCCACCCACAACCCATGGTCTTTCTCAATCCCCACGACCACCTCACCGGGATCCCCGGCGTGGGCGGCAATCAACGCGTGCAAAGCGGCCACACCTGCCAAACCCTCGGGCAGCCGCCCACCTCCCAGTTGGGCACCAGCCTCATCCATCAAACACACATCGTGGTGGTCTTCAGCCCAGTCATCACCGACGAACAACATCACCGTTCCTTTCATGTCGATACCACGCGGTCACACCGCCCCATCGAGCCTGAGGACACCCGGCTGCGACCTAATGGATCAGTGCTCGAATCACGGCACGACATCCCAGTAGCGCTTCAGATGACCACCAACTGACCGGGGCACAATCTCCAACAGAAGGAATCAACGATCACTCCAGGCGGGCAAAGTGCTCACCGATCAGCGGCCCATCAACCAGCGTCTCGCCAACACCACCGAAAAGGCAACAGCGGGACCCCGATCAGATCCCATTAGGTGGGCACGGGCGTGCAGTGGGCGCCGGCGTGGCTCGCCTGACGCGGGACGCTGGTCGCCATCTCGCACGGGCGCTCAGGCATGACCGGTACCTTGGGAAATCTATGGCCGACTGCACCGCTGACATGGAAGAGGCACGATGACCCGGCTTGACGATATTGGGGAAGCCGATGGCTGGCGGTGCTGGCTCTGCGATGAGGCGGTCGACCCTGACATGTCGGTCAACGACGACCGCGGTCCGAGCATTGACAGCATGACCACGCAGCGCAAAGCCAAAGGCAAAGGAACCGAATCGATCTTCGGTAGCGAGCGGCTCGCGCACCGGGGATGCAACACCAAAAAGGGCGCCGTTGCTCCAATCGTTGAGTGGCCTAAGGAACTGTTTGTTGCCGATCCCGCATCAATCGTGACCAGTGCCGAGCGGTTGGCCCGAAAGCGTGGCAGCGAAGCCATGGGTCGATGCCCGTCCGAAGCTGATGCCGTCGCGGCTGCCGAGTGGTTGGTGGACCGCTTAAGTCGGTTGGCTCCCGGCCTTGAAGTCGAGTCGCGGATTCAGGCCGGCGGCGGGCAGTTCCTGGTCGTGCTCACCTCATAGAAGCCGCCGACGGGTTCCAGTGGGCTATCCTCGGCACATGCGATTGCACATCACCGTCGACGACGAGCTCATTGCCGAGCTCGATCAGCGGGCGGGCAGCCGGCGCCGCAGCGCGTTCATCGCGGAGTTGATTCGCCGCGGCCTCGACGACGAGCGGCGGTGGGACGATGTCGAGGCAGCGCTCGGGACCATCCCCGACCAGGGCCATGAGTGGGATGACGATCCCGGTGAATGGGTCCGCCAGCAGCGGGCCGACCAGCGTCGCACCGGCTGATATGGCGAGGGTCCTGCTCGACTCGACCGTACTCATCGACGCCCTCCGCGGTCGTCCGGCGGGCGAGCGACTACGTACTCTGCGCCGCCAGGGTGACGAACCGTGGACCTGTGCGATCTCGATCGAGGAGATCTGGCGCGGACTGCTTCCCGGCGAAG
>JAPLAO010000181.1 GCA_026393245.1 Mycobacterium sp. | reverse complement strand
TACGGGCTGAGTGCGCTCGGCGGATCGGTCGTGGTCTACCTCTTCTCGCCCTTGAATGCGGCCACCGCGGGCGCATCCGGCGCGATTTACGGATTGTTCGGCGCGAGCTTCGTGATGGCCAAACGGCTCAACCTCGACCTGCGGATGTTCGTCATCCTCATTGTGGTCAACCTCGGAATGACCTTCACCATTCCCGGTATCAGCTGGCAGGGCCACGTCGGCGGACTTATCACCGGCGCGCTGGTGGCTGCGGCATTCGTTTACGCTCCACGCGGCAGTCGCAACGCCGTTCAGGTCGGAGTGACGGTGGGTACACTGGCGTTGTTCGCGGTCCTGATCGCTTGGCGCACAACAACTGTGGCCGATCAGTTCGGCCCGATGCTCACCCACGGCTGAGCCCAGGGCTCGGATTACTGCTGCAGGATTACAGCCGCGTCAGGTTGAACGGGTAGGTGAATGTTCCGCCCGGAGCGTTGTCGCATCCCACCGCGAACGATGACTGCAGCGTCCCGGTCAGGGTCACCGCATCCCAGGTATAGACGTCGCGGGTCGCGATGATCGGGCCGTAGTAGACATCGCCGCACCGCAGACCGTCAGGGATGTCGACGGTCATCGTGTAGCTGCCACCGACCCGCAGCGCCTGGCCGTACCACTCGTACGCCTTGGCGATCGGCATCGGGATGGCTGACACCACCGCACACTGGCCGACCCCGTCGGGGGGATTGCACGAGGCGATGGTGAAGATCCACGTGTGGAAGTCGTAGCGGCCCTCGATGTTGAGGTTGTAGTGGCCGATCGTCATGGCGGCGTTGGCTGTCGGCGCCAGCATTACCGTGGCCGGCACTAGTCCGGCGCCCAACAGGCCGAGGCCCAACAGGCCGTTCAGCACCCGTCGCGCGGGGCGCATCCGTTCTCGCATGGGGGAAATCTAAGCCCCACCGGGGTTGCGTCCGACCGGAATCCACAGATCTCCTCGGCGCGGCGGTGCGGGCAAGCCGCGGTAGCATCACGCGACGTCGGCGGTCGGGGCGACGGGGTAAGAGGACAGGGACGGTCTGTGACCACAGATTCGGCGTCGATCACGCCCACGGCTTCGTCGGGGCTGCGGGCGGGCCTGGTGATCGGCGCCCTCGGGGTGGTGTTCGGCGATATCGGCACCAGCCCCATCTACACCCTGCAGACGGTCTTCAACCCCGCGGATCCGCACCCGGTGCCGATCAGCCGGGCCAATGTCTACGGGGTGGTGTCGCTGATCTTCTGGTCGGTGATGGCCATCGTCACGCTGACCTACGTCATGCTGGTCATGCGGGCCGACAATGACGGCGAGGGCGGGGTGATGGCCCTGATCACCCAGGTCCGCCGGTTCGCGGACAAGTCCAGTCCGCGCGTCGTTGCCGCGCTGTCCACTCTCGGAATCCTCGGCGCCGCACTGTTTTTCGGTGACAGCATGATCACTCCGGCGATCTCCGTGCTCTCCGCCGTCGAGGGCCTCAAGGTCGTCGATCCGGGACTGGCCGAACTGGTGGTGCCCATCACCGTGGCCATCATCATCGGACTGTTCGCGGTGCAACGCCACGGCACGGCGACGATGGGCCGGTTCTTCGGCCCGGTGATGATCCTGTGGTTCGTCGTCATCGGGTTCCTGGGCGTACGCGGCATCATGGGCCATCCGCAGATCCTGCGCGCACTGTCGCCGCTGTACGCCCTGGAGTTCATGGCCGATCACTTCCACATCGCCTTCTTCGCCCTGGCGGCCGTCGTGCTCTCGGTCACGGGGGCCGAGGCGCTGTACGCGGACATGGGCCACTTCGGCCGGGCGCCGATCACCCTCGCGTGGCTGGGCCTGGTGTTGCCGGCACTGGTGCTGAACTACTTCGGGCAGGGCGCGTTACTCATCGGCGACGACAGCATGGTCGGTGCGCCGTTCTTCCAGTTGGCGCCGAACTGGGCGCAGATTCCGATGATCGCGTTGTCCACCGCGGCGACGGTGATCGCCTCGCAGGCGGTGATCACCGGGGCGTATTCGATGGTCTCCCAGGCAGCCCAGCTCGGCTACCTGCCACGGATGCGGATCGCGCACACCTCGGAGTCCTCCATCGGCCAGATCTACGTGCCGTGGGTCAACGGCCTGCTGATGGTGGCGGTCACCGTTCTGGTCTTGGCGTTCCGCAGTTCGGCGGCGCTCGGTTACGCCTACGGCATGGCGGTGACCGGCACCATCACCATCACCACGCTGCTCTTCCTGCACGTCGCACGAATCCGTTGGCGGGTACCGCTGTGGCCGGTGATCCTCGGCGGCGGTGCCCTGCTGACCGTCGACCTGCTGTTCGTGGCAGCCAATCTGACCAAGCTGCTGCACGGCGCGTGGCTGCCGCTGCTGATCGGACTGATCGGCTTCACCGTCATGACCACCTGGCGGCGCGGCCGCGAGATCGTCTTGGCCGCCCGGGAGAATGCGGCAGAGCAGGCTCGGAGAAGGCTCAAGGCGCCGCCCACGCCGGGGTCAGAGCAGCTCGGGCCGCTGCGGGACTTCGTCCGCGACCTCGCTGAGCGCACGCCGGCGCTGCCCCGGTTGCCGGGCACGGCGGTGTACCTCAACCGGGGCGGCGAGGCCGCCCCACTGGCCATGCGGGCCAACGTCGATCGGATCCACGTGTTGCAGGAGCACGTCATGATCATCTCGGTGGAAACGCAGCCGGTACCGCGAGTGCCCGATGCCGAGCGCATCACCGTTGAGGACCTCGGCTATCCCGATGACGGCATCTACTACGTGGTGGCTCGAGTTGGCTACATGGAACGGCCCGACGTCCCCGCCGCACTTCGCCTGGTCGATCCCGCACCGGCAGCGGGACCGGTTGACGTCGACCACGCCACGTACTTCCTCTCCGAGGTCAACCTGCGGGTCGGACCCGAACCGACGATGGCGGCCTGGCGCAAGCGACTGTTCATCACGATCTCCCGGATGACCTCCGACGCCGAGTACTTCGGGCTGCCGATGGACCGCACCGTCATCATCGGCGCGCGAATCGAGATCTGACACCCCGGTTAGAGTTGGTTGATGCCGCAGAACACGACGTGCGCGATCGTCGGCGGCGGCCCGGCCGGCATGGTGCTGGGTCTGCTGTTGGCCAGAGCCGGCGTCGAGGTGACGCTGCTGGAGAAGCACGCCGACTTCCTGCGCGACTTCCGCGGTGACACAGTGCATCCCAGCACGCTGCGGTTGATAGACGACCTCGGGTTGTGGGACCGCTTTTCACAGTTGCCGCAGAGCAGGGTGGAGCAGGGCGCGCTGAGTGTCGACGGCCGTCCGCTGACGGTGGTCGACTTCCGGAGGCTGCGCCAACCGCATCCCTATATCGCGATGGTGCCGCAGTGGGATTTGCTCAATCTGCTCGCCGAGGCCGCACAGGCCGAACCCACCTTCACGTTGCGGATGAGCACCGAGGTCACCGGATTACTACGGGACGGCGACCGGGTGACCGGGGTGGCCTACCGCGGCCCCGACGGCGAAGGGGAACTGGGTGCCACCCTGACGGTGGCGTGTGACGGCCGAGGGTCACTGGTCCGCCGGGAGGCCGGCCTGTCTACCCGGGAATGGCCGGTGCCGTTCGATGTGTGGTGGTTCCGGTTGCCACAGCAGACGCCCGGGCAGTACTCGCTGGTTCCCAGGATCGCCCCGGGCCGGGTGCTCATCATCATTCCGCGCGAGGGTTACTTCCAGATCGCCTACCTGATCCCGAAGGGGAACAACGAAGTACTGCGTGCCCGCGGCCTGGAAACCTTCCGGCGCGAGGTCGCTGAACTGGTGCCGGAGGCAGACACGTCCGATATCCGGTCGTGGGACGACGTGAAGTTCCTCGACGCCCGGCTCAACCGGGCCCAGCGGTGGTACACCTCGGGCCTGCTCTGCATCGGCGACGCCGCGCATGCCATGTCGCCGGTAGGCGGGGTGGGCATCAACATCGCCGTGCAGGACGCCGTGGGTGCGGCCACCCTGCTGGCCGAGCCGTTGCGCACCGGCGCCGTTGTGACCGGCGACCTGGCCGCCGTGCAACGCCGACGCCTGCCGCCGGCCGCAGTGACCCAGGCGTTGCAGCGCACCTTGCACCGCACCCTGATCGCACCGATCCTGGCCGGGCGGGATGCCGCTCCGCCGGCCGCGGTGGTGGCCCTGATACGCCGGTTGCCCTGGCTGGCCGCGTTCCCGGCCCAGGTCATCGGGGTCGGCGTCCGGCCTGAACGGGCGCCGGCCTTCGCGCGTCGGTAGCCGTCGGGGTGTGCGACGTCACTGTCGGCACGGAGTGCCCCGCCGCGAACCTACGGTATCGT
>JAPLAO010000106.1 GCA_026393245.1 Mycobacterium sp. | reverse complement strand
TTGGCCGACGCCGTGCGGGAGGGTCGGGTATCGACCGCCCCTCCGTCGCCCGGGTTCTCCGATCCGCACGGCGCGACGTCGTCCGCGGCGCCGGGTACCGGCGGGCAGCAGTCCGGTTCGGCCGGCCGCCGGCGTGGGCACCTGCGGGTTCTTCCCGACCCCACCGATTAACCAAGGGCTAGGCTTGCGGGGCTGATCAGTCCCGTCGCCCCAGGAGTTCCACCCATGTCCAGGCCCGCTGCCGAGGTGCGCCGTGTGATCAAGGCCTACGACGTCCGTGGACTGGTCGACGTGGAACTCGATGAGGGCTTCGTGGCCGATGTCGGTGCGGCGTTCGCCCGAATGTTGCGCGACGAGGGCCACCGCGACGAGGGCCACCGCGACGATAACGACATGCGGGTGGCGATCGGTCACGACATGCGGGCGAGTTCGCCCGCGTTGGCCGCCGCCTTCGCCGAGGGCGTGACCGGCCAGGGCCTCGATGTCGTGCGGATCGGAATGGCCTCCACCGATCAGTTGTATTTCGCATCCGGTCTCTTGAACTGTCCCGGCGCGATGTTCACCGCAAGTCATAACCCGGCGGCCTACAACGGCATCAAACTGTGCCGGGCGCAAGCCAAACCGGTCGGTGAGGACTCCGGTCTGGCGGGAATTCGCGACGACATCATCGCCGGCGTCCCGGCCTACGGCGGCCCGCGCGGACATCTCCACGATCAGGATGTGCTCGCCGACTATTCGATATTTCTCCGATCGCTGGTCGACGTCAGCGGCCTGCGCCCCCTGCGGGTGGCCGTCGATGCGGGCAACGGCATGGCAGGTCATACCGCACCCGCCGTCCTCGGCGCGATCCCCGGTTTGACCCTGCTGCCGCTGTATTTCGAACTCGACGGAACATTTCCCAACCACGAGGCCAATCCGCTGGAACCGGCGAACCTGGTGGATCTTCAGCGCCACGTCACAGCCACCGGCGCCGATATCGGCCTGGCGTTCGACGGTGATGCCGACCGCTGCTTCGTCGTCGATGAGCTGGGCAATCCGGTGTCACCGTCGGCGGTGACCGCACTGGTCGCTGACCGGGAACTGACCCGCGAACCCGGCGCCACGGTGATCCACAATCTGATCACCTCACGGGTGGTTCCGGAAGTGATCGCCCAACGCGGCGGAACAGCACTGCGTTCGCGAGTCGGCCACTCCTATATCAAGGGCTTGATGGCCCAAAGCGGTGCCATCTTCGGCGGCGAGCATTCGGCGCACTACTACTTCCGTGATTTCTGGGGAGCAGACTCCGGCATGCTGGCCGGCCTGCACGTTCTGGCCGCCCTAGGCGAGCAATCGCGGCCGCTGTCGCAGTTGATGGCCCAGTACCAGCTTTACGCGGCATCAGGTGAGATGAACTACCGGGTCAACGATGCTCCCGCGTGTGTGGCCGCCGTCGTGAAATCCTTTGGGAAGCAGACTGTTACGCTCGATCACCTGGACGGTGTCACCGTCGATCTGGGCGACGGTGCCTGGTTCAATCTTCGTACCTCGAACACCGAGCCGTTGCTGCGACTCAATGTCGAGGCGCGTACGCCCGCCGAGATCGATCGCATCGTCGGCC
Organism: Mycobacterium sp.; assembly: GCA_026393245.1. Taxonomy (GTDB): domain Bacteria; phylum Actinomycetota; class Actinomycetes; order Mycobacteriales; family Mycobacteriaceae; genus Mycobacterium. Next base: position 17,173 of record JAPLAO010000106.1, on the reverse strand, counting down.
AGGCCGCCGAGCGGATCGCGGCTACGCCGTGAGCGCGACACAGGCCGCCGTCGACCTTGACGACACCGCCGGACTGCTCGAGGCCGATCGCGACGGACTGCTTCGCGCCTCGGCGCTGGCCGGCGCGCAGGTCCGCGCGACGGCGGCGGCAGTCGAGGAGGGCGCGCTGGATCCAGTGGCCGATGGAGATCGGCCCCGCACGCTGATCTGGGTGGGCGGCCGCGGCGCCGCGGCCGCCGCCGGCGCGATGCTGACCGCCGCGCTGTCCGGGTCGGCGGCCGAACCGCTGGTCACCGCCGCCGAGTCGCCGCCGTGGATCGGGCCGCTGGACGTGCTGGTGGTTGCCGGTGACGATCCGGGCGACCCGGTGCTCGTCAGCGCCGCAGCCATCGCGGTGCGACGGGGTGCACGCGTGGTGGTGGCCGCGCCGTACGAGGGGCCGTTGCGGGACGCCACCGCCGGACGCGCCGCGGTGCTTGCGCCGCGGATACCGGTGCCCGACGAGTTCGGTCTGTGCCGGTACCTGGCGGCGGGTCTGGCCACGCTTGCGGCGGTCGATCCCGCGTTGGGTACCGATCTGGCAGTGCTGGCCGACGAACTTGACGCCGAGGCGTTGCGGAACAGCGCCGCCCGGGAGGTGTTCACCAATCCGGCCAAGGCACTGGCCGATCGGATGTCGGGCCGTCAGGCGGTGCTGGCCGGCGACGCTCCGGCCACCCTTGCCCTGGCCCGACACGGCTCGGCGGTATTGCTGCGGGTGGGTGGCCGGCCGGTCGTTGCCGCGGGCCTGGCCGATGCCTTGGCGGCCCTGCGTTCCGGCTTCGGCAGCTCGGCCGGATTCACCGACCCGGCCGAAGCGCTCTTCCATGATGAGGAGATCGACGGACCGCTGCCCACCCGGATCCGGGTACTGGCGCTGACGCTGGCCGCCGAGCGGCAGCTGCTGGCGGCCCGCGTGGCCGGGATCGACGATGTGGACCTGGTGGGTGCCGAAGACGTGGGGGACGCCGGATCGATCCCGCCGTCCGGTGCTCGCGCCGAACAACAACTGGCTACCCTGGCCCTGCGGCTGGAGATGTCGGCCGTGTATCTGCGATTGGCAGGGGGATAGCGACGCCGTGCAACTGATACGCGGGGCGATCCGGACCTATGCCTGGGGATCGCGCAGTGCCATCGCCGAATTCACCGGCCGACCCACGCCGACGGCACATCCTGAGGCGGAGTTGTGGCTGGGTGCCCACCCCGCTGACCCGGCTCAGCTGGAGGGGCCGCGCGGCGAGACGTCATTGCTCGACGCGATCAACGCCGATCCGGAGGGACAACTGGGCTCCGCGGTCCGCGACCGGTTCGGCGACGCCCTGCCGTTCCTGGTCAAGGTGCTGGCCGCCGGCGAACCGCTGTCGCTGCAGGCGCATCCGAGCGCCGAACAGGCCGTCGAGGGCTACGAGCGCGAGGACCGCCGCGGGGTGCCGCTCAACTCCCCGGTTCGCAACTATCGCGACCGCAGCCATAAGCCGGAATTGCTGATAGCACTCGGCGATTTCGAGGCGCTCGCCGGTTTCCGGCCTGCGGCCCGATCGGTTGCGCTGATGCGCGCCCTGGAAGTGCCCGGGCTCGATCCGTTCATCGGACTGCTCGACGATCAGTCCGATGCTTCCGGTCTGCGCGCGCTGTTCACCACCTGGATCACTGCACCTCAGCCGGATCTGGACGCGCTCATCCCGGCGGTGCTCGAAGGCGCGGTGTCCTATATCCGTTCTGGCGCAAAGGAATTCGCTTCCGAGGCCAGGGCGGTGCTGGAACTCGGCGAACGCTACCCGGGCGACGCCGGCGTGCTGGCCGCGTTATTGCTCAACCGGATCAGTCTGTCCTGCGGTGAGGCCATCTACCTACCGGCCGGCAACCTGCACAGCTATCTGGAGGGGATGGCCATGGAGGTGATGGCCAACTCCGACAACGTGCTTCGCGGTGGTCTGACACCCAAACACGTCGACGTACCCGAACTATTGCGGGTGTTGGATTTCACGCCCGTCGCCGACGCCCGGGTCACAACCCGTCGCGACGGTATCGAGTTGGCTTATGACACCCCGGCGACGGAGTTCGCCGCATCGGTGCTCACCGTGGATGGCGACGATCTCGGCCACGAGGTGGATGCACCGGCACGCCACGACGGCCCCCAGATCCTGGTGTGCACCAGCGGTTCGATAGTCGTGCGCGCCAAGTCCGACGAGGTGCGACTCGACCGCGGTGCCGCGGCCTGGGTGGCCGCCGACGACGGACCTATTCGACTGGAGGCGTCGTCCCCGGCGCGGTTGTTCCGCGCTAGCGTCGGGCTCTGACGCCACCTGACCACAACAACAGGAGTATGCGATGTCCAGTTCCGGTAGCACCCGGGCGATCATGGCGGCACTGATCGCCAACGCCGGAATCGCCGTCGCGAAGTTCATCGGGTTTCTGATCACCGCGAGCTCCTCGATGCTCGCCGAGGCGGTGCACTCGGTGGCCGACACCTCGAATCAGGCACTACTGCTGTTCGGGCAGCGTCGTGCCCGCAAAGAGGCGACCAGCCTGCACCAGTTCGGCTACGGCCGTAGTCGGTACTTCTATTCGTTCGTGGTTGCGCTGGTGCTGTTCAGCCTGGGTGCGGCATTCGCGCTCTACGAGGGCTACCACAAGATCAGCCACCCCACGCCACTCAACTCCCCGATGGTGGCCGTCGCGATCCTGGTGGTGGCAATCGGCTTGGAAAGCTACAGCTTTCGCACCGCGATGGTGGAGTCCCGGCCACTCAAGGGCAGCGGAACCTGGTGGCAGTTCATCCGCCACTCGCGCAACCCCGAACTGCCGGTGGTGCTCCTGGAGGACACCGGCGCACTGCTGGGTCTGGTCTTCGCCCTACTTGGCGTCGGGCTCACGGTCCTGACCGGGAACCCGATCTGGGACGGTATCGGCACCGCGTTGATCGGCGCCCTGCTCGCTGTGATCGCCGTCATCCTGATGATTGAGATGCACAGCCTGCTGATCGGTGAGGGTGCCACCGCCCAGGATTTGGCGGCCATCTCCGATGCTCTGGCAGGAACCGACCGTGTCGAGCGGGTGATCCACCTGCGCACCCAGTACCTCGGTCCCGAGGAGATGCTCGTCGCCGCCAAGATCGCACTGGCTCCCGGTGCGGACCTGACGACGGTGGCCGCCGCCATCGACCGCGCCGAGGCTGCCGTGCGCGCAGCCGTGCCGGCAGCCACCGTCATCTACCTGGAGCCGGATCTCGACCGCTCGACGGTGCGGTAAGACCTCGTGACCCGTCCGGGCGAGGTGTTGCGCGATTGCGTGCTCGACGCCATGCGTGAGGAACTGCTGACCAAGGACTGGACGGCGATCACGCTGGCCGATATCGCCCACACCGCGGGTGTCAGCCGGCAGAGCATCTACAACGAATTCGGCTCCCGGCAGGGCCTGGCCCAGGGGTATGCGCTGCGGCTGGCTGATCGGCTGGTGGACGCGGTCGGCGGCGCGATCGAGGGCAATATTGGTGACGTCCACGCGGCGTTCCTGTCTGGTTTCCGATCATTCTTCGCCGACTCGGCCGCCGACCCATTGGTGATCTCGCTGCTATCGGGGGCGGCCAAACCCGATCTGCTGCAGATCATCACCATCGACAGCGGACCGATCATCTCGCACTGCAGCCGGCGGCTCACCGAGGCGTTCCTGGGCAGTTGGGTCAGTGCCGACGCGGCGGACGCCGGCCTGCTGGCTCGGGCGATTGTCCGGCTTGCCTTGAGTTACGTATCCATGCCACCGGAGGCTGACCACGACGGGGCCAGCCACGATGTAGCCGCAGACCTCGCGCGGTTGATGACGCCGTTCGCCGAGCGATACGGGGCCGCTGAACCGATGTGAGCAGGGCCGGGATAACGTATGCGCCATGACGCTCACCGCCGACTCCCGCAATGGAATCGACTTCAAAGTTGCCGACCTCTCGCTGGCCGAATACGGCCGCAAGGAGATCCGCCTCGCCGAACATGAGATGCCCGGCCTGATGGCGCTGCGCCGTGAGTACGCCGACGTGCTCCCACTCAAGGGTGCAAGGGTCTCCGGCTCGCTGCATATGACGGTGCAGACCGCGGTGCTCATCGAGACCCTGGTATCCCTCGGCGCCGAAGTGCGCTGGGCATCGTGCAATATCTTCTCCACTCAGGACCATGCCGCCGCGGCGGCGGTGGTGGGGCCCAACGGCACGCCCGAGGAGCCCCTCGGTGTTCCGGTGTTCGCCTGGAAGGGCGAGTCACTCGAGGAGTACTGGTGGGCCACCGAGCAGATGCTCACCTGGCCGAACCAGCCCCCCAACATGATTCTCGACGACGGCGGCGACGCCACCATGATGGTGCTGCGCGGCTCGCAGTACGAGAAGGCCGGTGTGGTACCGCCCACCGAGGATGACGACTCCACGGAATGGAAGGTTTTCCTGTCCCGGCTGCGGGCGCGCTTCGAGGCCGAGCCGCAGAAGTGGACCCATATTGCCGCGTCGATCAAGGGCGTCACCGAGGAGACCACCACCGGCGTGCTGCGGCTCTACCAGTTCGCCGCGGCCGGCGAGTTGGCGTTCCCGGCGATCAACGTGAACGACTCGGTCACCAAGACCAAGTTCGACAACATTTATGGCACCCGGCATTCGCTGATCGACGGCATCAACCGGGGCACCGACGTGTTGATCGGCGGCAAGGCCGTGCTCGTCTGTGGATTCGGCGACGTCGGCAAGGGCTGCGCGGAGTCGCTCAAGGGCCAGGGCGCCCGGGTGACCGTTACCGAGATCGACCCGATCAACGCACTGCAGGCGCTCATGGAGGGCTTCAATGTGCGCACCGTCGAGGAGGCGATCGGTGATGCCGATATCGTCATCACCTCGACCGGCAACAAGGACATCATCACTCTCGACCACATGCGGTCGATGAAGGACAAGGCGATCCTGGGTAACATCGGCCACTTCGACAACGAGATCGACGTGGGCGCTCTCGAGCGCGACACCAAAATCCGGCGCATCAACATCAAGCCTCAGGTCGACGAGTTCGTCTTCCCGGACGGACATTCGATCATCCTGCTGAGCGAGGGCCGGCTGCTGAATCTGGGTAACGCCACCGGTCATCCCTCCTTCGTGATGAGCAACAGCTTCTCCAATCAGGTGATCGCCCAGATTGAGCTGTGGACCAAAAACGATGAGTATGACAACGAGGTCTATCGGCTGCCCAAGCATCTCGACGAGAAGGTAGCCCGCATCCACGTCGAGGCACTCGGCGGTTCGCTGACCAAGCTCACCAAGGACCAGGCCGAGTACATCGGCGTTGATGTCGAAGGTCCGTACAAGCCGGAGCACTACCGGTACTGACCGTGCAGCTTCGCAGCGGCAGTAGCGACCTGGAGACGATCGTCTTCGAACGGCGGAGTATTCGCGGGTATTCCGAGCAGCGCGTGCCACGCGAGGTCATTGAAGATGTCATCAGGATCGCCCAGCGCGCGCCGTCGTCGATGAATACCCAGCCGTGGCATTTCCATGTGCTCACCGGTGAGCCCCTCGAGCGGGTTCGCCAGGGCAACACCGAGAAGATGGTGTCGGGTTCGGCCGTCGACCGTGAGATCACGCTGAACCACGGATACGAGGGTGCGCATCGGGATCGCCAGGTGGAGATCGCGGTTCAACTGTTCGGGGCCATGGGTATCGCTCGTGATGACAAGGCCGGTCGCCAGGACTGGGTGATGCGTGGCTTTCGGCAGTTTGACGCACCCGTCTCCGTCGTGATCACCGTCGACAAGGAATTGGCAAACGATACGATCGCCCACTTCGACTGTGGCGCAGTCACTTACGGCCTGGTGCTTGCGGCATGGTCGAAAGGACTCGGCACCGTGATCAACGGCCAGGGCATCATGCAGTCATCGGTGGTGCGCGAGAACGCGAACATTCCCGGCGACCAGGTCATTATGACCTGCGTCGCGATGGGCTTCCCCGACGAGGATTTCGTCGCCAACCATGTGCAGTCGCGTCGCGCGCCCGGCGATGCGGTGGCATCGTTTATCGGATTCGACTAGCGGCGGCGGTGGAAGTGCTCATCGTGATCGAGGGACTCGACGGGGCGGGCAAGCGCACGCTGACCGAGGGCCTGTCGCAGGCATTGCGCGGCGCCGGCCGGTCGGTCACCACGCTGGCGTTCCCGCGCTACGGTCAGTCGATCACCGCCGACCTGGCCAGCGAGGCACTGCATGGCCGGCACGGGGACCTGCCGGCCTCGGTTTACGCGATGGCCGTGCTGTTCGCCCTCGATCGGGCCGGAGCCAAGCAGCAGATCGCCACGCTCTGCCGGGACCACGACGTCGTCATCCTGGACCGCTACGTCGCCTCCAACGCCGCCTACAGTGCCGCCCGACTGCACCAGGACGCCGACGGTGAGATGGTCTCGTGGGTAGGCGAACTCGAGTACTCCCGGCTTGGGCTGCCGGCGCCGGATCGCCAGATTCTGCTCGACGTGCCGGTCGAACTGGCCGCCCAGCGAGCGCAGCGCAGGGAAGGGCTGGAAGCCGACCGGGCCCGCGACGCCTACGAACGCGACGCCGGCCTGCAGCAGCGCACCGGGTCGGTCTATGCCGGCCTCGCCGCCGCACACTGGTACGGCCCGTGGTCGGTGGCCGGGGCGGACGTCGACCCCGCGGCGCTTGCCGCCGCGCTGGGCGATTAGCCGGGTTCCTGCCGCAACATGCGGTGTGGGAGATGGGGATAATCGCGATTCGGTGACACGATGACTCCCATGAGGCAACGAATTCTGGTCGTTGACGACGACCCCTCGCTGGCTGAGATGCTCACCATCGTGCTGCGCAATGAAGGCTTCGAGACCGCGGTGGTCGCCGACGGCTCCCAGGCTCTGACCGCGGTGCGTGAACTGCGACCCGACCTGGTGCTGCTGGATCTCATGCTGCCCGGGATGAACGGCGTCGACGTCTGCCGGGTGCTGCGTTCGGACTCTGGCGTGCCGATCGTGATGTTGACGGCCAAGACCGACACCGTCGACGTGGTGCTGGGGCTGGAGTCCGGTGCCGACGACTACATCATGAAGCCGTTCAAGCCCAAGGAACTGGTGGCCCGGGTTCGCGCGCGGCTGCGGCGCAACGATGACGAGCCCGCCGAGATGCTGTCCATCGCCGATATCGAGATCGACGTGCCCGCCCATAAGGTCACCCGTGACGGTGAACAGGTCTCGCTGACTCCGTTGGAGTTCGACCTGCTGGTGGCGTTGGCGCGCAAACCGCGGCAGGTGTTTACTCGAGAGGTGCTGCTTGAACAGGTCTGGGGCTACCGGCACCCCGCCGACACCCGACTGGTCAACGTCCATGTCCAGCGGTTGCGGGCCAAGATCGAGCGGGACCCGGAGAATCCTCAGGTGGTCCTGACCGTTCGAGGAGTGGGTTACAAGGCCGGACCGCCGTGACCCGGCCGGGCCACGCCGCAGCGGAGGAGCCGCGGCAGTGACCCCGGCCTCGAAGCGGCGCTTTCGCGGTCCGCGGGGGCGTTCGGGACCCGTCGTGCGGGGCACGAGTGCTCTGAGTCGCTCGCTGGCGATGATCTGGCGCCGCTCGCTGCAGTTGCGGGTGGTGGTTCTGACCCTGGGCCTCTCGGCAGTGGTCATCCTGGTTCTCGGCTTTGTACTGACCAGCCAGATCACCAACCGGGTGCTCGACGTCAAGGTCCGCGCTGCCACCGAGGAAGTCGACCGCGCCCGCGGTACCGTCAGCGGGATCGTCAGCGGTGAAGAGGCCCGGTCCCTGGACAGCAGCCTGCAACTGGCTCGAACAACGTTGATCTCCAAGACCGGACAGAACTCTGGAGTCGGCTTGGCGGGCACGTTCGATGCCGTGCTGATCGTCCCGGGCGACGGGCCACGGGAGGCCACCGCGGCCGGCCCGGTTGATCAGATTCCGCGCTCGCTGCGCGAGTTCGTCAAGGCCGGGCAAGTCACTTATCAGTACGCGGCCGTACGCACCGAGGGCTACTCCGGGCCGGCCCTGCTGATCGGCACACCCGCACCGTCGCGAATAACGAACCTGGAGCTGTATCTGATCTTCCCGCTCACCGGCGAGCAGAGCACCATCACGCTGGTGCGCGGAACAATTGCCACCGGCGGCCTGGTGCTGCTGCTGCTGCTGGCCGGGATCGCGCTGCTGGTGTCGCGGCAGGTGGTGTTGCCGGTACGGTCGGCATCTCGGATCGCCGAACGGTTCGCCGAAGGCCACCTCTCCGAGCGGATGCCGATACGCGGTGAGGACGATATGGCCCGGCTGGCCGTGTCGTTCAACGATATGGCCGAAAGTCTGCAGCGTCAGATCAACGCCCTGGAGGAGTTCGGAAACCTGCAGCGACGGTTCACCTCCGACGTCAGCCATGAATTGCGGACGCCGCTGACCACGGTGCGGATGGCCGCCGACCTGATCTATGAGAACAGCGAAGATCTTGATCCGGCGCTGCGCCGTTCGACGGAACTGTTGGTCAGCGAGTTGGACCGGTTCGAGACCCTGCTCAACGATTTGCTGGAGATCTCCCGTCACGACGCCGGTGTGGCGGAACTGTCCGTCGAGGCGGTCGATCTGCGCACCACGGTCAACCGGGCGCTGGGCAATGTCGGGCACCTGGCCGCCGAAGGCAGTATCGAACTACTCGTCGATATGCCCGACGAAGCGATCATCGCCGAGGTGGATCCGCGTCGCGTCGAACGCATCCTGCGCAACCTCATCGCCAACGCCATCGATCACGCCGAACACAAACCGGTGCTGATCAAGATGGCCGCCGATGAGGACACCGTCGCGGTCACCGTCCGCGACCATGGGGTGGGCCTGCGGCCGGGCGAGGAGAAGTTGGTGTTCAGCCGGTTCTGGCGCTCGGACCCCTCCCGGGTGCGACGGTCCGGTGGCACCGGGCTGGGTCTGGCGATCAGCATCGAGGACGCCCGACTGCATCAGGGTCGGCTGGAGGCCTGGGGCGAGCCGGCCAAGGGTGCGTGCTTCCGGCTGACCCTGCCGCTGACGCGCGGGCACAAGGTCACCACCAGTCCGCTACCCATGAAACCCGTGACGGCAGAACGCCAGCGGGAAGCCGCCGGGGAGCTGGTGTGAGGAATCGCCCGCTGACCGCGCTGCTGGTCGGCGTGATCGCGCTGCTGTCGGGGTGTGCGGGTGTACCGGATTCCTCTGCGCCACAGGCGATCGGGACCGTCGAGCGGCCGGCGCCCAAGAAACTGCCCGAGCCGAACTCCAGCATGGATCCTGACCAGACCCTTCGGGAGTTCATCAAAGCCACCGCCGATCCCGCCAACCGCCATCTGGCGGCGCGGCAGTTCCTCACCGAATCGGCCTCCAAGGATTGGGACGACCAGGGCAGCGCGCTGCTCATCGACAAGGTGGTGTTCACCGAAACCCGTTCTCTGGACACGGTTTCGGTGACCATGGCGGCCGATATCCTCGGATCGCTGTCCGACATCGGCGTCTTCGAGACCGGTGAGGGACAGTTGCCCGACCCCGGGCCCATCGAATTGGTGCGCACACCCAACGGTTGGCGGATCAACCGCCTGCCCAATGGTGTGTTCCTGGATTGGCAGCAGTTCCAGTCGGCCTACAAACGCAGCACCCTGTACTTCATCGATCCCACCGGCGCCACCGTCGTGCCCGACCCCCGCTACCTGGCTGTGTCCGACCCGGATCTGTTGGCCACCGAACTGGTCACCAAGCTGATTGCGGGACCGCGGCCGGAGATGTCCGATGCGGTGCGCAACCTGTTGGGTCCGCCATTGAAACTGCGCGGCCCGGTCACCCGTTCCGACGGCGGTAAGTCCGGTGTGGGTCGCGGGTACGGCGGCGCGCGGGTGGATTTGGAAAACCTCACCATCACTGATCCGAGTAGCCGATTACTGCTTGCGGCGCAACTGATTTGGACTCTCGCACGCGCTGATATCACCGGCCCCTACCTGATCAACGTTGACGGTACCGCGCTTGACGACCGATTCGTCGACGGCTGGAAGACCACCGACGTCGCCGCTACCGACCCCGGTGCCGCAGACGGCGCGACAGCCGGCGTCCACGCGTTGATCGACGGTTCACTGGTGGCCCTCGACGGGCAGGGTTCGGCGAAGGTGCAGGGTTCCTTCGGCACGATGGGCGATCAGCGCGCGGCCGCCTTCTCCCGCAACGGCCGTGACGTGGCCGCTGTCGTCGCCGCGCCGGACGCTGGGGAATCCCTGTGGATCGGACCCAACGGCGGGCAGGCGGTGCGGGCCACGGACGGCCGGACCCTGACGAGGCCGTCGTGGGCACTTGATGACGCGGTCTGGGTGGCCGTCGACGGCAACAGTGTGGTGCGGGTGGTCCGCGGCGAAGCCGCCGGCGAACCGGCCCGCATCCCGGTGGATTCGGCCGCGGTCACCTCCCGGTTCCCCGGGTCGATTGCCGAACTGCAGCTCTCCCGGGACGGCACCCGGGTGGCGATGGTGATCGACGGTGAGGTGGTGCTGGCCGGTGTCCAGCAGACGCCGGGCGGGGAGGTCGCGCTGACCTATCCGCGCCGGATCGGATTCGGCCTCGGGAATTCGGTCGTCGCGCTGTCCTGGCGTACCGGCGACGACCTGGTGGTCACCCGTCGTGATCCCGCTCACCCGGTGTCCTATGTCAACCTCGACGGGGTGAACTCCGACGGCCCGAGCGCCAACCTGGTGATGCCGGTGGCCGCGGTGGCGGCCAATCCCGCTGCGGTCTACGTGGCCGACGCGCGCGGTGTTCTCCAACTGCTCAGCACCAGCGCCACCAACGGCCAGACCTGGTCGGAACTGCGCGCCTTCATGGTGCCCGGCGCGGTGCCTGTGCTGCCGGGTTAGACCTGTCGTACCCGGCCTGCAGACTCCCAGAATGCTCAACCACGCCATGCTCGACCTGATCCTGCCGCTGGAATGCGGCGGCTGCGGGGCACCTGCGACCCGGTGGTGTGCGGTCTGCGCGGCAGCACTGGCCGTGCACTGCGACGAGCCGCACGTCGTCTCCACCCGCATCGATCCCGGCGTCCCGGTTTTCGCCCTCGGCCGCTACGCCGGCGCGCGGCGCAACGCGATCGTCGCACTGAAGGAACACGGCCGCCGCGACCTGGCCGCGCCGCTGTCGGCGGCACTGGCCATGGGCATCCTCCGCCTGCTGACCTGGGGTGTCGTTGCCGCGCCGCTGTCGGTGGTGCCCGCCCCGACCCGCCGGTCGGCTGCTCGCCGCCGCGGTGGCGACCCGGTCACCCGCATCGCAACGGCCGCTGCCGGTCCGGCCGTCACCGTCGCACCGGTGCTGCGCACCGCCGGAGGTGTCCGCGACTCGGTGGGTCTGAGCAGCGCGGCGCGGCAACGCAATATCGCCGGCCGGGTGCGGCTGTTGGCCGTGCCGTCGGGGGAGGTGCTGGTGGTCGACGACATCGTCACCACCGGGGCCACCGCCGCCGAGGCGGTGCGGGTGCTGGTCGCCGGTGGTGCCCGAGTGACGGCTGTGCTGGCGTTGGCACAAGTGTGACCGCGCTGTTGTCAAACACGGCGCGGTAAAGGGTGGCAGTGCCCACCGACTGCGACTACCGTCGCGGATAACCGTTACACCGACCGTGTAGGAGGTGATTCCAAGACCTCTGGCGCCGTCGGGTGCGATTTTCGCCAACCGTGCGCGGCGCAGCTATCCATGACAGGCCGCGTTCGCACCGTGCGTGCGAACCCGTAACAGAATCGAGTTGCCAAGTATGTCAACACAATCCGCCCATTCCTCTCAGTTCACCACCGATGATGACCGCTCCGAAACCACGCCCAATGCCTATGTTCAGGTGACCGGCCGCAATGTCGAGGTCCCCGACCATTACCGGGTCTATGTGGGCCAGAAGTTCGTTCGCGCCGAACGGATCGACAACACGATCCGCCGCTTCGACGTCGAGCTTTCCCATGAGCGCAACCGCCGACAGCGCAAGAACTGCCAGCACGTCGAGATCACCGCATACGGCGACGGGCCGGTGGTGCGCGGCGAGGGCTGCGCGGACAGCTTCTACGGCGCCTTCGAGGCCGCCGTCCACAAACTCGAGGGCCGGCTGCGTCGCGGCAAGGACCGTCGCAAGGTGCATTACGGGGACAAGACCCCGGTCTCGGTTCGCCAGGGCACCGTCGCGATGTTGCCGGTCGAACTCGCTGAGGCATTCACGCCCAACCCGGCCGGGCCGGCCGCGGAGCAGATCGCCGTCGAGGAGCATGAGCCGGGCCGGATCGTGCGGGTCAAGGAGCACCCGGGGAAGCCAATGGCGGTCGACGACGCGCTCTACGAGATGGAACTGGTCGGGCACGACTTCTTCCTGTTCCACGATGAGGAGACCGACCGTCCCACGGTGGTCTACCGGCGGCACGCCTATGACTACGGATTGATCCGACTGGCCTGAGGAGGCCATATCGGCGCGTCGCCTAAGATGGAGGACGCTCAAGCCCCCTGTCCACAGGGGATGCCTCCTATCTCTCAGGGGAAAATGTGCTGTCGAAGTTGCTGCGCCTCGGTGAAGGTCGCATGGTCAAGCGCCTACGGGGGGTGGCTGACTATGTCAACACCCTGTCCGACGACGCAGAGAAGCTCACCGACGCTGAACTGCGCGCCAAAACCGACGAATTCCGTGCTCGCGTTGCCGACGGCGCGAAACTCGACGACGTGTTGCCCGAGGCGTTCGCGGTGGCCCGCGAGGCTGCCTGGCGGGTGCTCTCGCAGCGCCACTTCGACGTCCAGGTCATGGGAGGGGCTGCGCTGCACTTCGGCAATGTCGCCGAGATGAAGACCGGCGAGGGCAAGACCCTGACCTGTGTGCTGCCCGCCTACCTCAACGCCTTGGCCGGCGACGGGGTGCACGTCGTGACGGTCAACGACTATCTGGCCAAACGCGACAGCGAGTGGATGGGCCGCGTGCACCGCTTCCTTGGCCTGGAGGTCGGGGTGATCCTGTCCGGGCTCACCTCAGACGAACGCCGCGCGGCCTACGCGGCCGACATCACCTACGGCACCAACAACGAGTTCGGCTTCGACTACTTACGCGACAATATGGCGCACTCGCTGGAAGACCTCGTTCAGCGCGGCCACAGCTACGCGATCGTCGACGAGGTCGACTCCATCCTCATCGACGAGGCTCGCACCCCGTTGATCATCTCCGGACCGGCCGACGGCGCCTCGCACTGGTACACCGAATTCGCTCGCTTGTCGCCGATGATGGAGAAGGACGTTCACTACGAGGTTGACATCCGCAAGCGCACCGTCGGCGTCCACGAGCTGGGTGTCGAGTTCGTCGAGGATCAGCTTGGTATCGAAAACCTTTATGCGGCAGCGAATTCACCTCTGGTGAGCTACCTGAACAACTGTCTCAAGGCCAAGGAGCTGTTCTCTCGCGACAAGGACTACATCGTCCGCGACGGCGAGGTGATCATCGTCGACGAGTTCACCGGCCGCGTCCTGGTGGGCCGCCGCTACAACGAGGGCATGCACCAGGCCATCGAGGCCAAGGAGAAGGTGGAGATCAAGGCCGAGAACCAGACCCTGGCCACGATCACTCTGCAGAACTACTTCCGGCTCTACGACAAGCTGGCCGGCATGACCGGCACCGCCGAGACCGAGGCGTCCGAGTTGCATGAGATCTACAAACTCGGCGTAATTCAGATCCCGACGAACCGGTCGATGGTCCGCAAGGATCAGACCGATCTGATCTACAAGACCGAGGAAGCCAAGTACATCGCGGTCGTCGACGACATCTCCGAGCGCCATGAGGTCGGCCAACCGGTGCTTATCGGCACCACCAGCGTCGAGCGCTCGGAGTACCTGTCGCGGCAGTTGGCCAAGCGCGGCGTGCCGCACAACGTGCTCAACGCCAAGTTCCACGAGCAGGAGGCCGCCATCGTGGCCGAGGCGGGCCGCAGTGGTGCGGTCACGGTGGCCACCAATATGGCCGGGCGCGGCACCGACGTGGTGCTCGGCGGCAACGTCGACTTCCTGCTCGACCTGCGCCTGCGCGATCGCGGTCTGGATCCGGTCGAAACACCGGAGGAGTACGAGGCCGCGTGGCACGAGGACCTGCCCACGGTCAAGGCCGAGGCAACCGCGGAGGCCGAAGACGTCGTCGCCGCCGGCGGCCTGTACGTGCTGGGCACCGAGCGGCACGAGTCCCGCCGTATCGACAACCAGTTGCGCGGGCGCTCCGGCCGTCAGGGCGACCCGGGTGAGTCCCGCTTCTATCTGTCGCTGGGCGACGAACTCATGAAGCGGTTCAACGGCGCAACCCTGGAATCCCTGCTGACGCGTCTGAACCTGCCCGACGACGTGCCGATCGAGGCCAAGATGGTCACCCGGGCGATCAAGAGTGCGCAGACCCAGGTCGAGCAGCAGAACTTCGAGATCCGCAAGAACGTGCTCAAGTACGACGAGGTGATGAATCAGCAGCGCAAGGTCATCTACGAGGAGCGCCGTCGGATCCTCGAAGGCGAGGATCTGGCCAAGCAGTCCCATGACATGCTGGTCGCCGTCGTCACGGCGTACGTCAACGGCGCCACCGCCGAGGGTTACTCCGAGGACTGGGACCTCGAAGCGCTGTGGGGGGCCCTGCGGACGCTCTACCCGGTGGGTATCGACCATCATGAGCTGATCGACTCCGAAGCGGTTGGCGAAGCCGGCGAAATAAGCCGTGAAGAACTGCTCGACCTGCTCATCGCCGACGCCGAAAAGGCCTATGCCAACCGGGAATCCGAGATCGCGGCGATGGCGGGCCCGGACGCCATGCGGCAACTCGAGCGCAATGTGCTGCTCAATGTGCTGGACCGCAAATGGCGCGAGCACCTCTACGAGATGGACTACCTCAAGGAGGGCATCGGCCTGCGTGCGATGGCTCAGCGCGACCCGCTGGTGGAGTACCAGCGCGAGGGTTATGACATGTTCATCGGCATGCTCGACGGGCTCAAGGAGGAGTCGGTCGGCTTCTTATTCAACGTCCAGGTTGAGGCTGCCCCGCAGGCTCCCGCCGTGGCGGCGCAGGCCATGCCGGAAGGTTTGCGCGCGAAAGGCCTTGCGGACGAGGCGGCCCGGCAGTTGACCTACGTCGGCCCGTCCGAGGACGGTGACGCCGAGATCCAGCAGCATGACGCGGCGGCACCCGGTGCGGTCAGTCGCAAAGATCGCCGGCAGGCCAAGCGCGCGGAGTCCAAGGAACGCAAGCTGCTTCGCCGGGGTTAGATCGGCCCCGGGGTTAGTGCGTCAACCAAGATGCAGCGCGACCACCAGCCAGCGCGGGCCGGTCGGCGTCATGACCACTTCGATGCGGCAGGCGATCGCGTAGGCGCGCTGGCCGCGGGTGTAGTACGCGGCGGCCTCGGCGGCGGTGCCGTCGGCCCGGGTCACCTGAGCCCGCACCCGACGCAGCTGTGCGGCCTGTTGAGGTTCCCGGCCGGCGGATGCCGACAGCAATGAGTCCACCAGGCCGGCTGCCAGTAGTGGCCGCAACTGCGCCAGCGGCCGCCGGCGGTCGATGACCTCCAGTACCCGCCGAAGCGCCGCATCGGCGAAGGCGGCCGCGGCTCGTGCCCTGCCGTCGTCCTCGGGGGCCGGTGGGGGCTGCGGTCGCGGGGCGGGGCGGGGCCGGCGAGCGGCAGCCGGGGGCAGCTTCGGCGGGCCGCCGAACGCCGGCGGCTCGTAATCGACGACGGGGGCGATGGCGTGTGCTCCCGCGGCGGGTCGGGCAACGGTCTGTAAAGCGTTGGCGGACAACGGACACTCTCCACTGATCGGACGGATCGGGCCGGTCGCTGGAGAGTGGCGAACCCGTGGTTGGTAATGACCCTGTAACCGATGGTGACACATTCCGGCGTCGTCGGGTATTCACGGTTACCGTTGCCTGGTGACCCGGCTGTCGACATCGGATTCGGCGTTCTTCCACCAGGAGAACACCGCGACGCCGATATATGTGGGTTCGCTGTCGATCCTGCGGCGACCGAAGGGCGGTCTGAGCTACGACACACTGCTCGAGACCGTTGAGCGCCGGTTGCCTCAGATTCCGCGGTACCGCCAGAAGGTCCGGGAGGTGACCCTGGGTCTCGCGCGTCCGGTGTGGGTCGACGATCCCGACTTCGACATCACCTATCACGTGCGGCGTTCGGCCCTGCCGTCCCCGGGCAGCGATGCCCAACTGCACGATCTCATCTCCCGGTTGGCCGGCCGCCCACTGGACCGGACCCGACCGCTGTGGGAGATGTATCTCATCGAGGGTCTGGCGGACAATCGGCTTGCGCTGTTCACCAAGAGCCATCAGGCGTTGGTCAACGGGATGACGGCGGTGGAGATCGGTCACGTCATCGCCGACCGCAGCCGTCGCCCGGCCCGGTTGGGTGAGGACATCTGGTTGCCCGCGCGTGAGCCGTCGGCCGGCGAACTGCTCAGCGATGCGGTCGGCGACTGGCTGGCCCGACCCGGGCAGGAGTTGCGCGCGCTGCGCTCGACCATCGCCGACGTCGCCACCAACAGCGGCGAGGTGGCGCAGTTGGCCCGGCAGGCCGCCGATGTCGTGCGCACGATGATGCGCGGTCGAGCGCCGAGCAGTCCACTCAACACCACGGTCTCTCGGCACCGTCGTTTCACGGTGGCCAGCGCCCCGCTTTCTGAGTTTCGTCTGGTTCGCGCGCGCTACGACTGCGATGTCAATGACCTTGTGCTGGCGGTCATCACCGGTGCGCTGCGCAACTGGCTGTTGTCCCGGGGAGAGCCGGTGCCGGCCGGCCAGACGGTGCGCGCGATGGCCCCGATGTCGGTCTATCCGGCGGCCGAATCGGAGTCCTCGGGTCCGGGTCAGGCCATCAGCGAGGTAACTCCGTTTCTGATCGACCTGCCGGTTGGGGAGGGCAACGCGGTGGTGCGGCTGTCGCAGGTCTCCCACGCCACCGAATCACATGCCGCGGCGGCCAGCCTGGTGGACGCCCGCACCATCGTCACCCTGTCCGGATTTCCACCGCCGACCTTGCACGCAATGGGCACCCGGGAAGCCACCCAGTTCCCGCCACGGCAGTTCAATGTGTTGGTCACCAATGTGCCAGGGCCACAGACGCAGATGTATGTCGCCGGGGCCATGCTG
>JAPLAO010000351.1 GCA_026393245.1 Mycobacterium sp. | reverse complement strand
TGCTGGCCGCGCTGTTCGCGGTCGTGATCGTCGCTATTGCCCGCTGGCGGGGACTTCGGGCATTGGTCGGCATCGTGATCGCCTTCGGAGTGCTGGTTATCTTCATGCTGCCCGCGCTGCGAGATGGCGCCCCTGCCTTACCGGTGGCACTGGTCGCGTCGGCGGTGATCCTCTATGCGGCGATCTATCTGGCACACGGCGTCAGTCTGCGTACCAGCGCCGCACTGCTGGGAACTTTGATGGCGATGTTGCTCGCCGCGGTACTGTCCTGGGCCGCAATTGAACTCACTCACCTGACCGGGTTGTCACAGGATCAGAACAATGAGGTGGCTGCCTATCTCGGGAATGTGTCCATCAAGGGTTTGCTGTTGGCCGGCTTCATCGTCGGATCCCTCGGTGTACTCAATGATGTGACCATTACGCAGGCCTCAACAGTTTTCGAGCTTGCCCACGTGGGCCATGGCACGCGTAGGCAGGTCTTCACGCGGGCCATGCGGGTGGGTAGCGACCATATCGCGAGCACGGTCTACACCCTGGTTCTCGCCTATGCAGGCAGTTCGCTACCACTGCTGCTGCTGTTCAGCGTCGCCAACCGGTCACTGGCCGATGTGCTCACCAGTGAGAGCGTGGCCATCGAGATCGCCCGCTCCGCCGTGGGCGGTATTGCACTGGCCCTATCAGTGCCGTTGACTACTGCTATCGCCGCGGTGTTGGCGACCCCTAACGCCGTTCCAGCAGCTCCAACAGATATTGGCCATACCCAGACTTGAGCACGGTGCGGGCCCGCGCGGCGAGGTGTTCGTCGTCGATGAAGCCCAGCCGCCAGGCAATCTCCTCCGGACAGGACACCCTGAGACCCTGCCGGGTTTCTATGGTGCGGACGAAGTTGCCCGCCTCCAGCAGCGATTCGAACGTGCCGGTGTCCAGCCATGCGGTGCCACGTGGAAGTACCTCAACATGCAACCGACCATTCTCGAGGTAGGCCTGATTGACGGCGGTGATCTCCAGTTCACCGCGCGCTGAGGGTTTCAGCGATCGGGCGATCTCGATGACATCGTTGTCGTAGAAATACAGCCCCGGGATCGCATAGTTGGACTTCGGCGTCGCCGGCTTCTCCTCCAACGCCAAAGCCCTTCCCGCGGAATCGAATTCAACGACACCGTACGCAGCGGGATTCGCCACCCAATACGCGAAGATAGCGCCACCGTCGACGTTCGCGAATCGGTTGAGGCTGGTTCCCACGCCTGGGCCGTAGAAGATGTTGTCGCCTAGGACCAGCGCCACCGGTCCGGTACCGATGTGGTCGGCTCCGATCACAAACGCCTGCGCCAGTCCGTCGGGGCGTTCCTGAACGGCGTGTGTGATGCTGATCCCGAATTGCGACCCGTCGCCGAGCAGGCGCTCAAAGGCCGGACGATCCTCCGGCGTCGCGATCACCAGGATGTCGCGGATGCCGGCCATGATGAGTGTCGACAACGGGTAATAAATCATCGGCTTGTCGTAGACCGGTAGTAACTGCTTACTGACGCCCTGGGTGATCGGGTAGAGCCGAGTGCCGGATCCGCCGGCCAGGATGATTCCGCGCATCGAAGTCAGGCCTGGAAGTCGTCGGCGGTCAGTTCGGTGGCCGCGAGGGCGGCAGCGAGATCGTCGTGGCGGAACGCCGACGTGACGTGATCGCGCACCACCCGGAATGCCGATGCTGCGGTGT
>JAPLAO010000254.1 GCA_026393245.1 Mycobacterium sp. | reverse complement strand
CTGCCGGTTGCGTCAGCGCACGCGGCGCCGCGGGTGCCGGCAGCTGAGCCTGGACCACCGGCCGGGGGGCCTGGCTGGTGGCCGAGTGATCGCCAACGATTTCGGCCATCATCTGCGCTGCTGTCTCCAGGAATGTCTGGTGGCTATGAGTCACCACATCCAGATAGCGCTCGTGCTGTTTCGCGGTCTCCTGCTGGATGCGGTCGATGACGCTCCACGCATCAGCAGACAGCGGCGCTGCGGCCGGGGTCCAGTGCTCGTCCTGCGGCGGTGCTGCTGCGGGCGGCATGACTGCTGCGTGCGATTGCACGCCGTTGTGCGCGACATTCACGATGGACTCCTCTTGCCGTGGGGCGGCGGGCACGGGCGCGCTCGGCGCACTGTGGACAACGGGTGCGCTGGGCGCACTGTGGACAACGGGTGCAGCGGGCGCACTGTGGGTAACGGGTGTGCTCGGCACAACGGGCGCAGGAACCCGGACGCGCTGGGGTGCGATGGTGTTGTTTCCGTTCACCGGCGGATAGGGCTTGCCGACGTTGGCCCCGCCCACCAGCACGGCATGCGCGGGCGCCGGGACGTGCTGTTCCGGTTCCTCGAAGTGGTCGTAGAGCGCAACGAGATCCAGTGCGACGCCGTCGGCCGCCAAGGCCGCGAGCCCGCGATGCCAGCCGCGTGTGGCCCCGGCCTTCGGATCATCAAGGGCCACAGCGGAATGCGGCGTCGTCTCGAGAATCTGGCCGACGAGTTTGGTCAGAACCCGGCTTGGCCCGACCTCGATGAACCGGGTCGATGAACCGGGTGACCCCGTCGCGGGCCATCGCCTCGATCATCTCGCGGAACCGCACCGGTTGACGCACCTGATCGCCGAGTTGAGCCGCGACGTCCTCGCCGTACGGTTGGGCGGTCACGTTCGCATACACCGGGAAGCTGGCCTGCCCGAACTCCATCTTCGACAGGTACTCGGTCAGCGGCGCCGAACTTGCGGCCACGATTGACGAATGGAACGCCGAGGCAACCGGCAGTCGCACCGCCGTCCACCCGGCCGCCTTCGCGGCGGTCGCGGCCCACGCGATATCGGCCTCATGTCCGGCCAGTACCACCTGACGAGGAGCGTTGTCATTGGCGATCACCAACGCGGCGGCCCGTTCCGGTTCGGTGTCGAGCATTGCCCGGACGTCCTCGGCACTGGCGGTGACCGCCAGCATCGCGCCATCTTTACCGTGGCCGGCCTCGGCCATCAGCATGCCGCGCATGCGTGCGGTGTCGACGAGTCGGTGAGTCGGCAGGACGCCCGCCGCGGCCAGCGCACTGACCTCGCCGAAGCTGTGGCCCGCGGCGGCATCGGCCCGCACGCCCAGAACCTCCAGCAGTGCCAGTTGGGCGAGGCTGGTGGCGGCGATGGCCGGCTGGGCGTTGTGCATCGCGGTGAGCGTGGTCCGCTGCGTCTCCGCGGAGGCGGGGTCGAACGCCGGTTCCGGGAACACCACCCGGTGCAGGTCGGCGAGGTCGCCGTCGATGGCGTCCCACACCGCGAGCGCGCCGGGGAAGGCGAGTGCGAGGTCGGCGCCCATCCCGACGTACTGGCTGCCCTGGCCGGGGAAGAGGAAGGCGGTCTTGCCGTCACGAGCCGGGCCGAAGCCGATCGCGATATTGGGATCGGTGAGGCTCGCCGCGGTGTCGTCGGCGAGGGCGCCGCGCAACCGTTCGGCGACTGTTTCTAACGCAGCGGTGCCTGCCGCAACCAGGCCCGCACGGGCGGGCTGCGATGCGTCGAAGTCGCGCGCGGACTCGTAGGCGATGCGCGACAGGCTTTCCCCCGAGCGTGCCGCGGAAAGGATCTCGGCGGCCCGCTTCTCCAGGTCGGCTGCGGAGGCCGCGCTGAGCACCACGAGTTCGGTGGGCAGGGCGCGCAGGCGCTTGGCGCGCTGCTTGCCGCGGTACTCCTCCAACGTCACGTGGAAGTTGCTGCCGCCGAAACCGAACGAGCTGACCGCGGCGCGGCGCGGCTGATCGCCGGAGCGCACCCACGGACGGGTCTGGGCGTTGACGTAGAAGGGGGTATCGGCCATGTCCATCGCCGGGTTTGGCCGGTCAACCTTCAAGGTTCCGGGCAGGGTCGAATGCTGAAGGGCCAGAACGGCTTTGATGAGACCGGCAGCACCCGCGGCTGCTTTGGTGTGGCCGATCTGGGACTTCACCGAACCCAGTGCGCAGCGGGTGGAGTCGTCGGTGAACACCAGCTTGAGTCCGGCGAACTCGGCCACGTCGCCGGCCTTCGTCGCGGTGCCGTGCGCTTCAAGCAGTTCGACGGTCGAGGGCTCGTAGCCGGCTCGCTCGTAGGCGCGGCGCAGCGCCTTGGCCTGACCTTCGGAGCGCGGCGCGTAGACGCTGGACGCGCGGCCGTCGGAGGACGAGCCGATGCCGCGGATGACCGCATGGATCGGATCGCCGTCACGCTCAGCGTCACTGAGACGCTTGAGCGCCAGCATGCCCACGCCCTCGCCGATGATGGTGCCGTCGGCGGCGTCGGAAAACGGCCGGCAGTCACCCGTCGCCGAGAATGCCGGCGTCTTGGAGAAGCACATGTACATCATCACGTCGTTGAGAGCGTCGACGCCGCCGGTCAGCACCAGATCGGATTCGTTCAGATATAGCCGGTGCAGTGAGGACTGCAGTGCCGACAGCGAACTGGCGCACGCGGCGTCGACGACGAAGTTGCTGCCGCCGAGATTGAGGCGGTTGGCGACGCGTCCGGCCACGACATTGCCGAGCAGGCCGGGGAAGGTGCTTTCCTGCCACACCGGGTAGTGATCGGCGATATCGCGACAGATCTCGTCCGCCTCGTCCTCGGGCAGGCCGTTCTCCAGCATCGCCTTGCGCCAGATCGGCCGCTGCATCCGCGATCCCATCTGCACGACGAGTTCGGTGGTGGAGGCGACACCGAGGACGACGTCCACCCGG
>JAPLAO010000294.1 GCA_026393245.1 Mycobacterium sp. | reverse complement strand
GCTCGCTGCCACTGCTGATCGGTTCCACCGTTGCCCAGGTCACGCTAGTGGTGAACAAGACCATCCAGGTCGTTACCGATACGTTCGCAGCGACCTCCTTCGAAGGCGGCTGGAACGCCGCAGTCGACGGCATCTTCGGGGCCACCGGTATCCCGGGAACGATCCTCAACATCACCATCGGTGCGGGCCAGCAAACCGGTGTGATCAACTACGGATTCGACCCGGCTCTTCTTCCTGATCCGGCGGCCTTCGCACCGGATCCGGCGGTCGTCGCGGCTAACTATGTGCCGAGCGTCCGCACCGAGGTGCAGTCCTTGGTGAAGAGCGTTGCCAACGCGCTGGCGACCCCGAATCCGGTGTCACCTCCGTTGGCGTCGGTGAAGGCCGCACGTTCGGCGGCGGCCCGCACGGCTGCGGTCGAGGCGGCTCCGGCTGCTGAGGCACCGGCTGCTGAGGCCCCGTCGGCTGAGGCTCCGGCTGCGGAAAGCTCGGCTCCGGTCAAGCACCGCTCGGCGCGCGCAGTCTCCAAGCGCGCTTCTGCCAACAACTAAATCGCAGTACAACACGGTGCCCCTCCTCACTGCGAGGAGGGGCACCGTGCTGTTTGTGAGGGGGAGCGAATCTCAACCCGCTTTGGACACGACCCTTGGGGTTGCAGCGTGCCGTCCGGGGCGAATATAAAGACTCTTCTCTCAGGGTTTTACTGTTGCGCTCAGGTTTTTCTCAGGTACAGTTAGGGTTGACTCAGGAAAGGGGCGAAAAGCGTGCGTAGGGTCATTGGTCCGATATTGACTACCGGGGTCGCTCTGCTGGCCGCCTGCGTCGTCGTCGCCAATCCGATCGTCGTGCCGCGCGCCGACGTCCAGATCCCCGCCTTCACCCTGTCGGCCGGGAATGACGAGACCGGCGGCATGCTGGATCCGGCCTTCCTCAATGCGATCGCCCCGGCGCCCTCCGAGTCGGACAATCCCTTCTCAGTGTTCAAGCAATTAATCACGTCGTTGGCCGCCGATGCCACCTCCGTGGGTAGGAACGCGATCGTAGATGCGTTCGTCGCCGGCCTTGCCTCGGTGACCCAGCCGGAGTTGACCGCGGCCTCTGACCCCTATGCCGCACCCCCGGTGGATCCCTACCCGGCGAACCTTCCCGCGCTGGCCGCGTCGCTCGCGCCCGGCTTGGATATCTCTTTGCTCAACCCCGTCGCGGCCGCCGTGCCCGCGGCGACGGCCGACCCCAGCCTGGCCGTCGCGGCAGCAGTTGCCCCGGTAATCCACGAGCTTGTGTCGAGTCTGGTGGCTGACGTCGGCTACGTGAGCAACGGCCTGATTTCGGCCGCCTTTGCCGTCGGGGCACTCGTGGCGACTGAGCCCGTGTTGGTCGTCAATACCCTGAGCGCGCTGGTCGGCGGTGACTTGAACGGTGCCGTGGAGAACGCCGTCAAGGTGGTTGTGGCCCCGTTCGGGCCGGCGGGCATCCTTTTAAACACGCTGCGGGCCGTCATCGAAAATCACCTGTCCAAGCCGATCGCCAACCGCTCCACTTTGGCGGCCGGGCAGCCGGTCACCCCGGCGCCCGGTACCGATTCGACGGACGTGCCGCAGGATTTCACGTCGCCTGCTCCGGCCACCAGGCTCGCCGTCCGGCCGAGTCAGCGCAATCATCGTGATGTGGGGGTGCCGACGGCGGAGATCGTGTCGGTTCCCGGGCTGGCCGCTGCCCTCGGGGTTTCTGACCTCAGAGTTGTTGCCGCGCGGGCAGCCGCGACGGTAAGCAACTCGACGCCCTCGCCCCGCAGGCCCGTCGCAGCCGTGCACGAGGCCATCACGGCGATCGGCGATCAGGCAGGCGTCGCGGTCGAGGGTGCGGCCGATGCGGTCGGCAAGATCGCCGCACGCAGCCGCAGCGCACAGGCCGCCGGCCGCGGCTAGCTGCCGACATTGCCTTCGCGGCCACTGTCAGTGGCAGAATCCGCAGCATGCGGATGTCGGCGAAGGCGGAATACGGTGTCCGCGCCATGATCCAACTTGCCGCCGCCGAACCGGGCATTGTGGTCAAGACCGATGATCTGGCCCACGCCCAGGGCATCCCCGCGCAATTCCTGGTCGACATCCTCTCCGATCTGCGCGCCGATCGGCTGGTGCGAAGCCACCGCGGCCGTGAGGGTGGTTATGAATTGGCCCGGCCGGCCGAGCAGATCAGCATCGCCGATGTACTGAGGTGCATCGACGGTCCGTTGGCCAGCGTGCGGGATATCGGCCTCGGCGACCTTCCCTACTCCGGCCCCACGACAGCCCTGACCGATGTCTGGCGGGCGCTGCGGGCGAGCATGCGCGCGGTTCTGGAGACGACCACCCTGGCCGACGTCGCCGGCGGCGCGCTGCCTGAACAGATCAGCGACCTGGCCCGCGACTATCTGCAGCAGGAAGATCGCCGCGGTCGCCACGGTGGTTGACAGCGCACCCACCCGGGTCGAAATACTCGGCGG
>JAPLAO010000364.1 GCA_026393245.1 Mycobacterium sp. | reverse complement strand
CCTGGGCGTCAGGCCGATCTGGTCGGCGGGATGTCCGGTTGCGGAATCGATCTCGAGAAGTCGCCGGGCCTCGTCGTTGACGAAGGTGGTGTTGCCATCGGTGTCGGCGGCCAGTACACCTTCGCCGATTCCGTGCAGTACGGCTTCTTGGGTGCGTACAAGTTCGGTCATCTCGGTGGGCTGCAGGCCCAAGGTCAACTCGCGCCAGCGTCGCGCCAGCAATATCGACAACACAGCGCCGATCACCAGCGCGGGACCGCCGGTCAAGGCGGCGGCGTCAAGGTCTTTGCGGAGCAGTTCGTAGACGGTGGCGGTGGACATCCCGACGCTGACCTGTCCGACCACACGACTCGAATCCGGTGCCAGCACAGGTACTTTCGCGCGCACCGACGGCCCCAGGGTGCCGGTCTGCCGGACGACCTCCTCCCGGCCGGCCAGTGCCGCCGACGGGTCGGTACTGACCATCTTGCCCAACTCCTCGGGGTTGGGATGGCTCAACCGGAGGCCGCGATCGTTGGTGAACACCACAAAAAGGGCGCCGGTGCCCTGCTGAACCTTGGTGGCGATATTTTGCAGCGGCCCGCGTGCCAATTCGTCAGGTGCGGGCATCGTCTCGTCGCTATACCGGGCGACGTCGGCGCGGACCGCGGGGGCGGCCGCGGCGACTCGAGCGATGTCGAGGCAGCGGGTGCCGTACTCGTCGATCAGACGCCGGTGGCTCACCACAGCCAGCAGGGCGAACGCGATCCCCAGGGTCAACGCCACCACCGCGAGCTGCAACAGCAGAATCTGCGTTGCGAGCCGCAGATCGATGCGACGCTTGCCGGCCATGGCGGCAGCTTAACCGGCTACCTAAGCAGAATGCGCAAAAGCCTGGTCGGCGAACTGATCGCCCCACTGTTCGGTGAGTTCGGCGGCGTCGCCGAAGGCTTGACGCAACACACCGATGTAGTGGTGCACCGAGTGGCGGGCCTCCGGCGTTTCCGGGAAGGAGACGGTGACGGTGGTCTTGTCGGCGTGCCGAATGATCCAGGTGTTGATGCTGCCGAGGGACAGGTTGTCGAGATAGATGCCGAGCCGGTTGGTGTCGGCGTCGGCCACCTTGCGGAAGTCCATCAGCGACACCATCATCGACGGCTTGCTGGCCAGCGTGATGCCAAACTCCTCCGGCGTCGCCAGGTCCAGCACCCGCTGGAACGGCGCGACAGACATCTGCTTGTTGGCGTCGAATGACTTCTGCGCAGCACGCGCGGTCAGCGCGAAATCTCCGCCGCCGACCGGTACCGACACCGGGAACAGGCTGGCATACCAGCCCGCGCTCAGCGCCTGCGCGTCGCCGACGCGAGTGTCCGACGGGGTGAAGCCGTGGAAGGTCTCAGTGCCGGTCAGATGGTGCTCGGCCAGCGCCGCGCAGGCCATCGCGCCACCGCTGAACCGGGCGCCGGCAGCGCGGCAGGCAGAGTTGAACGCCTCGGACTCCTCAGCGTCGAGCAACTCAACGGTGACGACGCCGCCCACACTGTGGGTGGAGGTATCGCCCAGTTCCAGGGGGAAGCTGGGCCAGTCGCCATCGGTGTCGCGGGCGAAGTCGACCCAATCCTTGATCGGCCGGGAGTCCAGCGTCATGGCCTCGACCTGCAGACGGTGACGGGCGGTGAAGTCGCGGTAGCCCGACGTCTGCGGCAACTCTTCGGACCGCCCGGCGACCAGTGCCTGATAGGTCTGGTGGATATCGCGATAGATCACGGTGGCCGACGTGCCGTCGCTGTGCAGATGGTCGATGTTGGCGTAGACGGTGAAGTGGTCCGCCTTTTGAATGACGCCGAAAGTAAAGCAATCCCACTCCAGGGTGTTCGGAGTCGCGGTGAGCGTGTGGGTGCGGATCTGGTCTTGCTCCATGAAGCCCAGCACAGTGGGAACGAACTCGATGGAATCGGGGTCGGTGAT
>JAPLAO010000145.1 GCA_026393245.1 Mycobacterium sp. | reverse complement strand
GCGGGCTTCTCGGACACCATGCGCTTTGTCTCGTCGACGGCGAAGGCGAGTTGGAAGGGCATCGGATTCTCCGGCCACAGGCAGCCGTCGTTGTCGAACACGGCGATCCGCTCCGGCGCAGGCACGAAATCGGGAGAACTCTCGTTGGTGGTGCGCTCGACGAAGGAAACCAGCGCCGCGCGCGCGGCACCGTCGTTCCACGAGGGCAGCGGATCCGCCGCGGCTCGTGCGCAACTCGACACCAGGACGACCAGCACTGCCAGCACGGCCAGCCAGGCGCCCCGCAAAACATTCCGACTACTCACAATCTTCTCCTCCGCACCCCCGGACATAGCCTACTTACCGGATCGTCGCCAAGATGACTGTTCATCAGCTCTCCGGCAGGGTTGCCCAGTTCGCTGTGACTTGCCGCGGGGTATCGTTGATTCGGGAAGTTGGTCCGCCAGTGCTGGCGCGCTGCCGCAGTCGATATGTAGTTGCAGAACGTGATATCACCGGTGATATCAAGATTCCGCACCTATTACTACCTGGGAGATCGCCGGGCCAACCGCGAAGTCGCCGGGCCAACCGGACTCGGTCAGGCCTCGAGTCGGGCCCGGACGGCGTCGAGCCGGCGCCGCAGCTCGGTCTCGTCGATCACACCGTGGGCGACCAACGAATGCGCCAGCG
The DNA here is from genome assembly GCA_026393245.1 of Mycobacterium sp. Lineage (GTDB taxonomy): Bacteria > Actinomycetota > Actinomycetes > Mycobacteriales > Mycobacteriaceae > Mycobacterium. Next base: position 27,865 of record JAPLAO010000145.1, on the reverse strand, counting down.
CCACAAGCTGATTCTCCGGATACGGCAGATCGACGTATCGGGTCGCCGACAGCGCGTCCTCCTCATCGCGGCGATCTTTGAAGGTAAAGCTGAGATCGTCACCGGCACAGTCGATGGCGTCACACATGCCGTCCAGACTGGTCTTCCACGGCGGGACCGGATTCTCCACGCCGTACCTGCCGGCCATCACGGGCCAGGTCTGGTTGCGCTGCACGATCTCGTCGAGGGCCTCGACGGTGACGGCCTCCGGCCGTTTCCCCGCGGTGCTCATGGTCAGTCGGCGGCCGGGTGGATGGCCGGCCGCGTCCGGGTCAGCACGTTGGTGGTCACCCCGGCCGTGGGCAGGGCGACACCGATGAGGCAGTCGCGGGTGAGGATCTCGGCGAGTTGGTCCTCGGTCCAGCCGTCGGTGCCTGCGGGTCGCACCGGCATGACCATGAAGCGGTGCTTCTGGTTGGAATCCTCTACCCGCACTTCGACATCGGCGGGTAACTCCAGGCCGAACTCGGAGAGCACCTGTCGCGGCCACCGCACCAGGCGCCGGCGATAGTTCGGGGTGCGGTACCACTCCGGTGAATTGCCCAGGATCGGTCGCGGATAACAGGAGCACAGCGCGCAGACGATCACGTGATGCAACGTCGGGGTGTCCTCGAGGATCTTGAAGGCGGTGAAGTCGCTGGGCGTGCCGAAGCCGGTGGGCTCGAGCCAGTCGACGCCGACCGCCTTGCTGGCGGCCAGGCCGTCGGTGAGCGCGAGACGTTTGAATTCCGGATTCAGCCATGCGCGCGCCACCAACCGGGCCGCGGGTGTGGGCCCGATCTGTTCGGCGAATTCGGTGAAGTGCCGGTGTTCGGCGGCGGTGAAAAGCCCCTTCTCGATGCACAATTCGCGCAGTGCGATCTCGAGGACTTCGAAGTCGGTGATCTCGTCGACCATCGGTTTGACCGTGCGGTCATGGTCGTGGTCGTGATCGTGGTCGTGATCGTGATCGGGCACGTCGAAAGCCTTTCTCGAAAGGATCTAGCGGACTGAGTCCAGCCAGCTTTCCGGGATCTCGGTCTGCAGGGTGTCCTTGGCAGAGCCGGTGTAGGCATGCCACAGCTCGGACTGGTTGAACCGGACGATGTAGAACCACTCCGTCTTGGCGTCGGGCCGGTCCCAGGTCTCTTCCTCCGGTGCCGGGCTCTCATAGGTGACCTCGGCGATTTCGCCTTCCGCGCCGCGGACGTATTCCGGTGTGCGGGTGTAGAACAGCGCGGGAAGTTCCCGCACCACCACCCGGTCGCCCACCTTGAACCTGGCCGGGCCGGCCTTGCCGGCGTAGATCTGCGGGTCGCCGATCCCGACGGCGTGGCGGTGATGCTCGTTGCGCCGGACGTTCGCGCCGTCGCCTTCGCTTTTGGGCTGGGCTTGCGGTAGTTGGCCACCAAGGCCGTCGGCGTAGCGGCTCTGCACCTCGACCAGGCGATCGGTCAACTCCGCCCAACTGATGTGGCCCTTCTCCAACAGGATGCGGCCGACGGCCCAGATCCAGCGCGAGTAGTAGGGGATGCCGTGATAGACCGTGCGGCCGACGTCGACGTTGCCGATGCGTCGGCGCTCCTCGGACAGCCAGATCCCACGCCAGCCGAGCACCTCGCACAGCACGTAGGTGGCTTCTTCCCAGGCCTCGTACTGCTTGTTCTCGTAGGTCTGCGCGATGTCGGGCTCGCCACCCACATCGTGGGGGTTCTTCATGTACGCGAGGTAGTGCTCGTGGGTGAGCAGATCGGGCGTCGGCGCATCCGGTATCTCGGGGTAGGACGACTGAAGCCGGGCGACCAGCGCCAGCTGCGCTGCGCGTTATTCGGCGGTGCTCATGGGCGCTCCCCTGACGGCGTGGCGTGCCTTCGAACTCTAGCCCGACCGCGCCGAGCGTCGAACCCTAACGGCTAGGCCGCGATGTCCTTGCGGGGCCGACCACGGGGGCGTTTGCGCGCCAACACCGCACCGCTCTCGATGATCTCCCCGCCCCAGACACCCCAGGGTTCGGCGCGGTCGAGTGCGGCGCGCAGGCATTGACGTCGGATCGGGCAGTCGCCACACAGTGTCTTGGCACGCTCCAGATCCGAGGGCGTCTCGGCGAACCACAGATCGGGATCGCCGGCGTGACACGGCAACAGGATTTCGTCAGTACCGGGCATGGCATGTCCTTTCTGTGGTGGGTGTTTCTAGGTTGATTTCAGGCATAAAAAAAGCCACGGACTTCTCGTCCGTGGCTGAAAGTCGTTGGCGTTTGCTAACAGACGCTCCAGTCCACGGACGGACGGGCGGCAGCATGATGCGCGGCAGCGGAGAACAACATGGGCTCAGGCTAACCCGGGGGCGGGACCGGGCACAACTGATTTATCGTCAGACTCGTCCCGGGCGTCGTCGTGGGCGTCTTCGAGGCCCTCGTCGCGGGCATCATCGGTATGCAGCAGTTCGCGAACCGACGGCCGCGATCCGTAGGGCTGCAGCATCGCACTGGCGGGGCGGGGACGGACCTTCAGCGGCCACCAGAACCACCGGCCCATGGGCGGGGACGGACCTTCAGCGGCCACCAGAACCACCGGCCCATCAGCGCCGCGATGGACGGCGTCATGAAGGACCGCACGATCAGGGTGTCGAAGATCAGGCCGATTCCGATGGTGGTGCCGATCTGGCCCAGCACCATCAGTTCGCCAAAGATGAAGCCGCACATGGTGAATGCGAAGACCAGCCCGGCGGCGGTGACCACCGAACCGGTGCCGGCCATAGTGCGGATCAGTCCGGTGTTGAGCCCCGCGCCGATCTCCTCCTTGAATCGCGAGATCACCAGCAGGTTGTAGTCCGACCCCACCGCCAGCAGGATGATGATGGCCAGCGCCAGCACGATCCAGTACAGCTCGATGCCCAGCAGGTGCTGCCAGATGAGCACCGACAGGCCGAACGAGGCGCCCAGTGACAGCACGACCGTGCCGACGATCACCAGTGCGGCCACGACGCTGCGGGTGACGAACATCATGATCAGCAGGATCAGGCTGGCCGCGGCGATGACGACGATGATCAGGTCGTAGTTCGCCATATCCCGGGCATCCTTGAAGCCCGACGCGGTGCCGGCGATGAAGATGCTCGATCCGGCCAGCGGGGTGCCCTTCACCGCCTCCATCGCGGACTGCCGGATCGGGTCGATATGGGAGATGCCTTCGGGCGTAGCCGGGTCGCCCTCGTGGGTGATGATCATCCGCGCGGCGTGGCCGTCCGGGGACAGGAACAGCTTCATGCCGCGCTTGAACTCGGAGTTGTCGAACACCTCCGGCGGCAGATAGAAGGTGCTGTCGTCCTTGGCTTCGTTGAAGGCCCGTCCCATCGCATCGGAGTTCTTCAACGCCTCCGCGGACTGCGCCAGAAGTCCCGACTGGGTGGCGACGTTGCTCTCGACGAGTGCCTTATTACGTTCCTGGGAGGCGATCTGCTCGGGGACCAGCGCCATCTGTTCGGGGATCAGCGCGAGCAGTTGGGGTTGCAGGGCGTTGAGCTTGTCGAGGCTTGCGGTGACCTGATCGAACTGGTCGGTCAGGCCGTCCACTCCGTCGAGGGCGTCGAACAGAGAACGGAACGTCGCACACAACGGGATGTCGAAACAGTGCGGCTCCCAATAGAAATAGTTCTTAATGGGGCGGAGGAAGTCATCGACGTAGGCGACCTTGTCGCGCAACTCCTTGATCTGCGCGGAGGTCTCTCGGAAGGCCGTCACCTGCTCATCGGTGGCTGCGGTGGCCTGTTGCTGAAGGTCGTACTGCTGCCCCTGCAGCGCGTACTGCTTCTGCAGCAGGGTGATCGAGGTGTTGATTTCGGCGATCTGCTTGACCAGATCATCCGCGCGAGCCTGCTGGAACGGCAGGTTTTCCAGCTGAGACGAACTCTGCACGCTCATCTGAAAACCCAGTGACGTGTTATCGAACGGGGTGCCCAGCGGCCGGGTGATCGACTGCACCATCGCCACACCCGGCGTGTGTGCGACCGCCTTGGCGAGCCGCTCCAGCACGATCATGTTGGCCGGGGTGCGCAGATCGCGATCGGTCTCAACCATCAGTACTTCCGGGTTGAGCCGGGCCGCCGAGAAGTGCCGTTCGGCCGCGGCATAGCCGACCTTCGCTGGCGCCCAGTCCGGCTGATACCGGCGGGCGTCGTAGTTGGTCTTGTAGCCGGGCAGCGCAAGCAGGCCGATGAGTGCCACCGCGATCGACGCCACCAGGATGGGCCCGGGCCACCGGACGATGGCGGTGCCGATGCGCCGCCAGCCTTGGGTCCGCATGGCGCGCTTGGGGTCGAACAATCCGATGTGACTGCCCATGGTGATGACCGCGGGCGTCAGCGTCAACGAGCCGATGAGAGTCACCAATACGCCGATACCGGCCGGGAGGCCCAGGCTTTGGAAGTACGGCGTGCGGGTGAAACGCAGACAGAAGACCGCGGCGACGACGGTCAGGCCCGAGCCGACGATCACATGCGCGGTGCTGCGGTACATCGTGTAGTAGGCGGCCAGGCGATCCTCGCCGTTCTGGCGCGCCTCCTGGTAGCGGCCCAGCAGGAAGATCGCGTAATCCGTTGCGGCCGCGACACAAAGCAACGTCAGCAGGTTGGTCGCATACGTCGACAACGGGATGATGCCGATGTGCCCGAGGAAGGCGACCACGCCGCGCGCAGCGGCCACCTGGACAGCGACCGCCACCAGCGTGAGCAAAGCGGTGACGATGGAGCGGTAGACGATCAGCAGCATCAACCCGATCACGCCGAAGGTGAGCGCGGTGACCTTGATATGACTGTTCTCCCCCACCGAGAACTCATCGGCGACCAGTGCCGCCGGCCCGCTGACGTACGCCTTGATCCCGGCCGGCGGTGGAGTGTCGGCCACGATCTTGCGGACGGCGGTAACGGATTCGTTGGCCACACTGCTCCCGGCGTCACCGGTCAGGTACGCCTGGATGAGAGCAGCCTTGCCGTCGTTGCTCTGCGACCCCGCCGCCGTCAGCGGATCGCCCCAGAAGTACTGGACGTGCTGGACGTACTCGGTGTCAGCCCGCAATGCCGCGACGAGCACGTCGGCGAAACGATGGGCCTCGGCGCCCAGCGGCTTGTCGCCTTCGAGCACGATCGTGATCAAGCTGTCGGAGTCGTACTCGCCGAACACGGTCCCGACCCGTTTGGCCGCGATCAGCGACGGCGCGTCCTTGGCGCTCTGTGCGACGTTGTGGATCCGGCCGACCTCTTCCAGCGGCGGGATCAGGGCGTTGCTCGAGGCGGCCAGCGCCAGCCAGATGATCGCGATCGGAATGCAGAGTGTGCGGATCAGCCGCGGGATGCGGGGCGTTGCGCCGTGGCCGGTGCTCATCCGGACTTGTCCAGACAGAAGGTGTAGGCGCTGGGGTCGTTCGCGATGCGCTCGATTTTGACGATGCCGTCGACGGTGATGCGGCAGCCGAGTATGCTGCCGTCGCCCTGGGCTGAGATGTTGACCAGTACGGCGGGGGTGGTGGTGGTGTCGTCGTAGATCCACGGCAGCGGTGCGTTGTCGACACGTTGCGGCCGGGCCTCGACGTCCAGGTAGCTGATCGTGGCGGTTGCGCCCGGATCACCGAAGACCTCGAGCTGGACGCGTTTGGGGTTGAACGGCACGATCTGATCGGCCGCGCCGCCGGGGGTCTTGGCGGTGTAGTTCGCGCCGAAGTATCCGTGCAGTCGGTAGACGGCGAAGCCGGCAAGTCCGACGACCGCGACCGTCACCCAGACCAGCCAGGCCCGGGCCAGCTGACGGCTGATCGAACCCCGTTTCACCTGCCTCCGATCGCCCGTGGTCGCTAGTTAGGTGAGCTTACTGCTCACGCGGCCGGGGAGGGCGGGGCGGTCTACTTGCGGGCGCCGACCAAGGCCAGGACGTCGGCGCCGAACTGCTCAAGCTTGCGGGCACCGATCCCGGGGATGGCCACCAGGGCGGCGTCATCTCCTGGCAGCGATTCGGCGATCGCGATCAACGTGTTGTCGGTGAACACCACATAGGCGGGCACGCTGAGTTCCTTGGAGATCTTCAGGCGCCACTCCTTGAGCTGGGCCAGCAGTTCGTCGTCGATATCCACCGAGCAGGTTTCACAACGACGCAGCATGATCGCCGGTGCAGCGGTGAGCACGGTGTTGCAGACCCGGCAGCGCGGGGTGGCGCCGCGTTGGCGGCGCGGCTTGTTCGGCTCGGGCTGGGACTGGGTCTGCGGGGCGATGCCGTTGAGGAACCGCGACGGACGCCTGCTCTGCCGGCCGCCGGCATTGCGGGCCAGTGCCCAGCTGAGCTCCAAATGCATTCTGGCCCTGGTGATTCCGACGTAGAACAGCCGGCGTTCCTCTTCGACAGCCTCGGAGTCCGGGCCGTGCGCCAGCGCGTGGCTGATGGGCAGGGTGTTGTCGGCCAGGCCGACCAGGAACACCGCATCCCACTCCAGGCCTTTGGCGGCGTGCAGCGAGGCCAGCGTGACACCCTGGACCACCGGTGGGTGGCGGGCGTCGGCGCGCAGTTTCAGCTCGGCCACCAACGCGGGCAGCTCGAGATCCGGGCGCAGGGCGACCTCGTCGTCGACCAACTCGGCCAGCGAGGTCAGGGCTTCCCAGCGCTCGCGTGCTTTGGCACCTGCGGGTGCCTCGGGTGTCAGGCCCAGGGGTTCGAGAAGTTGGCGAACGGCCGTTGGGAGTTCGCCGTCGATGCCGCGATCCGCGGCGCGCTGCAGTGCGACTAATGCCTGCCGGATCTCCTGGCGGCTGAAGAAGCCCTCACCGCCGCGCACCTGGAACGCGATGCCGGCCTCGGTGAGCGCCTCCTCATACACCTCGGACTGGGCGTTGATCCGGTAGAGCACCGCGATCTCCGATGCCGGCGTGCCCGCCGAAATGAGCTTCTTGATAGTGCGGGCTACCGCGGTGGCCTCGGCGGCCTCGTCGGTGTGCTCGGTGAACTTCGCCTCCGGGCCGGGCGGGCGCTGGCCGATGAGATGCAGCTTGGACCCGGCCATCCGGCCGCGCGCGGCAGCGATCACCCGGTTGGCCAGCGACACCACCTGCGGGGTGGAGCGGTAGTCACGTTCGAGGCGCACCACGGTGGCCTCAGGGAAGCGACGCGAGAAGTCCAACAGGTATCGCGGGGTGGCACCGGTGAACGAGTAGATGGTCTGGTTGGCGTCGCCGACGACGGTGAGATCGTCACGGTCGCCCAGCCACGCGTCGAGCACCCGCTGCTGCAGTGGGGTGACGTCCTGGTACTCGTCGACGACGAAACACCGGTAGCGGTCCCGGAATTCGCTCGCCACCGCGGCGTCGTTCTCGATCGCGGCGGCGGTGTGCAGCAGCAGATCGTCGAAGTCCAGCAGAGTTCTGCCGTCCCGGTTGGCCTTGAGGGTTTCGTAGCCGGTGTAGATCGCGGCCACCTTCTCGGCGTCCAACGGAATGTCGCGGCTGATTTCGGTGACCGCTGCCACGTAACCCTCGGGCGTGATCAGTGAGGCTTTGGCCCATTCGATCTCACCGGCGAGGTCGCGGACGTCGTCGGTGCTGACCTGGAGCCGCGCCCGGTTGGCGGCCTGGGCGACGACGGCGAACTTGCGGTCGAGCAGTTCCCAGCCGGTGGAGCCGACCACCCGCGGCCAGAAGTACTGCAGTTGGCGCCGTGCCGCGGCGTGGAACGTGAGTGCCTGCACGGACGCGACCGAGGCCCCGGGTGTGCCGGGTTCCATGGCGCGAAGGCGGCTGCGCATCTCCCCCGCTGCCCGGGAGGTGAACGTCACGGCCAGCACCTGCCCGGCGGCCACGTGCCCGTCGGCGACCAGGTGGGCGATGCGGTGGGTGATGGTGCGGGTCTTACCGGTGCCGGCCCCGGCCAGCACGCACAGCGGACCGCGGGCGGCCAGCACTGCTTCGCGCTGTTCGTCGTCGAGACCGACCAGATGGTCAGCGGCTACCGGCATGGTGACCATCTTGGCAGCAGGGACCGACGACACGGGGTCATGCGCCAGCGAGTCTGCGTTATCTTGGAGCTCTTATGACTGATTCCCAGCTCACGATGTACACCACGGTGTGGTGCGGCTACTGCAAGCGGCTCAAGGTCGCCATGAAGGCCTCGGGCATTGCGTTCACCGAGGTCGACATTGAGCACGATCCCGCCGCCGCGGAGTACGTGATGAAGGTCAACGGCGGCAACCAGACCGTGCCTACGGTGGAGTTCGCCGACGGCACCGCAATGACCAACCCGTCGATCGCCGATATCAAGGCCAAGCTCGGGGTGTAGGTTTTGCCGGGGCCTCTCCGGGGGCGCCGCGGTTCGGCCGGGGCCTCTCCGGGGGCGCCGCGGTTCGGCCGGGACCTCTCCGGGGGCACCGCGGTTCGGCCGGGACCTCTCCGGGGTTCGGGACCTCTCCGGGGGCACTGCATTTTTTCCCACCTCTTAGCGACACGGCCGCCTCACGCGCCGGGCGCGAACCCTCGCGGCGCTCATGCGCCCCGCGCGTCCCCTCGTCACGCACCCTTCACTCGCCGAGCGCGTCCCCTCGTGGCGCGTCCTCCCCGGCCCGCATCTTCCGGTGTCGCTTCTTCGCGCAGAAAAGAGACCCGTCGGATGATGCGGTATTCGGTTCCGCTGGGCATGCCGCCCGCGCGATAAAGGCCGCGGCCGATTCTGCGAACCCGGTCGTGTTCCATCTCCCAGCGCAGCGCGTCCGACACTGTTTTGGACGGCCGGCCGTCGACGGTGAAACCCCACTGCCGCAGCGCCGCGACCAATTCGTCGACCGTGGATGGCCCGCACAGCTGAAGCAGTCGGGTGAGGGTGTACCGGAGGTTGGTGCTGCGCAAGATTTTAGCGGAGCTGGTGTGGATCTCGGTCATGCCGGTCAACGTCGCACATCCCTCTGACACCCGGCCGTCGTCGCCGAGCGATGGTGCCTGTTTGGCTAAGAGGGCCCGTGTCGCTAAGAGCCGGGAAAAGATATCAGTGGTCCTCAGAGGTGCCGGCGGGATCAGCGCTGACCGCGGTCGCCGCACGTAAGCGCTCACGTCGGAACAGCGCCAGGACGATGACGATCGCCGCCACAGGTATGAGCGTCATGGTCAGGTTCAGGACCCTCGCCGCGTCAATCGTGCTCGAGCTGGCCAGGGAGACCACCCACGCCACGAGTTGCGGGTCCAGACCGCTAGCGCTCGACTCCCCGGCGGTGGCGCTGGCGCTGAGAATTTCGCCGGCCTGCTCGATACTGACGCCGGCGTCGGCCAGCTTCGGGCCGATGTTGCGGATGAGGAGGAGCAGGCCGAAAATCGAGAACAGCGCCGCACCCAGACCGTAGAAGGTTCCGCCCACTGACGCTTTCACCGCAGAGACCACGCCGCCGAGATTGGTTGGCGCACTGGACATCATGACCGTCGTCTGTGGCGTCTGCAGGATCGCTCCGCCGATCGTCGTCAGCGCAATCACCGCCCCGACAACCACAATCGGTGTGTCGATCGTGAACGACAGCCGCACCACCAAGCTCACTGCCAACACCGCCAGGCCCGCCACCACCACGGCGCAGTTCCCGAAGCGCAATGCGGCCCGGCCCGCCGCCACCGCAACAAGCGCGGATACCAGCGTGGCCGGAATGAGAAGTAACGCGAGCTTCCAGCTCGACAGATCGCGCACGACGATGAGGTAGAAGGTGACCATGGTGATCGATCCGCCCTGCACCAGATTGTTGGCGGCGCCCGCGCTAACGACGGCGTTGAAGCGGGGTGAACCAAAGATCCGCATATCCAGCGCCGGGTCATCACAGCGAAGCTCCCACCAGATGAACGCTGCGCCGGCCAGCACGCCGATCAGGATCGGTATCAGCGCCAAGGGGTTCACCCCGTTCTGCAATCCGGAGATTCCGTAGGTGACGCCGATGAGCGCGGTGGCGACCAGCACCAGGCCCCCAATATCGGTCTTGCGGTGCGAACTGGCCGTCTCCGGGACGTAGCGCAGGGTGAGCACGACGACGAGGATCGCAAGCACGGGTGTGACGAGAAGTCCACTGCGCCAACCGAAATGTTCGGCGAGCAGACTGCCGACCGTCGCCGGCAGCACTCCAAAGGCGTAGACCGCGGCGAGGAACCATGCGATCGCGGCGGCCCGGCGTTCGGGAGCGAATACCGCGTTCATGATGGCCAGCGACAGACCGCTGAGGAACGCGCACGCCACGCCGATGCACGCTCTGGCGATCATCAGCACGACCGTGTTGGGGGCAAGGGCGCCGAGCAGTCCGAAGACGACGGCGCCCCATGCGCCGGCGACGAACATCCGCTTCATGCCGTACTTGTCGCCCAGGACGCCCGCACCGAGCACCGAGGCTGCCAGGGTCAACGTCGCCAGCGATGACACGAAGATAGTGCTGCCGTGCGAAAAGCCCAGGCCGGTGCGGACCAGTGAGATATTGGCCGCCAGGATTCGCAGATCGCCGACGGCGACGGCACTGCCCAGACCCATGGCCACCGTCGTCATGATGGCCGCGAACCCGGTCACCTTCTCTTGCGGCACCAGGGGATGTTATCCCCGCGTCCCGAGATAGATGGTGGCGGCGGACTTGCCTCTAGTGAGGGGATTGTCGAACCAGACCCGTTGAGCCTCAACGTCAGTGAACACGGTTCTCAGCAGTGCGGTGAAGTCATCGTCGGGCGGATCGTCAGACCACATCGCGAAAGTGCCGCCCGGTGCCAAGTGAGACGCGGCCGATCGCAGGCCGTCGTGGGTGTAGAACTCGGCATGCGGGTTGTGGAGCAGGTGCGTCGGCGAGTGGTCGATGTCGAGCAGGATCGCATCGAAGGTCCGGCCGGGGTTCTGCGGATCGAAGCCCGCCGCGCCGGTCGCGGCGGCGAAGAAATCGGCGCAGACGATGCTCACGCGACTATCGGCAGCCAGGCCGACGGTGTCTGGCAGGAGATCGCGTTGCTGCCAGTCGATCACCGCATCCGAGTATTCGATGACGGTCAGGGTTCGGACCCGACTGTCCCGCAGGGCTTCTTGCGCGGTGTAGCCCAGGCCGAGACCGCCGACGACGACGTCCAGGGCCGCACCCGGCGTGCGCGCCAGTGCCAGACGTGCCAACTCCTTCTCGGCGACGGTGAACAGGCTCGACATCAGATGCTCGTCATCGAGTTTGACTTCGAACACATCGGCTCGCACTGTCGGATCGAATCGACGCCGCAGGCTGATCACACCCATCGGCGTCTGCTGCCAGCCCAGCTCCTCGAAACGTGCGCTCACTGCAGAGGCTCAGCTCTCCTGATACGCCCAGGACTCGATGATCTCGCGGGCGATCGAGATCGATCCGGGCAGCAGCAGCCGCGACGTCGACTCGCTACTCCAGTCACCTTCTTCGAGGGCGGCGCGCACCTCAGTGCGGGTGAACCAGGCGGCTTCGGCGATCTCGCCGTCGTTGAAGGCGAACTCCTGCTCCGGATCGCCGAGGGCGTGGAAGCCGATCATCAGCGACCGCGGGAACGGCCACGGCTGGCTGCCGAGGTAGCGCACATCGCGCACGGCCAACCCGATCTCCTCGGCGATCTCGCGCACCACGCACGACTCGAACGATTCGCCAGCCTCGACGAAACCGGCCAGCAGCGAGAACAGCCGCGGCGGCCAGAGGGTCTGGCGAGCCAGCACCGCGCGGTCATGGCCGTCGTGCACGAGACAGATCACCGCCGGGTCGATGCGGGGGAACTCCTCGTGCCCGGTGAGTAGATTGCGTCGGGCCCAGCCGGCTCGAATCAAGGTGGTGGGTGAACCGTCGATAGCCGAAAAGCGTGCTCCGGCATGCCAATTCAGTAGTGACAGGGCACACGTCACCAACTGTGCACTGACATCGTCGAACGCCTGGGCGGAACGACGCGGGTCGATGGCGCGGGCGGCGACGTCCCTAGGAGACTCCTCCGGCGCCTCCAGTGCGGCGCGCACCGCCCACACGTGGCGGCCGTCGGCGATCCGGCCGAGGAACACCGCGTCCGCCGGTGGTGTGTCGGCGAAGGCGGCGGCGGGGCCGAGCACCGCCCGCTCACCGGTGAACAGAACCTGATTGCGATCATCGACGCGCAATAGCTGGGCGTCATTCCAGCCGGCGATGGCGGCGTCGACGTCGGTGCGCAGATGATCGGCGCGATCGGCACCCACGCGGGACAGCGCGGGCACATTGCGCAGCTGGAACGTCAACGCGCTCAGTCCTCCACGCTGGCGTCACGGACGTACAGGATCCGGTCGGTCTTCTCCAGTGCGTCGACTTCCGGTTCGCCCACCCGCAGCAGTTTGCCGTCGCGCACCACCCCGAGCACGAGATCGGACAGGTGCCTGGGTGAACCGCCGACTTCCTTCGCCTCGACCTCGCGTTCGGCGATGGCGAACCCGGTATCGGGGGTCAGCAGATCGTCGATCATCTTCACCACGGTGGGCTTGGAGGTGGCCAGGCCCAGCAGTCGCCCGGCGGTCTCGGAGGACACCACCACCGAATCCGCACCGGATTGCAGCAGCAGGTGCTGGTTCTCGGCCTCGCGCACCGCGGCGATGATGGTGGCCTGGGGCGCCAGCTCGCGGGCGGTCAGGGTAACCAGCACCGCGGTCGGATCATCGCTCGTCGCAACGATGATCGCCTTGGCCTCATGCGCGCCGGCCAGACGCAGCACATCGGATTTGTTGGCGTCACCGCGCACGGTGACCAGTCCGGCCACACTGGCGCGATCCAGTGAGACCTGGTTGGTGTCGACCACGACGATCTCGGAAGGGGCGGCCCCGTCAGCGATCATCGCGGCCACGGCGGTGCGGCCCTTGGTGCCGTATCCGACGACGACGGTGTGGTTACGCACTGTGTTCCTCCAACGCTGAATCTTGAGAGACTGACGGGACGCCGTGGTCAGCGTCTCCACGGTGGTGCCGACCAACACGATGAGGAATGCGATCCGCAACGGGGTGATCACCAGAACGTTGACCAGCCGGGCGCGCTCCGTGAAGGGCGTGATGTCGCCGTAGCCGGTGGTCGACAGGGACACGGTGGCGTAGTAGAGGCAGTCCAGAAAGGTCAGCCCACCCTCACGCACGTCTCGGTAGCCGCCCCGGTCGACGTAGACGAGCAATACCGCCGCGAACAGCGCGGCGGTCGCGTAGATGACCCGGCGAGCGATGCGCCGACCCGGGCTGACGAACTTCTCCGGGATGCGCAGGTAGTCGACAAGGGCGGAGTCCGGCTTGCCTTCGAGGTTCTCGTCGATGGCGCGGAGGTATCGCAGCCGCTTGCGGTTAGCCATGAGACCCCGTCACGGATTCGCTCGACGGTTTTGCCGAGGGGAGTACCCGAACACGAGCATCATGTAACCATGCCGCAGACAACCACTGAACCCGCCAGCCAACGTTCCGCCTACAAAATGGCGGCGATGCTGATCGCGATCGGGGTCGGCCACTTCGCCGCACCCAAGCCGTTCGACACCCTCGTGCCCGCCGAACTGCCCGGCAGCCCCCGGTTCTACACCCTGGCCTCCGGGGTGGCCGAGGTCGGCGTGGGCGGATTGCTGCTGATCCCGAGGACCCGCCGCCTCGGTGCGGCCGCAGCGGTGGCGCTATTCCTGGCGGTCTTCCCGGCCAACGTCAACATGGTGCGGCTGTGGAAGGACAAGCCGCTGCCGATGCGGATCGCCGCACTGGCCCGGTTGCCATTCCAGGTTCCGATGATCGTCCAGGCCCTCAAGATCAGGCGCAACGCTCCTCTTCGGGGCCTTCCGGGCTGAGCAGGGCCGCGAGTTCGTCGGCTCCCAGCAGGACATCGGGCGTGACGGTGCGCCCCGAACGCACGTAGTGGAACACCGCACGCACGTGAGATTCCGGACGGCCGGTCAGCCCGGCCCAGGCAAGGCGGTACACCGCGAGTTGCACGGCCACGTGCCGGCGGGCCGCGTCATCGGCCGGGGGTTCGCCGGTCTTCCAGTCGACGATTGTTACCCCGCCGTCAGGATCGGCGAACACCGCGTCGATGCGTCCGCGCACCACGGTGTCGCCGATCGCCATCTCGAATCCGACCTCGACATCGACCGGCGTGCGGGCCGCCCACGGTGATGCGGTGAACGCGTCCTGCAGTTTCTGTAGTTCGTCGACGTCGGCGGTGTGCGCGTCACCTGATCCAGGCAGATCGTCGAGGTCGAACAACCGATCGGCGCCGTAGAGCCGCTGCACCCAGTCGTGGAAGGCGGTGCCGAGGATGGCATGCGGGTCCGGGCGCGACGGAAGCCGGCGGATCAGCCGCCGGGCCGCGGCGTCGCGGTCGCGGTCGAGGTCGACGAGCGCGCTGACCGATAGCGCGGTGGGCAGAGTGACCGGCCGCGGCTGGTGTGCGCGCGCCCGTTCGGCGAGCAGTGCGTCCACGTCGGCGATCCAGCCGTCGGGATCGTCAGCGTCGTCGGAGTCGCGCTGCGGTTCAGCCAGCGCGGCGCTCACTAGCGCGGCACCACGCTCGATGTCGGGGCGGATGCGCAGCGGGTCGACCGGCCAGAGCACTTCAGTGACGTTGTCGCACAGCGGGTTCGGCTCGCCGTCTGCAGGTTCGGGTGCCCAGTGCTCCACCACCCCGCACGGGTCACCGGCCTGCGCCGAGGCTTCGATGATGTCGCGGATCTCCACCAGGAAATCCGAGGGCCCGCGCGGCTTGGACCCGGTAGTACCCCAGTGGTGACCGGAGAGCAGCAGGGTGTCCTCGGCCCGGGTCAGCGCGACGTAGAGCAACCGGCGCTCCTCGTCGATGCGGCGCCGGGCCAACTCGGCGCGGTGGGCGTCGATGACGGTCTCCAGCGCCTTGCGGTCGTTGACCTCGGAGGTGTCCAGTACCGGCACACCGTGTAACCCTTGCTCCGCGCGATCCCCGCGCAGCAGGGGCGGGAGCGCACCGGCATCGTTGAGCCAGGTCCGTGCCAATGCGGTGGAGGGGAACACCCGGGCGCACAGATGCGGCACCGCGACTATCTGCCACTCCAGACCCTTGGCGGCATGCACGGTCAGGATCTGCACCCGGCCGGGTGCCGCGCTCACCTCCGCGGGAGCCAGACCCTTCTCGATCACGGCCGCAGCGTCGAGGTAGGCCAGCAGACCCGCCACATCGGCGCGGGCGCGTTCGGTGTAGCCGGCGATGATGTCGGCGAGCCGATCCAGGTGCTCGGTCCCGGTGCCGTCGGAGTCCACCGGACGCGCCGCACGCACCTCGGCATCGACACCGAGGACCCGGCGGACCTCCGCGGCCAGATCGGTGACCGGGTGTGCCAGAACGCCTCGCAGCCTTGCCAATTCGGTAGCCAATGCGGTGATGCGGGCATACCCCGGCCCCGAGTAGGACTCGAGCGCGCCCGGATCGGCCAGCGCATCGGCCAGGCTCGCGGTTTCGGCGTCGGCCGCGGCGATGATCTGCTCGGCGGAGATGACGGGCGTCCGCTGGCCGTCGAGGACCACTGCGCGACGCCACAGCGCGGCAAGGTCCTTGGCGCCCAGCCGCCAGCGCGGTCCGGTCAGCACCGCTATTGCCGCGGCACCCGCGGTCGGATCGGCCACCAGCCGCAGCATCGACACCACCTGCGCCACTTCGGGAATCGACAGCAGACCGGCCAGGCCAACCACCTCCACCGGAACGCCGCGGGCGCCCAGCGCCTCGGCGATCGGTCCGGCGTCGGCGTTGCGTCGAACCAGTACCGCGGCGCTCGGCGGCTCGTGGCCCGCCTGTGCGGCCGCGTCGTAGCGGGCGGCGATGTGGTCGGCCAGCCAATCACGTTCGGCCACAACGTCGTTCTGTAATGCACAGAGCACGGTGCCGGGTTGCGCGCCGGGCCGGGAACGCAACGGCTGCACCGCCACCGATCTCCGGCGGGCCTCGGCCGAGACCTCGTTGGCCAGGTGCAGCGCGCGCGGCGGGTTGCGCCAACTGGTGAGCAGTTCGAGCGTGGGCGCCGGGGAACCATCGGAGCGGGGGAAGTCGGTGGTGAATCGGGGCAGGTTGGTGGCCGAGGCACCCCGCCAGCCGTAGATGGATTGGATCGGATCACCCACCGCGGTCAGTGCGAGGCCGTCATCGCGGCCACCGCCAAACAGTGCCGACAGGGCGATGCGCTGGGAGTGGCCGGTGTCCTGGTACTCGTCGAGCAGCACCACCCGGTAGCGGGCCCGCAACTGCTCCCCGACCTGCGGGCAGTCCGAGGCCAGCCGGGCGGCCGCCGACATCTGCGAGCCGAAGTCCATTACCTTCTCGGCGCGCATCCGGGAGTGCAGGGCGTCGATCAGCGGGACCAGCAGGCTGCGCTGGGTCTGGGAGGCGAGCATGTCGAGCAGCGTGCGGTTCGGACCGGTGTCACGCTGGCGGGGCCCCGCGGGCAAGTTGAGCACGAGGCGCTCGAGTTCGACGTGGGTGTCGCGCAACTGGCCGGTATCGATCAGATGCTCAGCGAGTTCATCGGAGAGCGCGCGCACCATCGCGGTGACCGCGGCCGGGGTCTTGTCGATGGGCAGCGGGTGCGGATAGCGGCTGACGACATCAAAGGCCAACTGCCACATCTCGGTTTCGCTGAGCAGCCGGGCATCGGGTTCGATCGGCAGCAGCAGACCGAACTCGCGCAACAACTGACCGGCGAAAGCGTGGTAGGTGCCCACCGTCGGAGTTCCCGGCGCCTCGGAACCCAGGTAGCCGGACAGCCGGGCCAGCCGGGAGCGCACCCGGCGCAACAACTGCCCGGACGCCTTGCGGGTGAAGGTCAAGCCGAGCACCTGACCCGGGTCGGCGTAGCCGTTGGCCACCAGCCACACCACCCGGGCGGCCATGGTCTCGGTCTTACCGGCACCGGCGCCGGCGACGACCACCAGCGGTCCGGGTGGCGCGCAAATCACCGCGGCCTGCTCGTCGGTGGGCTCCGGAAGTCCCAGTGCCGCAGCGAGTTCGACAGGGCTATAGGTCATGACGGCTCCGCTCCCGTGGTGTGCGCCGGGCAGGTCGGTTTGATCGGGCAGTGCGAGCAGCCGTCGTTGACCCGGGCGGCGAAGCTCGGTCCTGCGGTCGCGGCCGCGGCGGCGCGTACTGCGTCACGCCACTGCTCGGTGTCGTCGGCGCCCAGTGCGCTCTGCTCACGTTCGGTGGCGCCACCGGAGGCGGTGGGCTTGCCGACATAAACCAGTCGGCCGCCACCGGGCTGATCGCCGCCGCAGCGATCGACACCGCAGTGATCGACACCGGCAAGTGCACCCTCGGACACGGCCAGTTGATACACCCCGAGTTGAGCATGGTGCTGCGCGTCATCCTTGGTGACCGGGCTCTTGGCGGTCTTGACGTCGACGATGACCAACCGGCCCTGCGCGTCGCGTTCCAGGCGGTCGATGCGGCCGCGAACCCGCACTCCGGGCAGCCCGTCGGCCGGGGGTGCCACGAGGCCGTCGAGTTCGACCTCGGTGCCGATCTCGGTGAGCTCATGGCGGGTAGCCGCGCGCCACGCGGCGAACGCCGCCAGCATCGCCCGGTGACGGTCGAGTTCGTTGGCGGCGTACCACGGTGAGTCGAATGGCAATGCGGCCCAGACGTTTTCCAGTTCGGCAATCAACTGCTCCGCGGTCCGGCCCGACTCGGCCACCAGGGCGTGCACCACCGATCCCAGCGTCGAGTTCACCTGTCTCACACCGGTGCCGCCGTGGCGTTCGGCCAGCCAGCGCAGCGGGCAGTCCGCCAGCGTCTGCACCGTGGACGGACTCAGGGTAACGGTGTGATCGTCACCGCTCCAGAGCGGCTCCTCGGTACTGACCGCGCCCAGCCCGTGCCACTGCCGCGGATCGGCACCCGGCACACCGGCTGCGGCCAGGCGCGCCAATTGCTCTGCGGCACTGGCCCGCCGCCCTTCGTCGACCGCACCGGCCGGGGCGCAGACCACGGCGCGCAGCCGGCCCACCACCGCGGCGGGTGAGAGTACCGGCGGGGCCTGCACCGGTGTGAGCACCGCGGTGGCGGTGTCGCCGCTCGCCAACCGGGCCAGCTCAGGCACGAATACCGACGGCAACGTGGACTCGTCGCCGGCGTCACTGTCGACCGCGGTGATGAGCAGTCGGTGCCGGGCCCGGCCCATCGCGGCGATCAGCAGTCGGCGCTCCTCGGCCAGCAGTGGCGCGCGGGCGGACACGTCCTCGCCGAGGCCGTCGAGAACGTCGAGCAGGCGCTGGGTGCCCAGCACGCCGCCGCGCGGAGTGGTGTTGGGCCACAATCCGTCCTGCAGGCCGGCGATCACGACGGTGTGCCAGTCCCGGCCGAGTGCGGCGTGCGGGCTGAGTACTGCCACCGTCTCCCCCGCGGGTGCGGCGTCGGCGGCGACCGGCGGCAGTTGCAGGGCCGCAACATGGTCGAGCAGACCCGACAGCGACGCCCCGGCGGTGCGGGCCACATAGGCCTCGGTGATATCGAACAGTGCGGTGACCGCTGCGAGGTTGCGTTCCGCCAATGCTGCGTCGGCGCCGCCGCGGTCAGCGGCGGTCAGCCAGCGCCGCTGCAGACCGCTGCGCTCCCACGCCTGCCACAGTGTGTAGCGCGGATCGTGGTGGCTGCGGTGGCTGCGGGCTGCCGCGGCGAGCACCGACCGCACCCGTTTGACCGGCGCGGCCAGGGTGGCCGGCAGCTGCGGAGCTGAGCCGGTGAGCGCATCGAGCACCGTGCGATCGGTACGGCGCAGTGCGCGGCGGAGCTGACGCAGCGACACCGGATCGACCCGGCCGATGGGACCGGTCAGCAGCGCCTCGGCAGCAGCGTCGTCGAGTCCGCTTTCGGTGGCGGACAGTACGGTGACAAGCGAACGGACACAGGGGTTTTCGGCGACGGCCCCGCCGGCGGTCGGCGCATCGACCGGAACCCCGGCCACCGCCAGCGCGCGGGTGAGCGCCGCGGCCGCCGAGACAGATCGCACGATCACCGCCAGTTGCGACCACGGCACGCCATCAACGAGATGTGCCCGGCGCAGCGTGTCGGCGATCACGGCGGCCTCGGCATGGGTGGACGCGGCCACCGTCACGGTGACCGACCCCTGCCCCGTGCCCCCGTCATCTCCGTCGATGCCCTCCAGCACGCGCCACCCGGTGCCGGGCAGTCCGGCGGCCATCCCGCTGATCGCCCGGGCGATGGCCGGTGCGCACCGGTGTGAGCGGGTCAGGGTGACGGCGGGCGAATCGGCTGACAGTAGATCCGCATCAGCGCCGCGGAACCCGAACACCGCCTGGTTCGGGTCGCCGGCGAGCACGGTGAGATCGGATCCGGACGCCAGTACGCGCACCAGGGTGGCTGCCTGCGGATCGAGATGCTGGGCATCGTCGACGAGCAGCAGTCGGACACGGGCCCGCTCGGCGGCCAGCAGATCGGCATCGGCGGCCAATGCCTCCAGGGCCGCACCGACCAGATCGGCCGCACCCAGAGCCGGAACCGTGGCCTGTGGCGCGGCGGTACCGACCGAAGCGCGCAGCAGCATCACCTGCTCGTACTGCTGCGCGAACTTCCCCGCCGCCACCCACTCGCGGCGTCCGGAAGCCCGCCCGATGCGCGCCAACTCGACCGGGTCAATACCGCGCTGCGCACAGCGGGACAAGAGATCGCGCAGTTCGGTGGCGAACCCGACCGTGCTCAGCGCGGGCCGCAGTTCGCGTGGCCAGGCGCGCGCGCCATCGTCGAGATCACCGGCGAGCAGTTCGCGGATGATCCCGTCCTGCTCGGCTCCGGTGACCAACCGCGGCGGCGGATCTCCGGCGCGCGCAGCCGCATTGCGCAGTACCCCGAAGGCGTAGCTGTGCACCGAACGCACCAGTGGTTCGCGCACCACCGACAGTCCCCCGGAACGCGCATTGAGCAGCTTGGCGGTGAGCGCGCCACGGGCCGCGGCGGCCATCCGGCCCGAACCCGTCAGCAGCAGCACCGACTCCGGATCCGCCCCGGCGGCGATCCGGGCGGCGGCAGCCTCGACCAGCATCGTGCTCTTGCCGGTACCGGGGCCGCCCAAAACCCGAAGCGTCGTCATAGCGCCTATGACACCACCGGGGTCTGACATTGATTCTGTTCTCGCGCCTCTACGCAGGGCCTAGATGGCGCGCAACAGCCTGGAAACTCCTCAGTGGCGACCGGGTTTCAATGCGGTTCTCATCAACTCGCGGGCGTCGACTCCATCTGCAACCGTGCGCCAAATCGGGTTGTCCGCCGGCAGACTTCCCAAAGCGGTGGCGATGCGGCTGCGGTCTTTCTTGGTAAGGCGTTCGGCTAGTTCGGCTACGGGGTAGTGACGTGCATAGAGCGAGACGAGCACGGCGAAATCTCGTAGGTGACGCTCGGCGGCCGACTTACCGAACTCGTCCTGGTAGGCCGCAGCTTTGAGCACCATTGCCGCGTGGACATCGGGACGAATAATGACACCTTCGGTTCCATTAACGTTGACCTTACGGCGCAAGGACCGCTCCAACGCCTGTACGCTGCCCGGCACTGCGATAGTTCGAGCACCCGTGACTGTGCGGAACTTCCTGGTATCAAGGCCTTCCGGAAGAAGAACATCGATACTGGTTTCGGGCACCGCGGTATTGCGGTAACGATGCCCCATACCCTCGGGGCTGACGCCATCCTCGTGGTATCCGGCAGTCAAAAGTCGAGTCGTGAACTCCGCCAGCGCTTTTGGGTAGGCCCGGACGTTGATCACCACATCAGCATCTGTCGTGACCCGCGGCGAATCCTCGCCGTGTTCCCACGCCAGCAGGTGGACCATCTGCCCTCCCACCAACGTCCACCCTTGGCGTCGATGGCGGGCTAAGTCCATGACCGTCGTCCAGGCCACGAGACTCGCTTCGTCCTCGATGGGTAACCGCACAGGTGGCCCAGGATGATCGGGAACATCGCGCGGTTTCATGTCCGCAAGGACACGCAGCGCGTCCAGTTGAGCCAGACTCGGTCGCTGGTCGTCGGCACACAGTTCCGGGATCTGACCAGCGGTCAGTTCCGGCACGCTCGCGCGCAGGTCGCTGGTGAAGGAATCCATTTGCTTATCGGTCGCCCGCAGCCGTTTGTGGTGGGCCGGTTGGGCAGCCGACAGGGTGTGGAACAACTCCGTGGCCGACTTCAGCAGCAACTGCTGCGCGATGACCGCCAACACGGCCTGCGTCAGTGAGCTCTTCTCATAACTCGTCACAGCGCCCTAAAGCATGCTCAATGATCCGACCAGCCACCCCGACCGCGCGAGGCTCCCCGCTGTCGAGCAGATCCAACGCGGCAACTACCTCAGCCACCGCATGATCGTCAGTAGGACAGCGAGGTACAGCATCAAGATTCGACACTGCCCAGGCGAGCGCGTTGGGAAGCCTGCTGCCGTTGTCGATTACCCGTAATCCGTAGAGATCGACCAACCCGTCCACATCACCGGCTGAGGCGTAAACGCGCAACAGTCCTGAGCTCTCCAACTCACCGAACACTCGATCACCACTGACCATTACGCCTTCGTCGTCAGCAAGCCCGTCGAGGGCCGGCTTGAACCCCCAGAGCCGAACCGGATTGCCCCGTGCAGACAACCAGGACCGCAAACGCCACTGGCGGTCGTCCTCCGCACGTAGAGATCGCAACCGATCGCGCAGCCGCAACGATAGCCACGGTCCCGCATCCTCGCCGCTGAGATATCTCAACACGCTCCACGCGGACCCTTCAGACAACGGCCGACCAGCAGAATTAGGTTTGTGGGATGCGGCCGCCACGGCTGGAATCAACCAGCGGCCCATCAGGCGCTCCGCGGGCAGTTGACCGTTCGCGACCATCGCGCGCACGCGACGCGCGCTCACCCCGAGGTACCTCGCCACCTCGGGCCCGCTCATGAATCCGTCCATTCCATAAATGTACCGCTTGCAGAATAATTAATAGAAGCGCACAGCGCACTGCACCGAGAAGGATCTGCCTGGGGTCTGACAGAAATGGGTCCTACTGAGGGGGGTAGGGCAGCGCCTCGGCAGGCGAATTCCGCAGTCCACCCTGTTGGGCCGCGGCCCCGCTGGCCACCACCAGCACGATTCCCACAAGCTGGGTGAGCGACGGTTTCTGATGCAGCACAACCAAACCCAGCACCAGACCGATCGCCGGCTCCAACGCCATCAGCGTCCCGAACGCGGTGTGGGTCATCCGGCTCAGGGCGACCATCTCCAACGCGAAGGTCGCCACCGGGAAAAGCAGCGCGATTGCCAGCGACGCGGCGATGACGCCCAGGGTTAGGTGCCCGTGCGCTTCCGGAATCCCGACGACCGCGGCTGCGAGCGCGGCGATGGGGATGGTGACGGCAAGGCCGGTGATGCCTTCGAAGCGGTCCCCGACGTGTTGGGTCAACACCATGTAGGTGCCCCAGCTGATAGCACCGAGAACGGCGAATCCGATACCGACGGCGTTGACGCTGCCCTGCCACGGTTCGGTGAGCAGTACGACGCCCACCAGTGCCAGCGCCGGCCAGATCAGTGCCCGCCTGGTGCCACTCTGCACGGCGGCCACCGTCAGAGGGCCGAGGAATTCGATGGCGACGCATGTTCCCAGCGGGATGCGCTCGATCGCGAACATGAACGCCACACTCATCACGGCGGTGGCCACGCCGAGCCCAAGCAGGGCCGGATAGTCGCGGCGGGCGATATCGCGGAACCGCGGCCGGGCCACTGCGAGAAAGATCAGCCCGCCGGCGGTGAGCCGAAGCCACGCGGCCCCAGCCGGGCCGACCGTGGCAATGATGCCCATGGACAACGCGCCACCCAGTTGGGCGCACAACATCGCCACCACGGTCAGGCTCCACGGCGGCAGGCCGCCGATACCCGGTCTGGTCGTGGCGGTCACCAACTCATGGTGTCACCTGCCCGCCAGGTGAATTTCTCATGTACGGCAGGTTATTTCCCGAACGTTGCCCCAGCGTCCGGGAACGTTTGACCTCGGTCCGGGGCGCCACCGGCCGGACGGGACATTCATGAAGTTGCTTGCCGTACCCGCGATCGTGATGACGTTAGCCCTGGCCGCCTGCGGCGCTACCAGTCCGACTCCCGCGAAAGACGGTGCGCCCAGCGCGTCGGCCAACGCCGGGAAGGATGTCCCCGCGCTCGATGCGGCCGGCTGGACGACCACCACGTACCAGAAGCTGACCGAGACGATCTCCACGTCGGCCGGCCAAGGCAAGATCGCCGTCTTCGACTTCGACAACACCACCCAGGCGCGCGATGTCAGCGAGGCGATCCTGGCTGAAGTCCAGCAGAGCAACGCCATCGAGGCGGCATCGTTGTCCCCGGCCCTGTATCCCCCGTTCTCGACGGCGGACGGCACCAAGATGTCGATATCCACCGGGGTTTTCGACTACTACGAGGCATTGCTGGACTCCGGCGGAGAGGCGGATCCGTTCCGGGAGTATTCCTCTCTCCCGATGCCGAGTTCGGTCTTCTACGGGCGGACGGTCGCAGACTTCCTGGCGAAGACGTCGACCGCATACGACAACGGGTCTGCGCTTGCTGACCTCAAGACCGGAAAGCAGTCGAAGATCCTCGGTGCCGGTCGGCCCTTCATCTATCCGCAGATGGCCGACCTCTACGGCAACCTGCGCAAGAACGGCTACGACGTGTGGGTGGTGTCGGCGGGCATCACCTGGGCGGTGCGCTGGATGGTGCAGAACGCGCTCAACCCGGTGATCGTCGCCAAGTACGGTAAGGATGCGGCCCTGCCACTGGATCACGTCATCGCGGTCAACACCCTGATGAAGGATCGGTCCACCGGAAAGCTGGTGTCCGATTACGAACTCACCCGGGGCACGCCCGACGACGCCTACATCAATCTCGACCCGGCCCGGATGTCGCAACTGGAAATCCTCGCCGTTCCCGACGGCCTGACGTCGTGGCGCGGCGGCAAGACCGGCGTCATCGACAACATCATCAGCCGAGGCGAACTGTTTCTGGTGGCGGGCGACTCGTTCGGCGACGTCGAAATGCTCAGCCGGGCGCCCAACCGGCTCGTCGTCAGCCGGATGAATAAGCCGGATCTGGCCGAGGGCTTCGCCAAGGAGATCGAGAAGGCACCGAACGCCAACTGGATGCTGCAGCCCACCATCAACTCCGCTCCGGTCGGATTCCTGCCGAGTAAATGCGAGATGGCCCAGAAGACGGCCGGCAATGCCGATATCTCCGCGACGACGGACAAGTCCCTGGCAACGCTGGAAGCTACCGGCAAGCTGGGCGCCTTCGCGACCTGCTGAGCCCGTGCACACCTACAGCCAGTGTTTGCGCCGGAATGTGACGTAGAGAAATCCGCAGAACGAGGCGATGAAGACCAGCGCGGCCGGGTAACCCCACCGGTAGTCGAGCCCCACCACCCACCGCATCTCGGTGAAGTTCATGCTGCAGATACCGGTGATCGTGGTGACCGCCACCGCCATGGCCGCCCACGCCGAGATTTTGCGGACGTCGACGTTCTGCTGCACATCCATTCGGGCATGCGCGGCCTGCAACAGCGCCGACAGCCGTTCGTCGTGATTGCCGATCTGTTCAGCGGCCTCGGCTTGCTGGTCCACAAGCTGGTTCAGGTAGGGCGCCACCGTGGCGGGCAGTAGCTCCTGATGGTCGGTGACGATCGTTTGCAGTGCCCGGGTCAGCGGACCGATTGCGCGGTTGAGGCTGACGACATCGCGCTTGATGAGGTAGAGCGCCTGAATATCGAGTGGGACGGCCCGGTGCTCCAATTCATCACGCAATCCGTCCAGGCCCCCGTGGACGCCGTGGCCGACCGCGACGACAACATCGGGCCCGACGACCACCAACTCCTCGCCCGTCTCCACGATTTTGCGGGCTGCAAAGACCGACTCGTGCGGAACGTAATTGACTGTCTTGAAGACCACCGACACCATATCGCCGCCGCGTCGCATGCTCGGGCGTCGATGGGTGTGCAGGGAATCCTCGATCGCACGCTCGTCAAGACCGAATATCACTCCGGCAGAATGCATTTCGTCCTCACCGGGTTCATCTACACTCAGCCCGACAAACGCATTTCGCCCTGCCTGTGTGAGCCGGCCGCACTCCTGAACCGCGGCCATCGGGGTGAAGGTGTCGGGAAGACGAATGCCATCCAGGTAAACCGCACACTCCATCACCGCACCCCCTTGGAGCACTGAAGCCGACCGTCGACGGAGATCCTCGCACACGAACACCCCTGCCGTGACAGCCGGAGACCCCCTGGTGTCAGCATGGAGGCGTGACCGACGAACTCCACCTGAACCGCTTCGGCCCGCCCGGCCCCGCACAAGTCCTAATGATTCACGGATTGACCGGACATGGCTGGCGCTGGCACACCCTGGCCAATGCGCACCTGGCCGAATTCAGCGTGCTGGCGCCGGATCTGCTCGGCCATGGCCGCTCGTCGTGGGCAGCGCCCTGGACCATCGACGCCAATGTCGCCGCGCTGGCGAGCCTGATCGAACGCGAAGCCGCGGGTCCGGTCGTGGTGGTGGGTCATTCCTTCGGCGGTGCGGTTGCCCTGCACCTGGCGGCGGCCTGCCCGGACCTGGTGTCCGGCCTGGTGCTGCTGGATCCGGCGATCGGCCTGGACGGCAAGCGAATGCTCGCCGTCGCGGAGGCGATGCTGGAATCGCCGGACTATCCCGATCCCGCCGAGGCCCGCGCCGAGAAGGTGAATGCCGCGTGGGCCGACGTGCCGGTTGCTGATGTCGACGATGAACTCGCCGAACATCTCATCCAGTTACCGAATGGCCGCTACCGCTGGCGGATCTGCGTGCCAGCGATGATGTCGTACTGGAGTGAACTGGCTCGCGATATCGTGTTGCCGCGCAATGGAATTCCGACGACGGTGATCCGCGGAGCGCGATCCGATCCGCCGTATGTGAGCGACACGTTGATAGACGGGCTCACGGAGTGCATTGGGCCTGACTTCACCCTGCTGGACTTCGACTGCCGGCACATGGTTCCGTTGGCCAAACCCGTCGAGACCGCCGCGGCCATCCGGGATATGCTCGCCCGCGGCTGACCGCCACCCAGGAACAATGATGCCGCCGATCACCGACGCCCAGGTCGAACGGGTGCGAAACCTGGTGGCCTCGATACCCCCGGGCCGAGTTGTCACCTACGGCGATATCGCCTGTGCGGCCGGCCTTTCCAGCCCGCGAATCGTCGCTTGGATCATGCGCACCGACTCCGACGATCTGCCGTGGCACCGGGTGATCACCGCCTCGGGTCGGCCGGCGCCGCATCTGGCGGAACGGCAGCTGGAGTTACTGCGCGCCGAAGGTGTGATCGCTACTGACCACCGCGTACCACTGACCGGCGAGAGGTCGGTGCGCCACAGATTCGGCTAGAGCACCATCCGGACCAGTGCGGAGGTACGCAGCAGTCCGGGGAACGTCTCGTTCGACGACAGTGGGTGCAGGGCGTGCACCGCGAGTCGGAACATCAACGCGCGCAACAACATTTGCGGCCACTCGGGCAGGGCGTCCCAGCGTTCGACGAGGCCGTCGTCGGAGTCACCCCAGGATAGTGCATCGACGACGACCACCCCGGCCGCCCAGGATGCCGGCCGCCAGTACGGTGTGATGTCGGTGATTCCGGGGGCGGCGGCGCCGGCGAAAAGCACTGTGCCGTAAAGATCTCCGTGCACCAGCTGACTGGGGCTCTTAGTCGGCTTGCGCAGTCCAGCGAGCTGCCCGAGCAACTCCCTGGCGTGCGTGCGATCCTCCGACTCGGGCAGCTCGGGTGCCCCCAGCGGCAGATTATGCAGCGGGCGGTCCTCCCAGGCGGCGCGGTCAGCCGCGGTGAACACGTCGACGTCGGTCCACGGCGGCACCGGCATCTGAGTGATGAACCGCGGCCGCTCGAGCGTCGCGGTGGCCTCGTGCAGCCGCACGCCGGTGGCCACCACCTCGTCGTCGCGCGGCTCGGGCGCGCCGGCGACGAAGGTGTCCGCCCGCCAACCCGAGACCACATAGCGGCCGTCGGTCGAGCGCACCGGCCGGGCCAGCCGCAGTCCGTCGACGAACAGCGTCTCGCGCACCTTCGCCGACCAGGCGGCGCGGGCGTTATCGGTGATCGGTGCCAGCACGAGCTCGCCGTAGCGCCAGCCACCCTCCCAGCCGGCACCCAGCTGCTCCGGTTCACCGGACTTCACACCGAACGTCGCCAAGACGTGCTCGGGCGGGAGCTCGTCAGTCATATGGCCAGCGTAAGGCGTCCCGGCGACAGGAAGCCGTCAGTACATCGCCATGTCGGGTTCGAGTTGGTCCGCCCAGGCCACGATTCCGCCCCGCAGATGCACGGCGTTGGCGAAGCCGGCCCGGTGCAGCGCGGCCAGCGCTTGCGCCGATCGGACGCCCGTCTTGCAGTAGAGCACCGGCATCACCCCGGGCGCCAGACCGGCCATGCCTTCGCTGGACTGCAGCACCGACTGCGGAAGCAGCACCGCACCACAGATGCGGTTGATCTCCCGCTCCACCGGTTCACGAACGTCGATCAGGGCGATCGCGGCGCCGGAGTCCATCAGGGCGCGCAACTCGCCCGGCGTGATCGCCGAGTCCGCCACGATCGACCCGTCCTGCTCCACTCCGCAGAACACCTCATAGTCGACGAGGCCGGTGATGGCCGGCGCCTGCGGATCCTTGCGGATGGCGATGGTGCGGTAGGACATCGCCAGCGCGTCATAGATCATCAGCCGGCCCAGCAGGGATTCGCCGATACCGGTGATCAGCTTGATGGCCTCGGTGCCCATCACCGACGCGATCGAGGCGCACAGGATTCCCAGCACGCCACCCTCCGCGCAGG
>JAPLAO010000192.1 GCA_026393245.1 Mycobacterium sp. | reverse complement strand
GGCGTTTCCCGCGGACTGCAGGCCGTCGCCGACGCCGTGCTGCAGGGTGCCGGCGGCCCGGTGCCACTCGGACTCAACCCGATGGGCTACGGCATGGCAGCGCCGACCGTGCGCGAACACGCCCAGAGCGACGACATCAGGAAGTCCTTCCTGCGGCCGCTGGCCACCACCGAGGACATCTGGTGTCAGTTGTTCTCCGAACCCGGTGCCGGATCCGATCTTGCCGGGCTGGCCACCTCCGCGGTGCGCGACGGTGACGATTGGATCATCAACGGGCAGAAGGTCTGGACCAGCCTGGCCCACAAGGCGCGCTGGGGACTGCTGCTGGCCCGAACAGACACCGACACCCCCAAGCACAAGGGACTGACCTACTTCATCCTCGACATGCATGCGCCGGGCGTTGAGACCCGGCCGCTGCGCCAGATGACCGGCCAGGCTGAGTTCAACGAGGTGTACATCACCGACGCGCGCATCCCCGACACGTACCGGCTTGGGGCAGTGGGCGACGGCTGGCGGGTGGCGATGACCACGCTGATGAACGAGCGCAGCGCGCTGGGTGCCAGCGGCAGCAGGCGTGGGGCCGGCACAATTTCCGAGGCCGTCGGACTGTGGGCGTCGCGTCCTGATCTGCACACCCCGGTGCTCCGGGACCGCCTGACCCAGCTGTGGCTGCGAGCCGAGGCACAGCGGCTGACCTCCGAGCGATCTCGCGCATCCGCCACTGCCGGTGATCCCGGTCCAGAAGGTTCCATCGGCAAGATGGTGGGCGCGGAACTCAACCAACGTATCTATGAGTTCTGCATGGATCTGCTGGGGCCGGAAGGGATTCTGTACCACGGTTACGACATGCACGGCGCTCACCGTGACGGCGACTGGCGTGGCCCGATCCAACAGCGCTACCTGCGCAGCCGAGCCAACACCATTGAGGGCGGCACCTCTGAGGTGATGCGCAACATCCTCGGCGAACGCGTGCTGGGCCTGCCCGGTGACCTCCGTGCCGATGCCGGTATGCCCTGGAAGGACGTGCCCCGTGGCTGAGTTCACTTTCAGCGACGAGCAGCAGCAACTGCGCGGCGCGGTACGCAAGTTCTGCGCAGAGAATTTCGACGAGCCCACCGTCCGCCGACTGATGGAGTCCGACGTCACCTACGACCCGGCGGTGTGGAACCGCTTGGGATCCGAACTCGGCGTGCTCGCGATGTCGGTACCGGAGTCCGATGGTGGAGTCGGTGGGTCACTGGTAGATCAGGCAGTCGCCGTCGAGGAGTTCGGCGCCGCGCTGAGTTGCGGTCCGCTTTTCGGAACGGTCTATCTCGCCATTCCGGCCCTGGTGGCATGCGCGGGCTCGCCGGCCCGCGACGACCTGCTGGCGTCCCTCGTCGAGGGCGAGCGGACGGCCGCGTTCGCGGTCAACGACTCCGCCGGTGCCTTCGATCCCGAACGGATCAGCGTCACGGCCACGCCCCACGGTGACGGGTTCACCCTCACCGGAACCGTCGATCGGGTGGTCGACGGAACGTCTGCCGACGTGCTTCTGGTGGCGGCCAAGGCATCCGATGGTGTGGGTCTGTACGCGGTCGGCCCCAAAGGCGAAGGCGCGCAACGCACTGGGCTGGTCACGATGGACCTCACCCGCCCGCAGGCAGGCGTCGTCTTCTCCAGTGCGCCCGCGCAACTCCTGGCCGGTCCGGCTGACGCCGACCGGGTGATCACCCACGCACTCCAGGTCGGATCCGCTCTGCTGGCGGTGGAACAGGTCGGTGCGGCGCAGCATCTGCTTGACCTGTCGGTCGACTATGCCAAGTCCCGGTTGCAGTTCGGCCGCCAGATCGGCTCGTTCCAGGCGGTCAAACACAAGCTTGCCGACATGCTGGTCGACCTCGAACACGCCCGGTCGACTGCGTACCACGCCGTGTGGGCGTTGACCGACGGAAGTGACGATCCTGCGCTGGCGGTCAGCATCGCGCAGGCGACCTGTTCGGCCGCGTTCAGCCGGATCGCGGCCGATGCCATCCAGGTGCACGGCGGCATCGGCTTCACCTGGGAACACCAGGCACACCTGTACTTCAAACGCGCCGCCACCGATGCGGTGTTGCTCGGCAGTGCCGAGCAACACCGGGCACGGGTAGCCGAACTGGTATTGGATAGCGCGACCGTCGATGAACAACCGCGGGTGGCGGTCGGTATGGCCTAAGCCGGGCCGATTGCGGCGCCGCGCAATTCGCTGTAGGCGCGGCTGATTGCGTCGGTGAGTCCGGCAATATCGGGCAACGCAGACGGGTCGGTGCACAGTCCGATCCCGATAGCCCCGGAACACGAGATCGCCGAAATGCGCAGGGCGTGGTGGGTACCGGGTTCCGAAGATGAGAACAGGTGCTGCACTGCTCGATCGGCAACGCTGACCGGGTAGCCCGGACCGGGGACATTGGAGATCGCCAAGCTGAATTCGTTCGCGCTGCCGGCCAGATGCTGGACCGCCCGGTCAATCAATTTCACTCGGCCGAGGGCATGAAACAGGTCGTACATCTGTCCGGCGTCATCGAGACGCTTACGCGTGGTGGTTTCGGAGCTGATCAGGTCAAGCCGGATCAGTGGATCTGCCTGCCCGAGCGGCAGGTCGATATTGATGAACGAATCGTGATTGCCCGCGATGCCGTCAGCCGCATCGCGGTGGTGCAGGCTGACCGGCACCTGCGCGCGCAGATGGCGGGCGCGCGATCCATCGGCGGGCAGCCACTCGCGCAAACCGCCGGCGATAATCGCCAATAGGACGTCATTGACGGTTGCACTGCCGGGCCGCGATGCACCGATCTCTTTCATCTCGGCCAACGGCGCTGCGGTGAAAGCCAATTCACGCGCGACCGTGATCGGCCGATCGAATGGAGAGCGCGAAGCGCGGTGACCCAACTCCCGGACGATAGCGCCGGGCATCCGGAGTGCCTCGCCTTCGCGGCTCAGCGGTGCGGCGGTCGGCCTCAGCCCCCTCCGGTGCCCCTCGGGTTCCGACGAATCCGGGCCGGTATCGAAGAGCACCGATTCCAGGAACCGTACGCAAGCGATTCCGTCGGCCATCGCGTGATGGATACGTACCGCGATCGCTTCCCGGCCGTCGGCCAATGGACCGATCACGTCGAAAGTCCATAGCGGGCGGGTGCGATCAAGATGCTCGGACATCAACCCACTGACGATCCGCCAGAGGTCGGCTTCGGAAGCAGCGTCGGGAGCAGACACGCGGCGGATGTGGTCGGTGATATCGAAGGCGCCTGCCGCCACCCAGCGCGGGTCGCCCTCGGTCGTCTCGACGCGCTGGGTCGCCCGCGGTTGGGTCGCAAGGCGTTGTTCCACAGCACTTCTCAGGGTGTCGAGATCGAGGGGAACGATTCCCGGCTCGAGGATGACGAGCTTCAGGGTGTGACCGGTGATCGAGTCCGACTCGAGATTCAGGATGTGTGCATCATCTGCTGAGAGCGGATCGTCGGGCGCAACCACGGTGGGGAGTCTATCGGTGATCGGACTCCATGACCGCGTCGATCGCCCGGTAGATCCGCTGCTCGCTGATGGGTTTGGGCGTGCCCAACTGCTGAGCCCACAGGCTGACGCGGAGTTCCTGGATCATCCGTGCGATATCACCGACGTCATCAGCGCTCGCCCGCGCACCCGACAGTGCGTGCAGCAGTTCGTCATAAGCCTCTTGCACGTTCTGGATGCGCGCCATCCGGTCGCGATCGGCAGCAACCGCCTGCGGTAGCCGATCAAGGCGGTGTGCGATCGCGGTGAGATAGCGGGTGAGATCGCTCAGATGCGCGGCTCCGGTGGCGGTGACGAACCCCGCCGGCGTCAGGGCAGCCAGTTGGGTCCGGATGTCGGCGATCGCGTCGGCCTGCGCCGGCGGCGGACTTGCGGGCAGGGCAATCTCCAGCGCGGCGATCAGCGCCTTTTCGACGCGGACCAGAATGTCGGCGGCTGTTTCCGCCAACCCGGCACCGACTCGTTGTCGCAGCGCATCGAACTCGGCCCTAGTCCACACCGGGGTCGAGATCAGTACGTCAACCGCAGCGTCCACACAGTCATCCAGCAGCGCCTGCAGAGACCCGTCCGGATTGATTCCCAACACCAGTCGCCTGCGTGGATCGAGGCTTTTCTCCAGCGATTTCACCGGCGAGGCTGTGCTGATTCGGAGCAGGCGACGCAGCCCGGCTCGCATTGCGACATCGCGTTCGGTGCTCGTCGCGAACACCCGGACTCCCGCCGAGTCGCCGTGATCGACCAAACCGGGGTAGCCGCGCACGCTGTGACCGCCGACGTCGCTTTGAACAGTTCGCGGCAACTCGGGTAGATCCTCGGGCCACCCGCGCAGCCCGCTGCGCTGAAGATCGCCTGCAACCGCATCGGCGACGGCCCGGCTGGCGTGGCCGGCAAGACGGGTTTGGAGCGCCTCGAGATTCTTGCCGCGCGCCACCTCGGTGCCGTCGGGTGTCTCGACGGCGAACGTCACCCGCAGGTGTGCGGGCAACCTGTCCAGGTCGAATGCGGTGATTGGCACCAGGACACCGGTCCGACGGTGCAGTTGGCGTTGCAGGGACTCCAGCAGCGATTCGGTCGTCGGATCGAGGTCGGCCAGGACCGCCCGGGCGGTGTCGGGTGCGGGAACGAAGTTGCGCCGCAATTCTTTCGGTAGTGAGCGGATGAGCGCGGTGACGAGTTCCTCGCGCAGGGCCGGTACCTGCCAGCTGAACTGATCCCCGCCCAGGCGGGCCAGCACACCCACCGGGACATGGACGGTGACACCGTCGTCGGAATCACCAGGGGAGAACCGGTAGCTCAGCGGCAGCGCAAGATCCTCGGCCTGCCAATGGTCGGGACGGTCGCCGTCGGCACCGTCAACGCGCAGCAGGTCCGCCCGAGTCATGGTCAAAAGGTCCGGCGTGCGGTGGCGCTGTTTCTTCCACCAGCCGTCGAAGTGCCTCGCCGAAACCACCTCGGCGGGAATTCGAGCGTCGTAGAACGCGAAGATCTCATCATCGTCCACCACCAGATCGCGGCGCCGGGCACGCTCCTCCACCTCGGCGAGTTCGGCTCGTAGCGCGGCGTTCTCGGCGAAGAAATGATGCCGGGTCTGCCAGTCCGCGTCGACCAGAGCGTGTCGGATGAACAACTCCCGCGCCAGTTCCGGGTCCACGCCCGCGTAGCCCACCCGCCGGCGTGGAACCAGAGGTAGTCCGTACAAGGTGACCCGCTCGTAGGCCTGTACTGCACCGCGCTGAGCATCCCAGTGCGGTTCGCTATAACTGCGCGCTACCAGATGTCCGGCGACGCGTTCGATCATCTCGGGTTCGACCCGGGCCGCGGTCCGGCCATACAGGCGACTGGTCTCGACCAGGTCGGCCACCACGATCCAGCGCGGCGGACGCTTGGTGAGCACCGACCCGGGTGCGAGCACAAACTTGGCGTTGCGAGCGCCGGCGTATTCCCGGGTCTCGGCCTCACGGAGGCCCACATGCGAGAGCAACCCGGCCACCAAAGCCGCATGAACGCGCGCCGGGTCGGCTGGTTCGACGTCGGACGCCTCACCGCCACGCAGTCCGATTCCGGCAGCAATACTGCGCAACTGACCGGTGAGATCCTGCCATTCCCGGATTCGCAGATAGTGCAGGTACTCCTCGCGACACATCCGACGGAACGCACTGCCGGACATCGCTTTTCGCTGCCCCATCAGATATGTCCAGAGGTTCAGATACGACATGAAATCGCTGGTCTCATCGGCGAAGCGGGCGTGCTTCTGCCGTGCCGCCTCCTCCCGGTCGGTGGGCCGTTCACGCGGGTCCGGGATGGACAGCGCGGCAGCCAAGACCAGAACCTCGCGCAGGCAGCCCTCGGCATCGGCCTGCAGAATCATCCGGCCCAGCCTCGGGTCGACGGGCAGTTGCGCCAAGCGCCGGCCGGTCTCGGTGATGACACCGGCGCGGTCGAACGCTCCGAGTTCCTGAAGTAGTTGCACGCCGTCGTTGATGCTGCGCCGCTCCGGCGGATCGAGGAACGGAAAGTTCGCCACGTCGCCGAGTTGCAACGCGGCCATCTGCAGGATCACCGCGGCGAGATTGGTGCGCAAGATCTCCGGGTCGGTGAATCGTGGCCTGGCTAGGAAGTCCTGCTCGGAGTAGAGCCGGATGCACACGCCGGGTGCGGTTCGACCGGATCGACCGGCGCGTTGGGAGGCCGACGCCTGGGAGATCGGTTCGATCGGCAGCCGTTGCACCTTGGTGCGTCGGCTGTAGCGCGAGATCCGAGCGGTTCCGGGGTCTACGACGTAACGGATGCCCGGGACCGTCAGCGACGTCTCGGCGACGTTGGTGGCCAACACGATTCGTCGCATCAACCGACTCGTGTTGGGCCTGAAAACCTTCTGCTGTTCGGCGGTCGGCAGTCGCGCGTACAGGGGTAATACCTCCACCGCCTTCATCGCACCGCGCACCGCTTCTGCGGTATCGCGGATCTCGCGCTCACCGGAGAGGAACACCAGCACGTCGCCGGGAGGCTCGGCCGAGAGTTCCTCAATCGCATCAATGATGGCTTCGGTCTGATCGCGCGGCTCGATACGCACCACCTCGTGGTCGGGATCATCCGGGTCATCGCCATCGGCTGCCACTGGTTCGAGTTCCAGCGGACGGTAGCGGATCTCGACCGGATAGGTCCGGCCGGAGACCTCGACGATCGGCGCCCCGAAGAAGTGGGCGGCAAACCGGTGCGGCTCGATGGTCGCTGAGGTGACGATGACCTTCAGATCGGGTCGGCGAGGGAGCAACTGGTGTAGGTAGCCGAGAAGGAAATCCACGTTGAGGCTGCGCTCGTGAGCCTCATCGAGGATCAGGGTGTCGTAGCCCAGCAGCCGCCGGTCACGTTGGATCTCGGCGAGCAGGATCCCGTCGGTCATCAACTTGATCAGGGTGCGATCCCCGGCTTGGTCGGTGAAACGCACGGTGTATCCGACCGGCTTGATGCCCATCCGCCGGTCTGTATCCAGCGGCGAGCCCAACTCATCGGCGATCCGCTCGGCCACCGTTCGGGCCGCCAGCCGCCGGGGCTGGGTGTGCCCGATGGCACCGCGTACGCCGCGGCCAAGCTGCAGGCAGATCTTGGGCAGCTGGGTGGTCTTGCCGGATCCGGTCTCGCCGGCGACAACCACCACCTGGTTCTCGTTGATTGCGGTGGCGAGTTCAGCACGAAACTTACTGACGGGCAAGTCCGGATAGGTGATGACGGGCACCGCCGCGGCGCGGGCGGCGATCACGGCTTCAGCGGTGCTGAACTCCTTGGTGAGTTGCTCCAGTTTCGCCGTGCTGACCGGTCCGCGTAGGGCTTTCAGTCGACGGCCGAGACGCGCGCCATCACGGATCGTCAGCCCGTCGAGTCGCGCGCGCAACTTGCGTACGTCATCGGCGGAGGGCTGGGACACTGGTACCAGGGTAGTTGTACCAGCTGAAGGGGTATCCCGATGACGACTGCGCTGATCATTGGCGGCGTGCTGCTGCTCGGCGTCGGAATGGTCTCCAGCCAGCTTTTCCGGCTGAAGGACTGGCTCAAACGCCAGCCGGCCGTTCCCAATCCGCACCCCGACATCGGGTCGGACAGCGAAGGGGACGACACCAACGGCGCTCCCCCCCAGCCGCCTGAGGGACGCTAAATCGGCTCCATCACAATGACGTCGCTACTGTTCGCCGCGGCCCTGTGGCCAACGAGTTCAGCCCACTACAAGAACTAGACCTGCCTACACCGCAATGGTGAGTCGGTCATAAATCAGCGGGGCAATTTTGTCCGCCATATAGACGTGACCGGCATCGGTCGGATGCACACCGTCCTGGCCGATTAGTTCTGGGCGACCGACGAACCAGCCCTCGGCGATCGGGTCGACGAACACCGCCCCGACTATCGCAGCCTGATCCCGCAGCAGGTCGCGGATCTTCAGCACGGCCGGCGGCGGTGACGCTGTCGGCCACGGCGGACCGATCACCAGAACTTTCGCCGCCGGTGCGGCGAATCGGGCGAGATTGAAGGTATCGGCGGCCGACGACGGAAACTTCCGGGGGTCCACCGTCTGGTCGTTGCGCGATCCGAAGTAGACAATCAGATCGTCGTTGCGCCGAACTGCCTGAGCTGTCAAGTCCTCGAAGAGACTCCCGCGGCT
>JAPLAO010000031.1 GCA_026393245.1 Mycobacterium sp. | reverse complement strand
CTG
This sequence comes from Mycobacterium sp., assembly GCA_026393245.1. Taxonomy (GTDB): domain Bacteria; phylum Actinomycetota; class Actinomycetes; order Mycobacteriales; family Mycobacteriaceae; genus Mycobacterium. Next base: position 1,691 of record JAPLAO010000031.1, on the reverse strand, counting down.
CTTGGTGATGTTGACCGTACGAACCGGCCCGCCCGGCTGCAGACCGTTGAGCTTCAGGCTGATCTCGCACAGGTAGAAGTTGAAGAAGTCGCCATAGATGCCGCCGGCCCGGCCGATCAGGGTGATGGCAGCGGGGTACTCGCTGAGCAGCTTGTCGAGTTTCGCCGGATCGTCGGCGAAGGGCTGCTGGATGGTCTCCAGGTGGCCGACGGTCTGCTGCAGCAGCGGGCGGTCATCACGCAGCAGCCCGGCCAGGGTGCCGGAGGCGTCACTGATGTCGGCAATCGCTCCGGCTAGCGGATCGGCGCGGTTCTTCAGGCCGGTGATCAGGGTCTCGAAGTTGACGACGGTGGAGTCGAACTCCTTCTGGTGCTTGACGACCGTTCCGAGCACGGTGTTGAGGTTGGTGATCACCTCACCGATCGCCTGGTCGCGGTCGGCGAGGGTGGACGTCAATTGCGCTGTCTGGCTGAGGATGTCGCTGATCGTGCCGCCCTGGCCCTGGAACACCGTCACCAGTGAGGTGGCGATGTTGTTGACCTTCTCCGGGTCAAGTGACTTGAACAGCGGCTTGAATCCGCCGATGAGCGCATCGAGGTCGAGTGCCGGTTGGGTGCGCGCGACCGGAATGAAACCGCCGGGCGGCAGCACCCGATCCGCGCCCTCACCGGTACCCCGCTCAAGATTGAGATACCGGTCGCCAATCAGGTTGGCGTAGCGGAGTTGGGCCGTCGTCGACTGGTAGAGCGGAAGCGATTTGTCCACCTTGAAGGTGACCAGTGCGCGCTGGCCGTTGTCGGTGAGCGAAATACCGGACACCTTGCCGACCTCGACGCCACCGGCGCGGACGAACTGTCCGGATCGCAGTCCACTGCCATTGCTGAATTCAGCGGTGTAGGTGTTGTTGCGCTCAAACCGCAACTGCCCGAAGATGACGATCAGTAGCGCCGTGCAGAGCAGCAGCACGAGGGAGACGATGCCGAGTTTGACGGCGGTAGCGGAAGTCCTCATGGGTTGATCGTCTGCTCCCCGATTTGACGTCCCCACACGTATTCCATCAGGAACGGTTGACCGAGTTCGAAGTGGTTGTAGGGCGCGAGCGACGCACCGGTGTCAGCCACCATGGTTGGCGCCGGCCAGAAGTTCTTGTTCACCGGCTGCCAGCAACCCGGGGCGCCGCCCGGACCGCCGCGAGCGTTGACGCGCGGGAGGTTCTCCGGATACACATACGCGCCCGGCGCGCCGAGCACCTCGGCATTGGTGTCCAGCGAGTAGCCATTGCCACCGAAGGAGGACAGGGCCAGCGGCAGAAGTTGGGCGTAGTTGCGCACCATGCAGAACAGCTCAGGGCTGTAGGTGTTCAGTGTTTGCGACGTCGGGATGAGGTCCGACATCGCCCGCACGAAGTACGGCATGCCGCGCTCGAACACGTCGGCGCCGGTGTTACCGAAGCCGTCGGCGGCAAGCAGTGCGGCATCGAGGTCGCCGCGCTGGGCGTTGATGGTGCGCGCAGAAGTCAGCACGTTGTCCACGGCATCCCAGAAGTCCGGGCCGTAGGCGGTGTAGATATCGGCCGTGTCGGCAAGTTTCTGCAAGCCGTACTGCAGGCGGGGCAGGCGCGGGTTGAGTTCTTGCAGCGCCGCGTTGGCACTCACCAACGACTTGCCGAACTTGGCGCCCAGGCCGGTCAG
>JAPLAO010000197.1 GCA_026393245.1 Mycobacterium sp. | reverse complement strand
CGCCGTCCGGGAACAGGGCCGTGGATTGGTGCAGGATGTGAGCGAACAGCGGATAGTTCAGGGCTGCCCGGTAGATCACCGCCAAATCGTTGGACGTGGTGGTCGATTCCCAGCCCGGCCCGTCCAATCCCGACGGCGAACCCGCCCGGGTGCTGCGCGCGCCGACTTGCACAGCCTTGGCGTTCATCTTCGCGACCGCCACCTGGGGGCCGCCCAGCATCTCGCCGAGCAGGTTGGCGGCGTCATTGCCCGACACCATCAGTAGGGCATCGAGTAACTGCCGGGTGGTGTAGACCGCTCCGGGCACCAGGCCGACGCACGAGCACTCGACGTCGGTGCTGGACTGCGTCGCCCGCACCGCGGTATCGGGACTGATCTGGTCGAGCACCACCATGGCCAGCAGGGCCTTGATGGTGCTGGCCGGCGCGTGCTGGCTGTAGGGGTCCTTTCCGCCCAGGATGCGGCCGCTGATCATGTCGGCCACCAGCCAGGCGTGGGCGGGGCCGACGGGGGTCGCCATCGCGGCCGGTTGGCCGTCCGGTTCGGCACCGGCCTGCGGCGGCGCCAGCGTGGCGATCAGGCCGACCGCGGTACCAACGGCGATTTGGCTCAACCAGCGCGACATGACCTGCATGGGCGCTTACGCTAACCAGGCAAGGCCGCAGTTCGGGTTCGATGCGGTTTCTGATTGGTACCGGAGATACAATCCCGCGAGACGATAGGAGTCACAGGGTGAAGACCACGAAGCTGGCCGGCGTCATTGCCGCCGCCGCAATCCCGTTCGGAATCGGTGCGGTCACCGTCGCGCCGGCATCGGCTACCGACAACATCAAGATCTTCGGCGAGCAGGAGCGGATCAGCTACATCCCCGGCGTTCCGGTGATCGGCTACACCGTGACGAATTTCGGACCGAGTAACGCCCCCGTGCCGCACTATGGCCGGCTGTACGAGGCCACCCTGAACGTCGCGTCGTTCGGAGTCGCGGTCGATCCGAAGATTCAGGGCTTCATGGTTCGAGCCGAGAGCGGCGACGGTGACCCGGTGCTGCTCAATGCGCCCGGTGGCATCAACGCCGGGCAACTCCCGCCCGGCGGCAGCACCACCGGAAAGCTCTACTTCGACGTCATCGGCGATACACCCAACAGCGTCGTGTGGAATGACGGAACACGTGACATCCTTGCCTGGGTGCCGGGAGTCATCCCACTGGAGGGCAATCCCGTGATTGGTATGGGAACCGGAAGCTCGGAAATCATCGGCGGTCCGTCCGGAGGGATGCCGGCAGAGGCGTCGGGGAACCTTGGCGAGGCCGCACCGTCGGTCATCGCGCCGCCGCCTTTCGAACTCTCCGAGGCTGAGGTCTCCTCACCGGGCTTCAACCGGTAGCCGCTACAGGGCTGGGGGCTCAGCGCCACAGCGCTACAGTGCTGCGACGCTCTCGGCCGGATTCTGGGCGAAACCCCAGTCCAGCAGCATGGCGGCTTGATCCCAGTAGGTAGGCCCACCTTCGCGGACCAGGCCGTACATCATCGCGATGACGATCCGTCGGCCGTCGCGGTCCGCGGCCCCGACGAAGGTCTTGCGTGCGGCGTTGGTGAAGCCGGTCTTGCCGCCGATCGCGCCCGGGTAACGCACCAGCAATTCGTCCTGGTTGATCATGAGGCGTTCGCCGGTGTCGGTGGGGAACAGCGCCGTCGGACTGGCGGTGATCTGCGCGAACACCGGATTGGCCATCGCAGCGCGGAAGATCGCGGCCAGGTCGTGCGGGGTGGTCCAACCCGGGCCGCCTGGACCGTCAAGTCCCGACGGCGAGGTGGCGTGGGTGTTGGTGGCGCCGATCGCGGCGGCTTTGGCGTTCATCTTGTCCACCGCGATGTCATATCCGCCCAGCATGTCGGCCAGGGCGTTGGCTGCGTCATTACCGGACACCAACAGGACCGCGTCGAGCAACTGGCGTGCGGTGTAGGTGCGGCCGGCCTTGACGCCGGCGCAATTGCACTCGACGTTGGTGTTGGCCGGGGTGGCGACCACGGTGGAGTCCAGGTTCACCTCATCCAGTGCGGTCAGCGCCAACAGGGTCTTGATGGTGCTCGCCGGTGGGTAGGCCCCGTACATGTCCCGACCGGCCAGCACCTGGCCGCTGTCGAGATCGGCGACGATCCAGGCCGGTGCCGGACCGTCCGGGATGGGCGATGAACCGATCGGTTGAATGTTCGGATCGGCGCTCGCGGGGGACGCGACGCCGATCCCGACCGTGCCGACAACGAGTGCGATGGACGCCGCGAGAGCGGTCGTGAGCCTTCCCATGGGCGCTTACCCTAACCGCTGCAATACGGCTACGCCGGGCGGTGTTGAATCGTCGTCATGATGAGTTTGGCGGAAATCTCCGATCGACTGGAAATCCAGCAGTTGGTGGTCGACTACGCAACCGCGATCGACCAGCGCAGATTCGATGATTTGGATGCGATCTTCACCCCCGACGCCTACATCGACTACCGCGTGATGGGCGGCATCGACGGCGTCTTTCCCGCGGTCAAGGCCTGGCTTGCGGAGGTGTTGCCCGACTTTCCTGCCTACTACCACCTGGTTGGCAACTTCGATATCCGGGTGACCGGCGACACCGCCTCTGGTCGCACCATGTGCTTCAACCCGATGAAACTCGACGACAGCGGGAAGATTCTGTTGTGCGCACTGTGGTACGACGACGAATTCATTCGGACCGCGGAGGGTTGGCGGATGACGCGGCGGGTCGAGACCAAGTGCATGGACAAGGTTTTTTGAAACCAGGTATCGCTCGTGCGATTACCGTCGGGACCGCCCCTTCTGGCAGGATAGGGCGCTGGCCTTGGGACGTAGCGTCACGCAATTGCCCGGGCCACCCCACGCGAGGCAAAACCGGATTCCGGCATCCCGCCGGTGATCGCTGAATTGCAGCGTGAGACCACAGGAGACGTTTCATTCATGGCTGTAAAAATCAAGCTCACTCGGCTCGGCAAGATCCGCAATCCCCAGTACCGCATTGCCATTGCTGATGCCCGCAACCGCCGCGACGGACGCGCCATCGAGATCATCGGGCGCTACCACCCCAAGGAAGAGCCCAGCCTGATTGAGGTGAACTCCGAACGCGCCCAGTACTGGCTCTCAGTGGGTGCCCAGCCCACCGAACCCGTGCTGAAGCTGCTGAAAATCACCGGCGACTGGCAGAAGTTCAAGGGCCTGCCCGGCACTGAGGGCACGCTGAAGGTCAAGGAACCCAAGCCCAGCAAGCTGGACCTGTTCAATGCCGCTCTGGCAGCCGGCGACGGCGCCCCGACCGGCGAGGCGACGCAACTCAAGAAGCGCAAGCCGCCTACCAAGAAGGCCGAGGCGGCGGAGGCGGCTCCTGCCGCAGAGGCGGACGCTGCGCCTGCCGAGGCGGACACCCCCGCCGAGGTCGAGGCTGTCGCCGAGGCTGAGACCGAAGCCGCTGCTGAGGCTGAAGCGCCTGCTGAGACCGAAGCCGAAGCTGAGGCTCCGGCCGAAGCCGCTGCCGAGGCCGAATGAGCTCGGCCGTCGTCGACGCCGTGGAGCATCTGGTCCGCGGGATCGTCGACAATCCGGACGACGTTCGCGTCGACATGGTGACCAACCGTCGCGGCCGGACCGTCGAGGTGCATGTGCACCCCGATGATCTGGGCAAGGTGATCGGCCGCAGCGGACGTACCGCCACCGCGCTGCGAACCCTAGTCTCCGGCATCGGCGGCAAGGGTATCCGTGTCGACGTGGTGGACACCGACCAGTAGCTGAGCTGTCCTCATGGAGCTCGTCGTAGGCCGGGTGGTGAAAGCCCACGGGCTGGCCGGAGAACTCGTTGTCGACGTACGAACCGACGATCCGCAGATTCGTTTTTCGCCTGGAAATCACCTGCGGCTCAAGCCTTCCCGCGGCGGCGTCGATTCCGCTGCACGGGAGTGCGAGGTGGAGTCATCCCGTCCGCACGGTGTCCGAATGCTGGTCCGGTTAGTCGGAGTCGTCGACCGTGACGGCGCTGATCTGTTGCGCGGCAATCTGTTCGTCGTCGACTCGGCCGACTTACCGCCGATCACCGATCCCGACGAGTTCTACGATCATCAACTCGAAGGACTCACGGTCCGCACGGTTGACGGCGCGGAAGTCGGATCGGTCACCGAGGTGTT
>JAPLAO010000133.1 GCA_026393245.1 Mycobacterium sp. | reverse complement strand
GAACGCACCCTGGTGCACTACGCGCGCGCCCAGGATTCGAAGTTCGTCGACGCCGTCGCGACCACAATCGCCGACTGCCTGAATCCGGACGGTAATTTCAGTGACGAATACCGCGCCAAGCGCCGCGGCCTGACGCTGGGTCGGCAGGGCCCGGATGGGATGAGCAGATTATCCGGCTGGCTGGATCCGGAGGCGCGAGCCTGCGTCGAAGCCGTGGCCGCCGTGGTCCGGCCCGGCCGGCATCTGCCCGACATTGTCGGATCGGCGGGCGTTGAGGTCGCTGATGCGTGCGAGAAGGATTCCCGCACCCGGGAGCAGCGCTGCCATGACGCCGTGGTGCTGGGCTTGAAGACCGCGATGGCATCCGGCGCCCTCGGTCAACACCGCGGCATGCCGGTCACGGTGATCGCGACGACGACAGTGGCCGAACTCGAACAGGCGGCGCGTGCCTGCGCCGATCCCGGCATCCCGATGCCGCCGCCGGCCCGAACCGGGGGTACCGGCCGCCTACCCATGCGGGACCTGATCCGATGCGCCGCGGCCGGCGGGGCGATCCACTATCTCGCCGTGTTCGACGGCCATAGCGAACGACCGCTGTACCTGGGCCGCAGCAAGCGGGTCGCGACCACCGATCAACGCATCATCTGCCACGCCCGCGACGTCGGATGCACCAGACCGAACTGTTTCGCACCCGGCTACGACTGCGAGATCCATCATGCTCACGGCTGGGCGTCGGGCGGCAGAACCGACTCCGACAATCTCTTCTTCGGCTGCCCGCCGGACCACGGCGCCGTGACCGACGGCCAATACACAACCAGTGTTACCGAAGACGGCCGTGTCGCCTGGTCGGATGGCACCGGACCACCTGCGGTCAACCGGGTGCACCGAGGCCGAGAGCTTCTGGACGCGGGGGCGGACCCGCCCGCTGGGACAGACGCACGCGGGGAACCCGAGGAATACCCCGAGGCGCGCCCCACACCCGGGGCGCCCGGGGCTAGGGGTACTTGATCTGCAGGGCGACGCCGACGATCGAGACCAGCCAGATGCCGGTCACGAACAACGTCAGCCGGTCGAGGTTCTTCTCGACCACGGTGGACCCGGACAGGCTGGACTGAACGCCACCGCCGAACAGAGTCGACAAGCCGCCACCCTTGGCGCGGTGCAACAGCACCAGCAGCACAAGGAGGAGGCTGGTGATCACCAGCAGGATCTGAAGGGTCAAAATCATGGGCCCCAGGTTACCCGCTCAGGCCGGAGATCACGGCTCGGGTCAGGGCAGCGGCCCGCCCGCGGCGATAGCGGACAGCGTGGCGAACTGCTCGCCCTCCAGCGATGCCCCACCCACCAGGGCCCCGTCGACGTCGGGTTGGGCGACGATCTCGCCCACGTTCTTGGCGTTCACCGAGCCGCCGTAAAGCACCCGTACACCGGCCGCGATGGCCGGCGAGGACAGTTCGGCCAACTCGGTGCGAATGGCGCCGCATACCTCCTGGGCATCAGCGGCACCGGCCACCCGACCGGTACCGATCGCCCACACCGGCTCGTAGGCGATCACCACCGTGGTCAGTTGTTCCCCGGTCAGGCCGGCAAGCGATCCGCGCAACTGGGCGACATTGTGCTCGACGTGATTGCCCGCCTCGCGGACCTCGAGGTGCTCACCGACACACACGATCGGGGTCAGTCCGTACCGGAACGCGGCCGCGGCTTTGGCGGCGACCAGTGCGTCGTCCTCGTGGTGGTAAGCGCGCCGCTCGGAATGGCCTACGACGACGAAGGTGCAGCCCAGCTTGGCCAGGAACGCGCCACTGATCTCACCGGTGTAGGCGCCCGAATCGTGCGGCGACAGGTCTTGCGCCCCGTAGGTCAGCCGAAGCCGGTCGCCGTCAACCAGGGTCTGCACGCTTCGCAGATCGGTGAAGGGCGGGATCACCGTGACATCGACCTTGTCGAAGTACTTGTCGGGCAGCGCGAAGGCGATCTTCTGAACCAGGGCGATGGCCTCGAAGTGATTGAGGTTCATCTTCCAGTTACCCGCGATGAGCGGTTTACGCGACACGGCCGTCTCCTAGGTGAGGATGTCGATACCGGGCAGCGTCTTGCCCTCAAGGTATTCCAGCGACGCACCGCCCCCGGTGGATATGTGCGAGAAGCCCTTTTCGGGCAGTCCGAGTTGGCGCACCGCGGCAGCGGAATCCCCTCCGCCCACAACGCTGAACGCACCCTTTGCCGTCGCGGCGATGATCGCCTCGGCCACACCCTTGGTGCCGGCGGCGAAAGCGGGGAACTCGAAAACTCCCATGGGGCCGTTCCAGAAAATGGTCCTCGCGTTGGACAGCAGTGCGGTGAAGCGCCGAACCGACTCGGGCCCGATATCCAGGCCAATTTTGTCATCCGGGATCTGTTCGGCGGCAACGGTTTCCGGCGTGGAATCGGCTGAGAACTCTGATCCGACCACGATGTCCACCGGCAGGTGGATCACGTCACCGAATTCTTCGAGCAGTCGACGGCAGGTGTCGATCATCTCTTCCTGCAGCAGCGACTTGCCCACCGAAACCCCCTGGGCGGCAAGGAAGGTGAAGCACATTCCGCCGCCGATGACGACACTGTCGGCCTTGCCGGCCAGGTTCTCGATAACGGCGAGTTTGTCGGACACCTTGGATCCGCCGAGCACCACCGCGTAGGGCCGTTGGCCGGTGGTGCTCAGCTGTTCGAGCACCTTGACCTCGGCCGCCACCAGGGTGCCCGCGTAATGCGGTAGCAGCGTCGCGATGTCGTACACCGAGGCCTGCTTGCGATGGACCACACCGAAACCATCGGACACGAACGCGCCGAGGCGCCCACCCGGGGAATCAACCAACTCGACCAGAGCCTTGGCCAGCGCGAGTCGCTGCGCGTCGTCCCTACTGGTCTCGCGGGGATCGAACCGGATGTTCTCCAGCAGCAGGATGTCTCCGTCGGTGAGGCCCTCCGCACGAGCCAACGCATCCGTGCCGACCACGTCGCCGGCCAGTTGGACGTGCCGACCCAACTTCTCGCCCAACACCTTCGCCACCGGGGCCAGTGACAGCTTGGGGTCCGCACCGCCCTCGGGACGGCCCAGGTGCGCGATCACCACCAGCTTGGCCCCGGCGTCGGAGAGCGCCTTCAATGTCGCCACGGATGCGTCGATGCGGCCCGCGTCGGTGACGACGCCGCGATCGTCGAGTGGAACATTGAGATCGCAGCGGACCAGGATGCCGCGGCCTGCGACGCCCTCAGCCAGCAGGTCGGCAAGCGTTGGGACGGCCACTGTTCTTCAGTCTCTTCCGGTCAGTGCTTACAGGGACTTGCCGACGAGAGCGACGAGATCGACCAGGCGGTTGGAGTAGCCCCACTCGTTGTCGTACCAGGAGACCACCTTGGCCTGGTTGTCGATCACCTTGGTCAGGCCGGAGTCGAAGATCGAGCTGTGTGGGTCGGTGACGATATCGCTGGAGACAATCGGTGCGTCGTAGTACTTGAGGATGCCCTTGAGCTTGCCCTCGGCGGCGGCCTTCATCGCGGCGTTGATCTCCTCGACACTGGCGTGCTTTTTGAGTTCGACGGTCAGGTCGGTGACCGACCCGGTGGGGATCGGAACCCGCAGCGCGTAGCCGTCGAGCTTGCCCTTGAGTTCAGGCAGCACAAGGCCGATGGCCTTGGCGGCGCCGGTCGAGGTCGGGACGATGTTGACCGCCGCCGCGCGGGCCCGGCGTAGATCCTTGTGCGGGCCGTCCTGCAGGTTCTGATCGCCGGTGTAGGCGTGGATGGTGGTCATCAATCCGCGGATGATGCCGAACTCGTCGTTGATGACCTTGGCCATCGGGCCAAGGCAGTTCGTGGTGCACGAGGCGTTGGAAATGACCTTCTGGCTGCCGTCGTACTTATCGTCGTTGACGCCCATCACGATGGTGATGTCCTCGTCCGACGCCGGCGCGGAGATGATGACCTTCTTCACCCCGGATTGCAGGTGGCCGTGCGCCTTGGCGTCGTTGAAGTGTCCGGTGGACTCCACCACCACGTCGACGCCGACCTGGTCCCACGGCAGCGCAGCCGGGCCGTCCTTGACCGCGAACGCCTTGATCTTGTGCTTACCGACACTGATGGTGTCGCCGTCCGCGGAGACCTCTTCCGAGAGGCGGCCCAGGATGGAATCGAATTTCAGCAGGTGCGCGAGAGCGGCGGGGTCGGTCAGATCGTTAACCGCCACAATCTCGATGCCCTTGGCCTTGCCTTCCGCCTGCTGCGCCGCCAACGCACGGTAGAAGTTACGTCCAATGCGGCCGAAACCATTGATGCCAACCCGGATCGTCACGTCGGTCTCCTCCAGTCGCTTCCAGTTACGCGGTAAGCCTAGTGGCGTGGCGACCGAGCCGGGCCGGGAACCCTGCGCATAGTTCCGGGCGCTACCGCGTACCGTTGAAGCATGCCGTTGCCGCTGAATCTTGATCTGGATCTCGACAGGGTCCGCGAACGCCTCGGCCAGGGACTTTTCGCCATGGTCGCCGGCCCGGAAGGCCCGCAGAACCGCACCCGAATTCATTCCACCCCGGGCCCGCGCTGGTTCGCTGACGACCGGCCGATCCGCCGCGTGCACGCCGACGCATCGATGTTCGTCGGCGGCCTGCGGGCACTGCTGCTGCAGTCGTTGCATCCGCTGGCGATGGCCGGCGTCGCGCAGCACTCCGACTACAAAGGCGATCCGTGGGGTCGGCTGCAGCGCACCAGCACGTTCCTGGCAGTCACCACCTTCGGCACCGCCGCCGATGCCAAGCGCGCCGTCGACCGGGTCCGCGGCATCCACCGACGGGTGCACGGCCAGGCTCCGGACGGCCGCGAGTACCGCGCCGACGACCCACATCTGTTGGAGTGGGTCCATATCGCCGAGGTGGACAGCTTCCTGGTGGCCCACCAGCAATATGGCGCGAACCCGCTCGACCAGGAAGGCCGGGACGGCTACGTGGCCGACACCGCACGCGTCGCCAAAGCACTCGGGGTGCCCGATCCCCCGCGCACCGAAGCCGAACTCGCCGAGCGGATCGCGGACTACCGCAGCGAGTTATGCAGCACCGAGGCCGCCCGGGAGGCAGCCCGCTTCCTGTTGATCACTCCCCCATTGCCGCTACTGGCGCGGGCTCCCTACGGGGTGGTGGCGGCCACCTCGGTATCGATGCTGCCGCCGTGGGCGAGGTCGCCGTTGCGGCTGCCGTACCTGCCGCCGGTGGAGGCCACCGCGATTAAGCTGACTGGACGAATTGTCGTCGGTGGCATTCGTTGGGCAATGGCCGCTGATCAACCGGAAATGGTTGCAGCGCAGTAATTTTCGCGAGCCGGGCGGCCCAGTAATTTTCGCGAGCCGGGCGGCTCAGTAATTATTGCGAGCCGGGCGGCTCAGGCATCCTCGAGCAGATCGGGCGTGACCGCCGACTCGGTATCGGGGATACCGTCCTGCTTGGCTTTGCGGTCGGCCATCGACAGCAGCCGCCGAATGCGCCCGGCGACAGCGTCTTTGGTCATCGGCGGATCCGCCAGACGGCCCAACTCCTCCAGCGACGCCTGACGGTGTTCCACCCGGAGTTGTCCGGCAGCGGCCAGGTGATCGGGAACTGTGTCGGCCAGGATCTCCAGGGCGCGCTCCACACGCGCTGCCGCAGCCACCGCGGCCCGAGCCGAACGGCGCAGGTTGGCATCGTCGAAGTTGGCCAGCCGGTTGGCGGTCGCCCGAACTTCGCGACGCATGCGCCGCTCCTCCCAGGTCAAACGGGTGTCCTGGGCGCCCATCCGGGTGAGCAGGGTGCCGATGGCCTCCCCGTCCCGGATCACGACCCGGTCGATGCCACGCACCTCGCGCGCCTTGGCGCTGATTCCCAGCCGCCGCGCGGCGCCGACCAGGGCCAGTGCAGCCTCGGGTCCCGGACAACTCACCTCCAGCGCCGAGGACCGACCGGGTTCGGTCAGCGAGCCGTGCGCCAGGAAAGCGCCACGCCAGGCAGCCTCGGCATCGCCGACGCTGCCGCCCACCACCTGGGCGGGCAGTCCGCGCACCGGGCGCCCGCGCATATCCAGCAGTCCGGTCTGGCGCGCGAGCGCCTCACCGTCCTTGGCCACCCGAATGAGATATCGGGTGCTCTTGCGAATTCCGGTGGCCGACAACACGTGCACGACGGCGCTGTAGCCGTAGAGGTCGTGGATGTCCTTGCGGAGCCGCCGGGCGATGCTGCCCTGGTCGACCTCGGCCTCGACGACCACCCGGCCTGACACGATATGCAGCCCGCCGGCAAAGCGCAGCAGCGATGCCACCTCGGCGCGACGCGCGCTCACGGAGTTAACGACCAGACGGCTCAGCTCGTCTTTGACCTCAGCAGTCATCGCCACGGGTCGTCACCTCTCGGTCCATTGCCGGTGAGTCGGCGCATCCGGTCCGGCTGCCGGCCTGCCTCGGCCGACGCCACGGTGGCGGTCGGCACTTCGATGGTCGGTACTTCCATGCTCGGCACCTCGATCGTCGACACCCCCGTACCCCGCACACGAACGGCATCGAGCACTTCAGCCAGCTTCGCCGGGTCATGTAAAGGTGTACCAGGTCGGGAAATATCAGCAAATTCCACCGACGCTTCCAGCAGGGTCGCCGTTCGGCGAAGCTGATCGCGTTCACGTTCTGACGGCACCCGGCCAGCATCGACAATGACGTCATGCACCGTCAGTCCCGGCGCGTGCTGGGTCAGCACATGCAGATGCCGCTCTGCCGAAAAGCCTGCTGTCTCACCGGGTTCGGCTGCCAGATTCAAGACCAAAGCCCGACGGGCGCGGGTGGCCTTCAGTGCAGCGACCAAACCTGGCACCAGCACGTGCGGGATGACACTGGTGAACCACGACCCCGGCCCGAGCACCACGAGGTCGGCGGCCATCACCGCGTCGACGGCCTGCCGGGTGGCGGGCGGATCACCGGGCAGTAACCGAACCCGCCGCACCTTTCCGGGCGTAGTGGCCACCGCGACCTGGCCCCGGATCACCCGGCTCATCCTGGGATCAGCTTCCAGACCTGCTACGTCGGCCTCGATCTGCAACGCAAGCGGGCACATCGGCAGTACGCGGCCGTTCACCCCGAGCATTCGGCCTAATTCGTCGAGTGCCGCCACCGGATCGGCGAGCACTTCGCTGAGGCCGGCCAGTAACAAATTGCCGATCGGGTGGCCCGCGAGCGCTCCGCTACCACCTAACCGGTGTTGGATGATCGTGGCCCACAACCGGCCCTGGGGGCTGTCGGATGCCAAAGCGGCCAGTGCCATCCGCAGGTCGCCCGGTGGTATGACGTCGAGTTCGGACCGTAACCGGCCCGAGGATCCGCCATCGTCGGCGACGGTGACGACCGCGGTCACATGCGGCGTCAGCCGACGCGCGGCCGACAGCGTCGCGTACAGGCCGTGGCCGCCGCCCATCGCCACGATACGCGGCGAGGTTCCCCCGGACGCCCGTGTTGTCATTCGCGCCCCAGGTCCCGGTGCAGGACCCGCACCGAGAGTTGCGGGTTCTCAGTCAGCAACCCGGCGAGCGCCTCGGCAATGGCGACACTGCGGTGCTTACCGCCCGTGCAACCGATAGCCACCGTCATGTACCGCTTTCCCTCCCGGATATAGCCGTCGGCCACCAGCTTCAGCAACTGATGGTAAGTCTGCAGGAACTCCGCCGCACCGGGTTGAGCAAGCACGTAGTCCCGGACAGCAGATGATTGGCCGGTCTGCGGCCGCAATTCGTCCACCCAGTGCGGGTTGGGCAGGAACCGCACATCCATCACCATGTCGGCGTCCATCGGCAATCCGTACTTGAACCCGAACGACTCCACCGTCACGCTGGTCTGCGCGATGGTCTCGCCACCGAAGGCGCGTTCGATGCTCGCGCGCAACGCTGGAACCGCCAACGCCGAGGTGTCGATGATCAGATCGGCGGCGGCGCGGACAGGTTCCAGCATTCGGCGCTCCGCGGTGATGCCCTCGGCCAGAGTCTGATTGCCCTGCAGCGGATGACTGCGACGGTTGTTCTCGTAGCGGCGCACCAGGATGTCGTCGGACGCTTCCATGAACAACACCCGCGGGGTGATGTCACGGGTAGCCAGGTCCTGGCGAACCAGGTCCAGATCACCGGTGAACCCGCGCGAGCGGACATCCATCACCACCGCGAGTTGAGTGATGCGCGATCCGGCCGCCAGTCCCAAATCCACCATCCGCGCAATGAGTTCAGGCGGCAGGTTGTCGGCCACATACCAGCCCAGGTCCTCGAGCACCTTCGCGGCGGTACCGCGGCCGGCGCCGGACAATCCGGTCACGAGCACGACGTCGATGTCTCCCGCGCCGTCGCCCCGGACGGCGCCGACATGTACCGCGCCGTCGCCCCGGACGGCGTTGATGTTCCCTGCACTGTTTTCTGTCATGGCGATGCTCGCTGTGAATCATCGCCCACCGCATCGCCGGATGCATCCGAACTCGCGCGATCGGTGTCACCGCTGAGGGCTTCGAGAACCGCCGCGGCCGTCGCGGCTCCGATACCCGGCACCGCGGTGATCTCTTCGACGCTGGCCTGCCGAATCCGCGCCAGCGACCCGAAGTGGGTAACCAACGCCTTGCGACGGGTCTCCCCCAGCCCACGCACCGAGTCCAGAGCAGACGCGGTCATCCGCTTGGACCGCTTGCTGCGGTGATAGGAGATGGCGAACCGGTGTGCCTCATCGCGTACGCGTTGGAGCAGGTAGAGCCCTTCGCTGTTGCGGGGCAGGATCACCGGATCGGCCTCGGCGGGGACCCAGACCTCTTCCAGCCGCTTGGCCAGTCCGATCACCGCAACGTCGGTGACGCCGAGTTCGTCGAGCACCCGCGCCGCGGCGTTCACCTGTGGCGCGCCACCGTCGACCACGAAGAGGCTCGGCGGGTAGGCGAACCTGCGGGGCTTGTCGGTGCCCACCGGTTCGGCGGAATCCGACGCCTCGACATCGACGACGTGACGCTGGAAACGACGCCGGGTGACCTCCGCGATCGATGCCACGTCGTCGGAGCGGCCATCCCCGGCCGCCTCCCGAATCGCGAAATGTCGATAGTCGGACTTGCGCGGCAGGCCGTCCTCGAACACCACCAGCGAGCCCACCACATCGGTGCCTTGCACATGACTGATATCGATGCATTCGATCCGCAGCGGCGCATCGGCAAGGCCAAGCGATTCCTGAATATTCTGCAGCGCAGCCGATCTCGCGGTGAAGTCGCCGGCTCGCTTGAGCTTGTGCTGTACCAAAGCCTCCTGAGCGTTACGGTGAACCGTCTCGGCAAGTGCGGCCTTATCGCCTCGACGAGGCACCCGTAACGACACCGCCGAACCGCGCAGCCCGGACAACCAGATACTGAGTTCGGCGGCATTGGGCGGCAGGCATGGCACCAGCACCTCCCGCGGCACCGGATTATTGGTTTCGTCCGCTGCGCCGCCCAATTCGTCTGCTGCGCCGCCCAATTCGGCGACGGGCGGGCCGCCCAATTCGGCTTCAGGCGGGCCGCCCAATTCGGCTTCAGCGCCGTAGAACTGGGTGATGAACTGCTCAACCAGTTGAGCCTGTGCGGAGTTGCCCGGGTCGCCGGGCTTCTCGACGATCCAGCCTCGCTGACCGCGAACCCGGCCGCCGCGCACGTGGAACACCTGCACCGCGGCTTCCAAGTCATCGTCGGCGAATGCGACGACATCAGCATCGGTGCCGTCTCCGAGCACGACCGCCTGCTTTTCCAATACCCGTTTGATCGCACCGATGTCATCACGCAACCGCGCCGCCCGCTCAAAGTCGAGTTCTGCAGCGGCGGCATTCATCTGGCGCTCCAGATCACGGGCAAAGCGGTCGGTCCTACCCGACAGGAAATCGCAGAAGTCACCCACGATCCTGCGATGTTCCTCCGCGCTGACTCGGCCGATACAGGGCGCCGAGCATTTATCGATATAGCCGAGCAGACAGGGACGCTCGATTTGCCTGTGCCGCTTGAACACTCCGCTGGAACAGGTACGCGCCGGAAAGACCCGCGTCAGCAGATCGAGCGTCTCCCGAATCGCCCAGGCGTGCGAGTACGGTCCGAAGTAGCGCACACCTTTGCGACGTGGGCCGCGATAAATCATCAGCCGCGGGAACTCCTCGTTGAGTGTCACCGCAAGCACCGGATAGGACTTGTCGTCGCGGTAGCGGACGTTGAACCGCGGATCAAACTCCTTGATCCAGTTGTACTCGAGTTGCAGTGCCTCAACCTCGGTGCCGACCACCGTCCACTCCACCTTTGCGGCGGTGGTCACCATCTGGCGGGTGCGGGGATGCAGGCCGGCGACATCGGCGAAGTACGACGACAACCGGCTGCGCAGGCTCTTGGCCTTCCCGACGTAGATCACCCTGCCGCGGGCATCCCGGAAACGGTAGACGCCGGGTTCGACCGGGATGGACCCCGGCGCCGGGCGGTACGTCGCGGGATCGGCCACGGTGTTCAGGCTAGTACCGGCGCCAGACCGCCGGGGGTGCTGCACTACCGATAGCGGCCCATCAACTCTCGGACGGTGTCCATGGCGGCGACCGCATGCTCCCGGTCGAAGGACTGGATGGCCAGCGCCGGGACATACTCGTTGTTGGCCAAGTCCACCCGGGCCCAACGCTTGCCGGGCGGGAATGACACGTCGACCACCTCATCCCACGGAATCAGCCGATAGCCCAGCACATTTCGGACCGCCAGACCCATTGCGCCGACTCTCAACCGGGGCCGGATCAATAACAGGACCGCACCGGCCAGTACGGCCGCCAAGCCCGCCATCGCGAATTGATCAGCGGTCCGCAGGACTGGTCCGGTGGACCTGTCCTTGAGCAAGGCCGCCACTGTGAGTCCGGCAGCCATGATCAGTGCCGCTACGCCGTAGGCGTACCGAGTAACCGTCCGTGGCCTGAACTCTGCGTCCCAGTCTCCGCCGGCGCGAGTTTCGGTCATGCCCTACGCAGGTGTCGCAGCGTCAGCGCGGTGGACAGGGCGGCCGCGGTGGCCTGGGCGCCCTTATCCTCGGCGGAATCCGGCAGCCCGGCGCGGTCAAGCGCCTGCTGTTCGTTGTCGGTGGTCAGCACGCCGTTGGCCACCGGGGTGGCGCAATCCAACGAAACCCTGGTGAGCCCTTGGGTCACTGCATCGCAGACGTAATCGAAATGTGGTGTTGAGCCTCGGATCACGACTCCCAGCGCCACCACGGCATCATGGTTTCGGGCCAGCTCCTGCGCCACGACCGGAATTTCGATCGCGCCGTGCACCCGAACCACGGTCGGATGAATCACCCCGCATTCCTCGGCCACTTTGCGGGCGCCATTGAGCAGTGCGTCACAGATTCCGGCGTGCCAGGTACTCGCGACGATGGCAAGTTTCACATCGGCGGCGTCCATATCCGGAACCGCCGGAACACCAGCACCGCCGCTCACTGGAGTGCGCCCTCGTCGTAATCCTCCAGGCCGGCCAATTCATGGCCCATCCGGTCGCGCTTGGTCTTGAGGTAGCGGATGTTCTCAGCATTAGCCCGTACCGGCAGTGCGACCCGTTCGATGATGTTGAGCCCGTATCCATCCAGGCCCACGCGTTTTGCGGGATTGTTGGTCAGCAGGCGCATGGACCGCACGCCCAGATCGACAAGGATCTGCGCACCGATCCCGTAGTCGCGGGCATCGGCGGGCAATCCGAGTTCGAGGTTCGCGTCGACGGTGTCGGCACCGGCATCCTGAAGCTGGTAGGCCTGCAACTTGTGCATAAGGCCGATGCCGCGGCCCTCGTGGCCGCGCATGTAGAGCACCACGCCACGATCTTCCGCGGCAACCATCTCCATGGCGGCGTCCAGTTGCGGACCGCAGTCGCACCGTTGCGAGGCGAACACGTCGCCGGTGAGACATTCCGAATGCACCCGAACCAGGACATCGCGGCCGTCGTTCTCCGGACCGGCAATATCACCGCGCACCAATGCGACGTGTTCGACCTGGTCGTAGATATTCCGGTAGCCGACCGCGTGGAACTCACCGTGCCGGGTCGGGATCCGGGCCTCGGCCACCCGTTCAACATGCTTCTCGTGCTTGCGGCGCCACTCGATGAGATCGGCGATGGAGATCAAGGCGAGTCCGTGCTCGTCGGCGAAGATCCGCAGCTCATCGGTCTGGGCCATGGCGCCTTCGTCCTTTTGACTGACGATCTCGCAGATTGCCCCGGCCGGTTGCAAGCCCGCCATCCGGGCCAGGTCGACGGCGGCTTCGGTGTGACCGGGGCGGCGCAGCACGCCACCGTCCTTTGCACGCAGCGGCACCACATGGCCGGGCTTGGTGAAGTCGTCGGCAACACTCGACGGGTCCGCCAGCAGTCGCATCGTGGTAGCGCGATCCGAAGCCGAAATACCTGTTCCCACACCATGTCTGGCGTCGACAGTGACGGTATAGGCGGTGCCGTGCTTGTCCTGGTTAATCGCATACATCGGCAGCAGGCCCAACCGGTCGCAGATATCACTGTCGAGCGGAACGCACAGATAACCCGACGTGTACCGGACCATGAAGGCGACCAGTTCGGGTGTGGCCTTCTCGGCGGCGAAGATCAGATCGCCCTCATTCTCGCGATCCTCATCATCGATGACAACGACGGCCTTACCCGCTGCGATGTCGGCAACCGCCCTTTCGACGGTGTCCAGTCTCATCATCGTTGCCGCCTGCCTGTCACCCGATTACTCGACTACCTGATTACCCAAAAAACCTCAGGAATTCCCAGCAATACTGCTGGATTCAGCATGAACCACCAAAATGGCCGGTTATGACCGACGCTCGCCCAGCAACCGCTCGACGAATTTCGCGAGTCGGGATCACTTTACGCTGTGCGTACCGTGCCTTTTCACAGGTGGAGTCCTGCTGCTGCAGTCTCAAATATGTGGGAGCTGACCGGAAGGATATTCAGCCATGAACACCGGTTCCGACCCCACCACCGCACCACCCGCCGGCACCGCATGGGTCGGCGAGTGGGATGCACGGTTCCATGACCGCGTGTACGGCGCCGACCCGGTGACGGTTGGCGATATCGCGGCTCTGCTGACCGGAGTGCAGCACCGCAACGGGTCAACCGTCAGCGGTGTCGCGGTTCGTGTAGACGGCGGTGTGGTCATCGGGGGTAGGGAGTTGCCCATCGTGGTCGACCTGACCCCGGCTCAGGCGCGCGAGCTTGGCGAGGTGCTGATCGGGTTGGCCGAGCATGCAGAATCGCTGGACGGGATCGCGACGCTGCCCGCTACTGGGCGTTAACCGCCGTCTTTATGCAACATCAACCGCTCGACGTACTTCGCGATGACGTCAACCTCGAGATTGACCGGCGTGCCGACGGCAGCGCTCCCGAGAGTGGTCAGCGCTTGCGCATCGGGATCATCTGCTCTTCGCCCGAGAGGCTCATCGGGATCATCTGCTCTTCGCCCGAGAGGCTCATCAGGATCATCTGCTCTTCGCCCGAGAGGCTCATCAGGATCATCTGCTCTTCGCCCGAGAGGCTCATCAGGATCATCTGCTCTTCGCCCGAGAGGCTCATCGCTCAGCGCAGACACCGTCAGCGAAATGCCGTCGACCGTGATTGAGCCTTTTGCCACTACATACCGAGAGATCTCCCGCGGCAACGCGATTCGAACCACCTCCCAGTGCTCCGATGGAGAGCGCGAGATCACCGCGCCGGTGCCGTCCACATGGCCCTGAACGATATGACCGCCAAGCCGGCTGTTCACGGCAGCGGCCCGTTCCAGATTGACCTGGCTGCCCACCGCGAGTACGGCCAGGCTAGAGCGATTCAGGGTCTCTGCCATCACGTCAGCGCTGAACTGTCCGTCCGAGAGCACGTCGACCACGGTCAGACACACGCCGTTGACAGCGATGGAGTCGCCGTGGCGAGCATCGACGGTCACCACGGGTCCGCGGATGATCAGACGCGCGGCATCGCCGAGGTCGTCCGTGGCGACGATCTCCCCAACTTCTTCAATGATTCCGGTGAACACGGCCTCAATCTAGCGGTGACCTCGGATCCGGCGACCACTCGGCCTCGCCGCCGCGGCACTGCCCGCCCGACCCACTACGATGCCCCTATGTCGACGACTCGCCGCATCCTCGCCGCCCTGGCCGCCCTGTTCGCCGCCGCCCTGCTCATCTCGGGCTGCTCGAAGAAGCCATCCGAACCGCTGCCGGACGCCGCCGGACTGCTGCGCCAGTCCATCGCCGCCACCAAAGCGCTCCAGAGTGCCCACCTAGAGATCGTCGTCAACGGCAAGGTCGACGGCCTGCCAATCAAGAGGCTCTCCGGTGACCTCACCAATGTGCCAGCGGTCGCCCTCACGGGGAGCGCGACAATTTCGATGGGCGGCAGCGATCTCGACGTTCAAGGCCTCGTGGTGCTCGATGGCACGCTCTACGCGACGCTCACCCCCAACAGCTGGCTCGATATGGGCCCGGCCGCTGACATTTACGATGCATCGGTGATCCTGAACCCCGATGCCGGGCTGGCCAATATGCTCACCAATATCACCGACGCCAAGGCGCAGGGCTTCGAGACCATCGGTGGCGTGCCGACCGTCAAGATCAGCGGCACTGTCGCGGCCGCCGCGGTGAACAAGCTGATTCCGCCGCTGAAAGCCAGCGGACCGCTGCCGGCCACGGTATGGATCGAGAAGGACGCACCGAACCAACTGGTTCAGGCCCAGGTCGACCAGAGCGAAGGCAACAGCGTGCAGTTGACCCTGTCCGAATGGGATAAGCCGGTCACCGTCACCAAGCCCGCGGTGTGATGCCGCAGGACCCCGCCGCCGCAGTCGATCGGACCACGAACGTCGGCCGTGGTCGTCGTACCGCGATCGGCGCCGGCAGTCTCGCCGTCCTGCTCGGGGCGCTCGACACCTATGTCGTGGTCACGATCATGGTCGACATCATGCGGTCGATCAATATCCCGATCAACAAGATCCAGCAGATCACACCGATCATCACCGTGTATCTGCTGGGATACATCGCCGCGATGCCGTTACTGGGCCGGCTGTCTGACCGGTTCGGCCGCAAACTCGTGCTGCAACTGAGCCTGGCCACGTTCGCCGCCGGCTCGGTGGTGACCGCGCTGTCCGGCGATCTGACCACGCTGGTGATCGGCCGCCTGATCCAGGGCATCGCCAGCGGCGCGCTGCTGCCGGTCACCCTTGCCCTGGCCGCAGACCTGTGGGCGGCGCGAAGCCGAGCCGCGGTGCTGGGCGGAATCGGGGCAGCGCAAGAACTGGGTAGCGTGCTGGGCCCGCTGTACGGCATCGGTGTGGTGTGGCTGCTCAACACCTGGCGCGACGTGTTCTGGATCAACGTGCCACTCACGCTGATCGCCATGGGGCTGATCCACATCAGCCTTCCGTCGCACGAGCGCAGCGACAAACCCGAACGCGTCGACGTGGTGGGGGGCGTGCTGCTCGCGATCGCACTCGGCCTCGCGGTGTGGGGCCTCTACAACCCCAACCCCGACGGCAAGCAGATTCTGCCGAATCACGGTCTGGTTTTGTTGGGTGGCGCCGCGCTGGCCGCGATCGCGTTCGCGGTGTGGGAGCGATTCGCCACGACCCGGCTGATCGAACCGCGGGGAGTGAAGTTCGGTCCGTTCCTGACCGCCCTTGCCACCTCGATGTGTGCTGGCGCCGCACTGATGGTCACCCTGGTCAACGTCGAACTGTTCGGACAGGGCGTGCTGGGCAAGGATCAGAACGGGGCCGCCTTCCTGCTGCTGCACTTCCTGGCCGCACTACCCATCGGCGCACTGATCGGCGGCTGGGTCGCCACCCGGATCGGTGATCGGGTGGTGGCTGTCGTGGGCATGGTGATCGCGGCATTCGCCTACTGGCTGGTGTCGCAGTGGGGCGTCGATGTGCTGTCCGCCCACCACGATCTCGGTGTGGTGCGCCTGCCTGTTTTCGGCACCGACCTCGCGCTCGCCGGTTTCGGGCTGGGCCTGGTAATCGGTCCGCTCACCTCAGCCGCGCTGCGCGTGGTTCCTTCTGCCCAGCACGGGATCGCCTCCTCGCTGGTGGTAGTGGCGCGGATGACAGGCATGCTGATCGGCGTCTCGGCGCTGAGCGCCTGGGGCCTCTACCGGTTCAACCAGATTTTGGCCACGCTGCCCAAACCCACCGGCAGCATCTTGGAGATCGCCACCGGCGTCGCTAAGAACAGTCGTAACGCCTTCGCCATGCAGTACGGATCGATCTTCTTCATCACCACCATCGTCTGCCTGGTCGGGGCCGTGTTCGCGTTGTTCATCGGAGGCCGCCAGAGTCATGCCGACGAGGGATCAGATGTGACCGCACCATCAAGCAGTGGCGCGAGATTACCGGGCTAATCACGGTGAGCCACCACCCGATCACCCCGCGGTGGGTAACGTCGCCCGCATGCGGGTGACGACATGTTGATCGCTGCACTGCGCGATTTGCAATGGCGCAAGCGGCGTTTCGCGATTGCCATTGTCGGCACCGGCCTGGTCTTCGCGATGACATTGGTTCTCACCGGCCTGGCCAACGGCTTCCGGGTAGAGGCCAACCGGACCGTCGATTCCCTGCAGTTGGACGCATTCCTGGTCAAGTCCGGCGCGACCGGGCCATTCCTGGGCTCATCGGCCTTCCCCCCCACCAAGATGCAACTGCCCGGCGTGAGCACATCGGTGCCACTGGTCTACGGAAGCGCGACGATGCCCGACGGGGATTCGGCACGCAGCGTCAACGTATTCGGTGCGCCAGAGCGCGGACCCGGTATCCCGGCGATGGTCGACGGACGTCCGCCGTCGGCTCCGGATGAGGTCGCGGTATCGACAACGATGGGCAGGGCGATCGGCGATACCGTCGAAATCGGTTCTCTTCCATTGCGAATCGTCGGACTCGCGGAGGACTCAACTGCGCTGGCCGGCCAGCCCAACGTCTTCCTCACCATTCCCGGCGCACAGAAACTATTGTTCTCCGGCCAGTCGCTCATCACCTCGGTCGGGTTGCAGGGCGCGCCTTCGGCAGCGCCGGACGGATTTCGCATCATCAACCGTGCCGGAGCAGTCGACGACCTCCTGCGGGCTCTCAGTGGCGCGCGGCAGGCGATGACACTGATGGCCGGACTGCTCTGGTTGGTTGCAGCCTCGATCGTGGGGTCGATGATCTACATGTCGGCGATGGAACGCACCAGGGATTTCGCGGTCTTCAAAGCGGTCGGGGTTCCGACCCGTTCCATCCTGGCCGGACTTGCCATGCAGGCCGTCATCGTCGCGGTCCTGGCGGCACTGCTGGGCGGCGTGCTGTCGGTACTGCTGGGACCACTGTTCCCGATGCGGGTGGACATCCCGAGGATCGCGTTTCTGCTGCTGCCCGTCGTCGCGGTGACCATCGGCGTGCTGGCCAGCGTCGCAGGGTTGCGCCGCGCGGTGACGGTCGACCCCGCACGAGCATTCGGAGGACCCTGAACCGATGGCAGACCTACGCATCAAAGACCTTGTGGTGGAGTACGCCAGCGGTCAGGAAACGGTACGTCCGATCAACCAGTTGAGCCTGGACGTTCCCGCGGGATCGCTGGCGATTCTGTTGGGGCCCAGCGGATGTGGCAAGACGACGCTGCTGTCCTGCCTTGGCGGAATTCTCAAACCCACCGCCGGGCGGATCGAGTTCGGCGACGTCGACGTCACCGCCCTCGACGCCCGGGAGTTGTCGGAGTACCGCCGCAACACGGTCGGAATCGTGTTCCAGGCGTTCAATCTCGTGCCCAGCCTGACCGCCCTGGAGAACGTGCTGGTGCCGCTTCGGGCGGCCCGCATTCCCAAGCGCCAGGCCCACCAGCGGGCCGAGGAACTGCTGACCCGCGTCGGCCTGGAACACCGGATGTCGCATCGTCCCGGTGACCTCAGCGGCGGACAGCAGCAGCGCGTCGCTGTGGCACGGGCCATCGCCCTGGACCCGCCACTGCTGATCGCCGACGAGCCCACCGCGCACCTGGACTACATCCAGGTCGAGGAGGTGCTGACGCTGGTCCGCGAACTCGCCTCCGGCGAACGGGTGGTAGTGGTGGCGACACATGACACCAGAATGCTGCCCCTGGCCGACAGCGTGCTGGAACTGGTGCCGCATCTGGATGCCACCGACCACGAGCCCGAGACCGTGACCCTGACCGCCGGCGAAAGGCTCTTCGAGCAGGGGACCATGGGCGACTCCATCTACCTGGTGTCAACAGGGGAAATCGAACTGGTCCGCGAATTGGCCGGCGGTGGCGAGGCCGTGCTCAAAGTCGCCGGTTCGGGTGACTACTTCGGCGAAATGGGACCGCTGTTCGCCCTGCCGCGTTCGGCGACCGCGCGGGCCCGAACCGACGCCGAAGTGGTCGGTTACACGGTGCAGGCTTTCCGCGAACTGCTCGGATCCCTGGGGTCTCGGGATCTCATCGAGCACAAGGCTTTACAGCGAGAGAATTAAACCCGGATCTATCAATTCGGCGGCACGAGGCTGATCAACAGGTCCGGCCCGATCTGTTCCACACCGTCGTAACGCCATCGCAGCGCACTCGCAATGCCGGCAACTCCAACATCGTCCACCGCGCTGAAGGGTCCGCCCAGCAGAACCGGCGCGACGTAGGCCAGGATTCGGTCGATGACACCGGCCCGGAGGAACGCGCCCGCAATGGTAGGGCCACCTTCCACGATCACGTCGGTGCGAGCAGACAGGGCCCGAATCACCTCGTGCGGATCATGGGAATGCAACACCATAGTGGGCGAATCCCCCAGTGTCACATTAGATTCCGGCGGAATCTCCCTCTTGCCCACCACCACCCGCAACGGTTGGCGATCAGCGAGGCCGCCGTCCGGTAGGCGGGCCGTCAGGCTGGGATTGTCAGCGAAGACGGTTCCGGTCCCGATGATGATGGCATCCGCGGCGGCCCGGCGACGATGTACATCGGCACGTGCCGCATCCCCGGTGATCCACTGCGACGACCCGTCCGCTGCCGCACTTCGGCCATCGATACTGGCGGCGAATTTCCACGTCACGTGCGGCAGGCCGGTACGTTGTTTGTGCAACCACTCCCGAAGGGATCCGGCCGCCACCTCCTCGGCGCACACCCCGGCGGTTACCTCGACACCGGCGGCGCACAACCGAGTAGCAGCACCGGCGGCGATCGGATTCGGATCGGCGACTGCGTAGACGACGCTTGCGATATTCGCTTCCAGGAGCGCGTCGACACACGGCGGTGTCCGACCGTGATGGTTGCACGGTTCCAACGTCACCACCGCTGTGCCACCGACCGCACGCTGCCCTGCGGCCCGCAGGGCGACCACCTCGGCGTGCGGTCCGCCCGGCGGCGCTGTGGCGCCCACGCCGGCGACGTCACCGTCTGCGCTCACGATCACCGCGCCCACCGGCGGATTCGGGTAGGTGGACCCCTTCACGCGCTGCGCCTGTTCGATCGCCAGGCGCATCGCGGCAGTGATGTGCGCGGGCGCAGTCATACGTGCAGATGGGGCGAAGCGTGACCAGCCTGACGGCGCAGGGCCTCAACGGCGGCGCCTGGGTCGGCGGCACCGTAGACCGCCGAGCCCGCCACGAAGCAGTCCACACCGGCCGCGGCGGCCGCCTCGATGGTGTCGGCGTTGATTCCGCCGTCGATCTCAATCAGGATCGTCAGCTCACCGGAGTCGACCAATCGGCGCACGGCCGCAACCTTGGTCAGCACCTCGGGCATGAAACTCTGGCCGCCGAAACCCGGTTCGACACTCATGATCAGCAATGTGTCGAAATCGCGCAGGATCTCCAGGTAGGGCTCGATCGGGGTACCCGGCTTAACCGACAACCCCGCTTTGGCACCGGCAGCGCGGATATCACGGGCCACTGCGACGGGATCGTCGGTGGCCTCGGCGTGGAATGTCACGTTATAGGCACCGGCTTCGGCGTAGCCCGGTGCCCAGCGCCCCGGGTCGGTGATCATCAGGTGGCAGTCCATCGGAATGTCGGTCGCCCCGAGCAGGCTTTCGACCACCGGCAGTCCGAGGGTCAAATTCGGAACGAAGTGCGCGTCCATCACGTCGACGTGCAGCCAGTCCGAACCCTCGACCGCCGCAGCCTCGCGGGCGAGCCAGGCGAAGTCTGCGGACAGAATCGACGGTGCGATCATCGGCCGGGTCGGTGGTGTCATGGCTGCCACTGTAAGGCTTACGGATCCTTGCGAAGCGCCGCGGCGAACATTGCGTCGGTTCCGTGCCGGTGCGGCCACAGTTGCACATAGGGCCCGGCGCCGAGGTCTGCAACCGACTCGAATAGGGGGCGCGCGTCCAGGGCGGTCACCGGATAGCGCCGCAGCGCGTCGGCGACCACGCCCACAGTCTCGACCAGGTGCGGCGAACAGGTCGCGTAGAGCACCACACCGCCGGGCCGGGTCAGGTCGATCGCCGACGCCAGCAGTTCACGCTGCAGCTTGGCCAGTTCAGGGACGTCAGCGGGAGTACGCCGCCACCGCGCTTCCGGCCGCCGCCGCAGGGCCCCGAGGCCGGTGCAGGGCGCATCGACGAGGACCCGGTCGAAACTGCCGGTCGGCAGCGACGTATCGCGACCGTCGACGCGCAGCACGTCGACCAACAGTCCACGGGTGTTCTGTTCAACCATCTCGGCTCGACGCGGGTTGGGTTCGATCGCGATGACGTTTGCACCCCGCGGTGCGGCGATCGCGGCGATCAGAGCTGTCTTACCGCCCGGACCCGAACACAAATCCAGCCAGCGGCCGCCGTCCGCACCGGTCAGCGGGGCAAGAGTCAGCGCGCGAGCGACCAACTGGCTGCCCTCGTCCTGAACCAGGGCCCGGCTGTCGCGGATCGCGGCAAGCCCACCGGGGTCACCACTTCCGAGATACACCGCATAGGGCGAGTAGCGTCCGACCTCCCCGCCGACAGCCTCCGCGAGTTCCTCAGCGCTCAGGGCACCGGGCCGAGCGGCAAGGTGTACGGCCGGCCGGGCATCGTCGGCTGCCAGGGCCGCATCCAGTTCGGCGGCGTCGGCACCGAGTGCATCGGCGAACGACTGTGCGATCCAGCGCGGGTGCGCGTGGACGAACGCGGCATGGCCGATAGGGTCCATGGCGGCCGGTGGCGCAAGCTCGGCCACCCACGATTTCTCGTCGCGTTTGGAAATGGCCCGCAGCACGCCGTTGACGAAACCGGCTCGCACCGAATCGAATTCGACGCCGGCCTGCTCGACCGTCGTGGACACCGCGGCGTGCGCGGCGACATGGGTCCGCAGCAGCTGATAGGCACCGAGACGCAACAGATCCAGCAGTACCGTGTCGATCTGGTCGATGGGCCGGCCCGCAGCCGAGGCGATGACGGCGTCCAGGAGGCCGCGGGTGCGGCAGGTGCCGTAGGTCAGTTCGGTCGCGAACGCCGCGTCCCGTCCGGTGATGCCGCGTTCGGTCAGGATGGCCGGCAGCGCCAGGTTGGCGTAGGAATCTCGTTCGGACACCGCACGCAACACATCGAAGGCGGCGCGCCGGGCCGGGTCCAACTGCACTCGTCGCGGCCGCCTGCTGCTGCCGCTGCGTTCACCGGGCTGCTGGCTCACGATGCGCGCACTCCAGCATCAAGACGAGCCCCACGCGCCCAGTCCGCCGCCACCATCGGCTTCTTTCCGGGCGGCTGGATCTGGCCGAGTTGAACCGGGACCGATCCGGTCCCGATTAGTACGCGCGACCGTTCCACCACGATGACGCCGGATTCCGAAGCATCACCGGATTCCTCGATGCTGACCGGACCGACTTTGATACGCATATCCCCGATCATCGTCCAGGCACCGGGATTCGGCGTCATCGCCCGAATACGGCGATCGATGACATGCGCGGGCAGATCCCACCGGATTCGAGCCTCGTCCACCGAAACCTTCGGCGCCATGCTCACACCATCGGCAGCCTGCGGAACCGGCGTCAGGGACCCGTCGGCGATCCCGTCCAGCGTGGCCTCCAGTAGCTCTCCACCCGATAGTGCCAGACGGTCCAACAGCTCTCCCGCGGTATCGTGGGCGCGGATCGTCTCGGTCACGATCCCATACACCGGACCCGAGTCCAGTGCGGGTTCGATCTTGAATGCTGTTGCGCCGGTTACGGAGTCACCAGCAGCTATGGCAGCCTGCACAGGTGCGGCGCCACGCCAAGCCGGCAGCAGCGAGAAGTGCAGATTGACCCAGCCGTGCGGCGGCACCGCGAGCATCTG
This sequence comes from Mycobacterium sp., assembly GCA_026393245.1. Classification (GTDB taxonomy): domain Bacteria; phylum Actinomycetota; class Actinomycetes; order Mycobacteriales; family Mycobacteriaceae; genus Mycobacterium. The sequence continues at coordinate 44,632 of JAPLAO010000133.1, read as the reverse complement.
GGCACTCAGCAGTGCGCCATAGGCGACCACCGCGCAGCAATCGGGCGCGATCCTGGTTAATTCCGCGATGAACTCTGGGGAATTCGGCCGATCCGGTCGCAGCACCGGGATGCCGGCGTCGAAGGCGAGTTGCGCCACCGGAGATGGTGCCGGTTTCCCCCGCCGGCCGGCCATGGCGTCCGGGCGCGTGAGGACGGCGACGACGTCATGGTGCGCCGAGTCGATCAGTCGCTGCAGCGACGGTAGTGCCGGTGTCGGTGTGCCCGCGAATACGACTCGCATCCGGCTACTTCGGCCCTTTTGTCTTCGCGCAAGCGCTCATCGCGGCGCCTGATAGAAGTCGCGCTCGGCAACGCCCGCCGTACCGGCGACGAGCAGCCACGGGATGGTGGTGCGCAACCGGTTCACCGTCGCCGCTGAGTCGTTGTAGTACTGCCGGGCGAAGGCGAGTTTGTCCTCGGTGTCGGCGAGGTTGCGCTGCAGATCCAGAAAGTTGTTCGACGAACTCAACTGTGGGTAGCTCTGGCCCAGTGCCAGCACCTGTCCGACGGCGGTGTCGAACTGCCGCTCCGCTGTGCTGCGCTGCATCACGGACTTACCTGAGGTGGCGGCGGTCAGAGCGGTTTGCGCATCCGCGATGTGTCCCAGGACAGCCTTCTCGTGGGCCGCGAAGCTTCCCACCGTGCTGACCAGGCTCGGGATCAGCGCAGCGCGCCGGGTCAGTTGTACGTCGATTCCGCCGAGTGCCTCGTCGACCTGGACATCGGCGGCCCGGAGTTTGTTGTAGCCCACCACGAATCCGATCAACACCGCCACCGCAATCACCAACGCCAGAATCAGCACGAATGTCACCATGAACCGCCCCCTCCTCCACCGCCGCCTCCACCTCCACCGCCACCGCCGCCACCGCCGCCGCTCGATGACGAGGATGACTGCGAGGCCGTGTAGGCACCGATGGACGACGACAGTGCAGACTCGAAGCTGTCGAAGTTAGCACCTCCCGAGGACGACGAACTCCATCCGGTGTTCGCCGACGAGTGATACCAACCCGGCTGCGGCGCCAGATTTCCGGTCGCAGCCTGGTACTTCGCCGCCCATAATGCCGCCGCCCCACCGGCCACCGCGAACGGGATGTAGGCGGTGTAAAGATCCTTCCGAGCAGCGAAATCAAATCGCGACTCCGCGGAGTCGGTCGCCAGCATGCGGTGGAAGCCACCCACTTCAGACCACAGTTGACGGCCGGCTGCCGTACGGCGAGTTCCGACACCGCTGCCCCATACCGGCCGGGAAACAAGAAAGAACACCGCAAATGGCAGGCCCCACAGGGTGATTGGGAATCCCCAACGGATGAAGCCGCACACAGCCAAGCCCACCGCGGCGATACTGGCGAAGCGCGGCCATAACTCCGTGCGGCGCTTGACTATCAAGCTCTCGTCCAGCGCCCACTGCGCGACGGCTTCGGTCATCGTCGCCTTGGCCGTTGTCAGCCGCTGGCCGGCCGACACCGACCCGTTGGCTGCGAATTGCCCACGAGGCAGATCCACGCCGAGTGCCGATCCGATCGCGGCGCTGACGGGATCCACCGCGGCCCAACCGCCCGGGTCGCCAGTCGCGCGGACGGTCCACTTCGTGCCGCTCTGGTTGACCGCCAGCAAGCCCCGATCGGCGAGGTAGAACAGGCTCGCGGTCAGACCCTGCTCAGGAACCTTCTCGGTGCGGATGTATTCGCACTGCACCGGCCCGAGGCCCGGCGGCGGGGCGTACTGAAGCGGAAAGCCCGGCGACGACTCGACGGTGGTCCGCCACCACAGAAAGGCCCCGAGGCCGGCTGCGGCAGTCAGACCCGCCAGCCACAGCACGACCGGAACCGAACGGCCCAGAACCGGATCCCAGCGAATCGACCACGGAACTTCGGCGCGCGCCGGGGTCGCAACGTCAACGCCGGCCCGAAGCGTGACCGGGGTGCGCGGTGACAGGTCGGTCGCCGACAGCGCCACCGTGTTCCCCGAGATGGTGAGGCTTTCGCAGTCGCGACCGACGCCCGCCCCGACCGAGCACTGCGCCCCCGGTACCGGGCCGGGCAGTGTGACCGAGACATCGGCGGCAGAGATCTGGTTGTTCCAGCCCGGTGCGATCACGTTCCAGAAGAACACCGACGATGCTGCCGGGTCTCCGGTCGAGGATGCGAAATCCTTTGTGGCACCGGTGTCACCGGGATCCAGCACGCCGGCGATGCGGTAGCGGATCCGGAAGATGTGCGTTCCCGGGGTGAGGTAGTAATCGGCGTCGCCGATCTTAGCCACCAGAAACCGGTCGTTCTCTTGCCGCAGTAGTTGATATGGCACCGGTTCGCCGTCGAGCAAAATCTCGTCAACCTCCGGAACCTGCCGAAGGTGAGAGTTGTTGGCATTACCGACATCCCAGAACCGAAAGATCCCGTGTCGGCCGCCCGGAAATTCGGTGGTGATGGTCTCGTCCGCCTGCAGCAGCCCGTCGCGATCCACGGCGAACTCGGCACGCAGGTTGGAAATCGTCACCGGATCGGAGACCGCGCCGCTGTCAGCGATGGGGCTGGACAACACCGGCCAGAGCAGTCCAAGGATGGTGAGCAGCACGGGGATCAGCCAGACGACGCCGCGACCGAATGACTTCATCGCGCCTCCCCCGTCACCTGTATTTAGTCAGCGTAGTTGGCGGTCAGCCGATATGCAGGGGGTCGATCTGCACCCGGACCGCGTCGTGGTCGTGCCGCGCGCTGGTGACCGAGATGGCCTGACGCAACCACGACGCCAGCGCAAGCCCCTCGTCGCGTCGCACCCGGATCAGCATTCGGATGACAGTGTCGGTGGCGGCGGTGGCGGGCGGGCGGCGAACCCCGGGCGGTAGGTCCACCGGGCCCATCAGGTCGGCGTCGCCCGGTAGCGCCGCCTGGGCGATCAACGCGTTTACCGCATCGGAGGCTCCGTCCACCGCCGCGATATGCACGGCCGGCGGCAGCCCGACCGCGACCCGGCCGGCTAATTCGGCTTCGGCGTGTCCGACCGGATCCCACTTGATCAACGCCTGGACGGTCGGGATCGCCGACTCGGCCACCACAACGACGACACCGCCCGCCGCGCCGGAATGCACCTGCGCGGACGCAGCCATCCAGCGGCGCAACGTGTCCTCCGCGGCGCGCAGGTCCTGACGTCCCAGCAGCGACCAGCTGTCCAGTAGCAGCGCCGCGCCATAGCCGTCCGGGGCGGTCGGCTCAGCTCCCGGCGTGGCTACCACCAGGGCCGGTCCGGCACCGATCTCGGCGTGGATGGAGTCGCCGGCCGAGGTGATGACCGGGACGCCGGCGAAGGCCCGGCCCAGTTCCTCGGCGGTTCGGCGGGCACCGACGACCACCGCACGCACGGAACCGGCCCCGCAGCGCCGACACTTCACACCGATGTCGATACGTCCGCACCACCGGCACACCGCCCCGTCCGCATCGCGGCCAGACAATGACAGCGGACCTACACAGTGCCGACACCGGGCGATCTCGCGGCAGCGGTCGCACGCCAGCGATGGCACGTATCCCCGCCGCGGCACCTGCACGAGCACCGGAGTGCCGCGATCCAGGGCGGCGCGGGCGGTACGCAGCGCCACCGACGGCAGCCGGGCGCTGCGGGCCGCGGGGTCGCGTTCCTCGGCAAAGCCGCTGTCGTCGAGGGCCACAACCCGTGGGGCCGCGGCCCGGACCGCCGGCCGAGGTGCCACCAGATCGTGTGCCCAGCCACTGGCGACCAATGCCTGGGCTTCAGCGGTGCGGGAATAGCCACCGACTAGAGCCGCGCACCGAAGCTGGTGTGCGCGGAGCATGCCGACCTCGCGGGCGTGCGGGTACGGCGCGCGGGGTTCAGCCAGGCTGTCGTCACCGTCATCCCACACGATCACCAGGCCGAGCTTGTCCACCGGAGCGAACACCGCACTGCGGGTACCGATCACCAACCGGGCCTGCCCCCGCAACACCGACAGCCAGCGGCGGTACCGGGCCGACGGACCCAGGCCGGCGGCCAGGGCCACCACCGCGGATTCGTCGATCAGAACGGTGGCAGCGGGCGTCAGGGCATCGATATCGCGTTGGTCGGGAACAATGATCAGTACCCCGTGCCCACCACTGACCGCGGTCGCGGCGGCCTCGGCAAGCCGGTCGCACCAGGACTCCCCGGGCAGCGCCTGCCACGCCGCGCGGGCTGCACGCCCGTCGTGCAGCGCCTCCAGAAATTTCCCGCCGCCGATGTAGCGATCCCACCCGGCCGGGTCGACGGGTTCGATCACCGGCAGCAGCGGCACCGCCCGCGGGGTCTTTTCGGCGGATGCGTGCCGCGGCGGGATGGCCAGCCGCAGCACATCGGGCCGGGTGCCGGCGTAGCGGGCAGCGATTGCATCGACCAGTCGACGCACCTCGCCGGTGAGAACCGGCTCGGCCGAGATGACCCGATCCAGCCAGCCCAACTGGCCCGCGTGATCTGTTTCGGAGCGGCGTTCGAGCACAAACGCGTCGACGAGCCGACCGTGGAATCGCACCCGCACGCGCACCCCTGGTTGGGCGTCATCAGATTGTTCCGCCGACACCAGATAGTCGAACTCACGGTCCAGGTGCGGCACCGACAGCATGGGCAGAACCCGGGCGATGGGTTCGTGTTCGGCGGCGTGCCGGCTGGATGCGCTCACTCCAATCGACTCTTCCCTTCTTCACTGGCCCGGCCCCCGCCGTCAGCAGTTCACTGGTGCTATCGCGTCTCAGCGTTACCGCTTCCTGTTCGCCCTGCGGCGCTCGGAATCATCGAAGACTATCGAGCCGAGTGGTATGTCGCCCCGGGACCGCTTGCGAGCGGAGTAACCCGACACCGCTGCGAAGGCGCCCTCGACGCCGTCCTCGGAGGCATCCCAGGTCAGCGACTTCCCCGGGGCGAACCCAAGATTGGCACCAACGTCGACGGCGTCCATATTGGCGCCGAGGAAGACGAAGTCCCACGCATAGCCGGTCTCCTGTTGGGAGATCAGCGCACGGACGGCCTCGATCGTCCACTGGGTGCTGGCGTTCTCATAACCGTCGGTCATCACCAGCACGGTGACATCACCCGGGCGCTGGTCCTCGGGCAACTCGGCAAGCCGGCTGCCGACCTCGGTGATGAACCGTCCAATCGAGTCGAATAACGCCGTACAGCCGCGGGGCTCCAGTGCCAGCGGCGGCACGGTGCCGGCATCCCGGTTCTGATAGACGACCTCGTACTCGTCATCGAACTGCGCCAGGGTCACCAGCGTGGTACCGGGCCGGGCGTGTTCCTTGGAAATGTAGGAGTCGAACCCGCCGCGCATATCGCCGGCGATCTCCTGCATCGATCCGGACCGGTCCAGCAGGGCCGCGATCAGTGTGATGGTGTTGTCGGTCATGGTATTTCCCCCTCGAATTAGGTGTTTTGCCGAGGGTAACCACGGGCTCTGACAGAAACTTCAGTCGCGAGCCCGGCCGAAGAAGAAGCCCGCGGTGATCAACACCTGCGACGCCGCGTAGACCCACCAGATCGGTAATTCCAGCGCCGGCGAACCGAGGACGAACTGTCCCACGCCGATCATGCCGTCGGATACCGCGAACAACACTGCGCCCACCGCCGTCAACACCGTGGGCAGCCGGGCCACCAGGGCCGAGCACACCATTGCACCCAGCACGGTGATGTAGACCGTCACCGGAATGGTGAGTCCGTCGGCCACGAGTTTCGGCCAGAACCGGGCCAGCATGCTCACGCACGCGACGATGACAATCGCCACCGTCACCATCCGCGTCCGGCTGGGATTACCGCGCAACGGAAGTAACGCCCCGAGGTAACACAGATGCGCTACCAGGAACGCCCCGAGTCCGCAGACGAACGCCGGCGTCCACCACGGGATGGCGAGGAGGAAATCACCCAGGGCCGACAACAGCAGCGCCGGTACCAGCCAGCGGCGTTCCCGGGTGATCGGGTGGCGCGACGCCGCCACCGCCAGCAGGATCGCCATCGCGGCTTTCGCCAGCGGCTGGCCCCAGAACCGGCCGTTGAGCTCGGCACCGGCCGGCAGCCGCGCCGCGATAACGGCCAGAACGACCCCGTAGCCCAGCGCCGCGGCGAGCCCGGCCGCCCACCAGAGTCGCACCGCACGTGCGGCACCTGCGTACCGTGTGCCCATGGCCGACGACACACCACCGTCCGACGACGCACCACCGTCCCACGACGCACCACCGTCCCGCGACAAACCGCCCGTTGATGCCATCCTGCAGAAGGTACTGGACGCCGTTCCATTCCGGCTGACCGTCGACGACGGCGTCGAAGCCGCCCGGCGCGGATTGCGCGAATTGCCCCGCAGGCCAATGCATCCCGACCTGAGGGTCGAAGACCGCCGCATCGACGGGCCGACCGGGCCGATCCCGGTGCGGGTCTATTGGCCCACCACCAACGCAGGGGAAGAGGCGCACCCCGTCACGATGTTCTTCCACGGCGGTGGATTCGCCCTCGGCGACCTCGACACCCATGACGCCACGGCCCGCGAACATGCCGTCGGCGCAGGATCCGTCGTGGTGTCGGTCGACTACCGACTGGCACCCGAGCACCCCTATCCCGCCGCGGTCGAGGACGCCTGGGCCGCCACCCGGTGGGTTGCCGACAACGCCGGGGAGTTCGACGCAGATTCCTCCCGGCTGGCGGTTGCCGGGGATTCGGCCGGCGGCAACCTGGCGGCTGTTGTGGCGCAATTGGCCCGGGACGCGGCCCGGTCGGGCGACGGGCCGGCACTGGCGTTCCAACTGCTGTGGTACCCGTCGACGATGTGGGACACCTCGCTGCCGTCATTCACCGAGAACGCGAACACCCCGGTGCTCGACAGCGCCGCCATGGCGGCGTTCACCAGTTGGTACGCGGGTCATCTCGATCTGACCGATCCGCCGGCCACCCTTGCTCCCGGACGCGCGTCGGATTTGTCCGGGCTGGCCCCGGCCTATGTGGCCGTGGCCGGGCATGACCCGCTTCGCGACGACGGTGTGCGGTATGCCGAACTGTTGGCCGACGCCGGGGTCGACGTCGAACTGCACAATGCGACGACCCTGGTCCACGGTTATCTCGGCTATGCCGGCGTGGTCCCGGCGGCCACCGAGGCAACCGATCGGGGCTTGGCCGCTCTACGTGCTGCGTTGCACCGCTGAGCAGGACTTAGTTGACCAGCCGAACATCACAGGTAACGTTTGGTGTGCGGGGGACGACAGCGCACATGGAAACGACAGCTACAACGTGGAGGACCAAAGTCTCATGACATCCGGAAAAACTCGGCTCATAACCGGCATCGGTAGCTTAATCGGCGGTATCACCCTGGCCGGTCTCGGCGCCCCCGCCGCGTTCGCGGCGCCGGACTGCTCCCCGGCGGGAGTGAACAGCGCTGCCGCGGCGGTAAACACACAAGCTCAGGCCTACCTGATGAGCCATCCGGCTGCCAATAAGGTCTTGATGACCGCGGCCCTGCAACCGCGCCCCCAGGCGGAGGCCAACCTGCAGGCCTACGCAACCACAAACCCTCAGGAATACGCCGAGTTCAAGTCGATCCTGGCGCCACTCGGCGTGATCCAGAGCCAATGTGGCGTGCCAGTGGTACCGCCGCAGTTCCAGTGGGCGTTCGACCAGTTCATCGGCTGATCTCCCGGCGTCGGTCTCGCCGCGTCATCGATCTGACCATGTCATCGGTCTGACCGTGTCCCAGCGACGCGGTCAGACCGAGTTCTTCAGGTCGTCGACCTTGTCCAATCGCTCCCACGGTAGGTCAACGTCGCTGCGGCCGAAGTGCCCATATGCGGCGGTCTGGGCGTAGATGGGCCGGAGTAGGTCCAGGTCGCGGACAATCGCACCGGGCCGCAGGTCGAAGACCGCGGTGATGGCCTTCTCGATCCGGGCCGGGTCGACGGTCTCGCTACCGAACGTCTCGACGAACAGTCCGACCGGTGCTGCCTTGCCGATGGCGTAGGCCACCTGGACCTCGACCCGCTCAGCCAGTCCCGCTGCGACGACGTTCTTGGCCACCCAGCGCATCGCGTACGCCGCCGAGCGATCCACCTTGGAGGGATCCTTGCCGGAGAACGCCCCGCCTCCATGGCGCGCCCAGCCGCCGTAGGTGTCGACGATGATCTTGCGGCCGGTCAGGCCGGCGTCACCCATTGGACCGCCGACCACGAACTTGCCGGTCGGGTTAACCAGCAGCCGAAAGTCGGACGTGTCCAGAGTCTCGTGGGCGAGGTCAGCCAGCACGGTGTTAACGACATGGCGACGGATATCGGGGGCCAGTTCCTTCACCAGATCGATGCCGTCGGCATGCTGGGTAGACAACACGACGGTGTCCAGCCGGATCGGGGTATTGCCCGCGTACTGAATGGTGACCTGGGTCTTGCCATCCGGGCGCAGGTAGCCGACCGTCCCGCTCTTGCGCACCTCCGTCAGCCGGCGCGCGAGCCGATGCGCCAGGGCGATCGGCAGCGGCATCAGTTCCGGGGTATCGCGGATCGCATAACCGAACATCAGACCCTGATCGCCGGCGCCCTGGGCATCCAACGGGTCGACGGCACCCTCGACGCGGGCTTCGTGAGCGGTGTCCACACCCTGGGCGATATCCGGTGACTGCGCACCAATCGCGACGTTCACGCCGCAGGATGCACCGTCGAAGCCCTTGGTCGAGGAGTCGTAGCCGATATCCAGGATGCGATCGCGCACGATCTTCGGAATGTCGACGTAGGCCGATGTGGTCACCTCGCCGACAACGTGCACCTGACCGGTGGTCACCAGTGTCTCCACCGCGACACGCGAATGCCTGTCCTGTTCGAGCAGGGCGTCGAGCACCGAGTCACTGATGGCGTCGCAGATCTTGTCGGGGTGTCCCTCGGTCACCGACTCACTGGTGAACAGCCGACCGTTATCGCTCACAGTGTCAATCTCCCTCGGTACTCGGTTGGGCAAAATTTGTTACCGCGCAGCCGTGACCCGCCGGCGGCGCGTGGGACGTTATCCCCCGCTGGATCCACCGCTAGCGCGAAGCAACCCGGCGATCGCGTCCACGATACGGCTCGCCATCAGAGTCTTCGAACCATGCTCAAGTGCCGTCTCGGTGCCGTCGGCTCCGAGCAGCCAACCGTCATTGCTGTCGACCTCGAACGCACGGCCGTCACCGACCGCGTTGACCACCAGTAGATCGCAGGCCTTCCGGCGCAGTTTCGCACGGGCGTGAAACAGCACGTCGCCTTGCGCGTCGCCGGTCTCGGCGGCAAACCCGACGATGGCATGCATGTGGGGCAGCTGACCATCGGCACGGCGGCGAACCGCCTCGGCGAGCACATCGTCGTTGCGTACCAGTTCGATGGTGGGCGCGGCGTCGGCGGCCTTTTTGATCTTGCTGGCGGCAACGTGCGCCGGCCGGTAGTCGGCGACCGCGGCGGCCATCACGAGCACGTGGGCTTCGGGGGCGTGTTTGGACACCGCCTCGTGCATCTGAGTGGCCGACGTGACGTGGCGGACGTGCACGCCCGCGGGATCGGCGAGGCCGGCGGTGTTGCCGGCGATCAGTGTGACGTCGGCGCCACGTTGGGCCGCGACCCGCGCCACCGCGTAGCCCTGCTTGCCGGAGCTGCGGTTGCCGATGAAGCGCACCGGATCCAGCGCCTCACGGGTTCCGCCGGCAGTGACCAGTACCCTCGTGCCGCTCAGGTCATAGGGAACCCCGTCGGCGCGGGCCAGTAGCAATTCCGCGAAGGTGACGATCTCGTCGGGCTCAGGCAGCCGACCCGCACCCGTGTCAGCACCGGTGAGTCGACCTGATGCCGGCTCCAATACGACAGATCCCCGCTGTCGCAGGGTGGCGACGTTGGCAGCAGTCGCGGGATGCTGCCACATCTCGGTGTGCATAGCCGGCGCGAAGAGCACCGGACACCGGGCCGTCAGCAGGGTCGCGGTCAGCAGATCGTCGGCGCGGCCGGCTGCCGCACGGGCCAACAGATCAGCCGTGGCTGGTGCGATCACGACGAGATCCGCCTGTTGACCCAGACGGACGTGGGGCACCTCGGGAACGTCGGAGAACACTCCGGTGCGAACCGGATGACCGGACAGTGCCTCGAAGGTGGCGGCCCCGACGAAGCGCAACGCCGACTCGGTGGGGATCACCCGAACGTCATGACCGGCTTCGCAGAGTTGGCGCACCACCGAGCACGCCTTGTAGGCCGCGATGCCTCCGGCCACGCCGACGATGATCTGCTTGGGGCTCATGGGCAGACCCGCTCGCGCGGCTACTCGCCTTCGGTGTGTTCGAGGAGGTCGCCGTGGATCTCCCGCAGCGCGATCGACAGCGGCTTCTCCTGCAGGCCCGGCTCGACCAGCGGACCGACGTACTCCAGAATGCCGTCACCGAGTTGGTTGTAGTAGTCGTTGATCTGGCGCGCTCGTTTGGCCGCGTAGATCACCAGGGCGTACTTGCTCGACACCTTGTCCAGCAGTTCATCGATGGGCGGGTTGGTGATGCCCAGCGGTGTGTCGTAGGCGGTGGCGGCACCGGGGGCCGGATCGTAGTGATCCGAATTGGTTGTCACTTCAGCGTTCTCCTGGCGGATAACAGGGACGTTCCCCTGGTGGATTGAAGGGTGGATTGAAGGGTGGGGCGTTGGCCGGTGACCACTCACGCCGACTGCGACGTGTTTCCCACCAGCAATGTTACCAATTGAGAGCAAGCCGAATCCAATTGGCTATTCACCACGACCACGTCGAACTCGCCCTGGGCGGCCAGTTCGGCCTCCGCTGTGGCCAGCCGACGCGCCATGATCTCGGGAGTTTCGGTACCGCGGCCGATGAGCCGTTGCTCCAGCGCCTCCCAACTGGGCGGTGCCAAGAAGACGGTGATCGCTTCGGGCATGGCCTTCTTGACCGACCTGGCGCCGGCGAGATCAACCTCAATCAGCACGGGTTGGCCGAGTGCCGCGGCTTCGATGACGGGCGCGGACGGGGTTCCCGACCGATGCAGACCGCCGTGAATCTCGGCCCACTCCAACAGTTCGCCGGCGTCGACCAACTTTTGAAATTTTTCGGCCGAGACGAAGTGGTAGTCGATGCCATCGACCTCTCCCGGGCGTGCTGCCCGGGTGGTCGCCGACACATTGAAGTGCAGGTTCGGCACCTGCTCTCGCAGGCATCGTACGACCGTCGACTTACCGACTGCGGAGGGGCCGGACAGCACCAGCACGCGACCATGTGTCACTGGCTGACGGGACGTAACGCCCCGGCCGTCCGGCCCACCGCCGGAATCCACGGACCTGCTTAGGAGAAGTCGAACTTCGCCAGCAGGGCCTTGCGCTGACGATCGCCGAGACCGCGCAGACGGCGCGTCGGGGCAATCTCCAGTTCGGTCATGATCTCCTGCGCCTTGACCTTGCCCACCTTGGGCAGGGCCTCCAGCAGAGCGGAGACCTTCATCTTGCCGAGGACCTCATTGGTCTCGGCATCCTTGAGCACCTGCTGCAGGTTGGTGCCACCGCGCTTGAGTCGTTCCTTGAGCTCAGCTCGGATCCGACGTGCGGCAGCGGCCTTTTCCAGCGCGGCGGTGCGCTGCTCCGGGGTCAACTGGGGAAGGGCCACGGGTTCCTCCGTCTCATCACAATCATTGTTTTGCCTGGGCCAGGTTCTTTGGCCAGCGCCGATGACCGTACCCAGGCTGTCAGACGAAATCTAACCCGCCCCCCTCCTTCGCAGGGCAAACCCGCAGGATGCGGATCGAGATTAGCGGTCCGGATCACGCTCTGCAGGGCGGATCGGTCGGGCCTCAACGGTGCCCCAATAACTCCCACTGGACCGGGAATCCAGCCATCTAGCAGCAGTTTTATGTTCCGGGCCCGGGCCAGGAACATCCGGCGCGTGATCGTCGGGCTGGTCTCCGGAATCATTTTCACCTGGTTTGGGCACCTCACGGCGTGTCGCGCGTGTCGGCGCCGTCAGTGGCGGCGGGTCCGCACCGGAAATCACGCCAGATAGGCGACGGCGTCGCGGAGCCGCTCGCCGGCCGCGCGGACTGCTGCCGGGTCCGGCCCGGCCCGCAGAATCTCCCGAGACACCGCGGGCAGCAGTTGACCCGACCGCGCACCACCAAGGCCCGCCAACCCCTCCGGACGGCCGCCCTGGGCTCCGACACCGGGCACCAGGACCGGGCCGTGAAGTGTGCTGACGTCGGGCACCAGGTCCAGCGTGGCTCCGATAACGACGCCCACCGAACCCCGCGATTGTCCGGCAGCACGATTGACTTCGCCTGCGGCGTCGACAACCGATTGCGCGACGGTTCGGCCGTCGGCCATGGCGCGCTGAATTCCCGCACCCTCCGGGTTCGACGTAGCAGCCAGAACGAACACCCCGCGGTCGTGCTCGGCGGCAACCTCGAGAAGCGGTGTCAGAGAACCGAATCCGAGGTAGGGCGATGCCGTGACGGCATCAGCCGCCAGCGGTCCCTGCCCCACCCAGGCTTGCGCGTAAGCCGCCATGGTCGATCCGATATCGCCGCGCTTGGCATCGGCGAGCACCAGCACGCCGGCCGACTGCAGTGCGGCCGTAGTGCGTTCCAACACCGCGAAACCGGCTGAGCCGTACGCCTCGAAGAACGCCACCTGCGGTTTAGCGACCGCGAATCCCGCATAGGCCGTCACACAGATATCGCAGAACCGCGCCAATCCGTCCGCGGTTGCGGGAAGTTCCCATGCCTGCATCAGTTCCGGGTGTGGGTCGATTCCCACACACAGCGGTCCGCGTGCGGCGATCGAATTAGCTAGGCGCACCCCGAAACCCGCCACGGTTCAGCCCTTGCCGAATGATGCGTGGAGCTCCTGCAGTGAGCGCACACCGATATCGCCGCGGATGGCGGCCTCGATGCCCTGCACCGCGGCCGATGCCCCCTGCACCGTGGTGATACACGGGATGTTCATCGACACCGCGGCCGACCGGATCTCGTAACCGTCGATACGCGGTCCGGAATTGCCGTAGGGGGTGTTGATCACCATGCCGACCTTGCCGGCGTTGATCGCGTCGATGGCCGTCAACACCGGCCGGCCCTCGCCCGGGGTCTCGAAGTGCTTGCGAACCACATCGCACGGAATGCCGTTGCGGCGCAGCATCTCCGCCGTGCCCTCGGTGGCAAGTACCCGGAATCCGAGATCGGCGAGCCGTTTGACTGGGAACACCAGCGACCGCTTATCCCGATTGGCCACCGAGACAAATACGGTTCCTTCGGTCGGCAGCGATCCGTAGGCGGCGGTCTGACTCTTGGCAAACGCGCTGCCGAAATCGCGATCGATCCCCATCACCTCACCGGTGGATTTCATCTCCGGGCCGAGCAGCGAGTCCACTCCCGATCCGTCGGCCCGCCGAAACCGCCGGAACGGCAGCACCGCTTCCTTCACTGCGATCGGCGCATTCGGATCCGGATTTGAACCGTCACCGATTGCTACCAGCATGCCCTCTTGTCGAAGCTGAGAAATACTGGCGCCCAACATGATTCGCGCGCATGCTTTGGCCAGCGGTATCGCCGTAGCCTTGGACACGAAGGGCACCGTCCGGCTCGCCCGGGGGTTGGCTTCCAGCACATAGAGCACATCGTCCTTCAGGGCGTACTGGACATTGAGCAGCCCGACCACCCCGACGCCGTGAGCGATGGCCTCCGTCGCCCGGCGCACCGCCTCGATATCGCTGCGTCCCAGTGTCACCGGCGGTAGCGCACAGGCCGAGTCGCCGGAATGGATTCCGGCCTCCTCGATGTGCTCCATCACCCCGCCGATATAGACCTCGGTGCCGTCGCAGAGAGCATCGACGTCGATCTCAATAGCGTCCTCGAGAAATCGGTCGACCAGGACCGGATGATCGGGTGAGAGTTGGGTGGCACGAGTGATGTAACCGTGCAGTGTCTGCTCGTCGTAGACGATCTCCATACCCCGCCCGCCCAACACGTACGACGGCCGAACCAGCACCGGATAGCCGATGGCGGCGGCGATCTCGCGGGCCTGTTCGAAGCTTGTCGCGGTGCCGAACTTGGGCGCCGGCAGGCCGGCTTTCACTAGCACCTGTCCGAAACGTCCACGGTCCTCGGCCAGGTCGATGGCCTCGGGCCGGGTGCCCACGATCGGCACTCCGGCGTCGGCCAGTCGCTGGGCCAGTCCCAGTGGTGTCTGTCCGCCGAGTTGGACGATCGCACCCACCACGCCGGGACCGCCTGCACCGGAACGGGATTCGGCGGCGAACACCTCGAGGACGTCCTCGAAGGTCAGCGGTTCGAAGTACAACCGGTCGGCGGTGTCGTAGTCGGTCGACACCGTCTCGGGGTTGCAGTTGATCATGACGGTCTCGTAGCCGACCTGACTGAGCGTGGTCGCGGCGTGCACACAGCTGTAGTCGAACTCGATGCCCTGCCCGATCCGGTTCGGGCCCGAACCCAGGATGAGCACCTTCGGCCGCTCGGTCTGCGGCGCCACCTCGGTTTCGGCCGACGGGTCGAGTTCATAGCTGGAGTAGTGGTAGGGAGTCTTGGCTTCGAACTCCGCCGCGCAGGTGTCCACGGTCTTGAACACCGGATGAATGCCGAGGCGGTGCCGTAGCGACCGCACGCCCGTCTCGCCGGCCAGTTCCGGCCGCAGCGCGGCGATTTGGCGATCGGACAGGCCATTGTGCTTGGAGCGCCGAAGGAGGTCGCCGTCCAGCACCGGAGCCTCAAGAAGTTCCGCCCGCAGCGTCACCAGGCCGTTGATCTGTTCGATGAACCACGGGTCGACGGCGGAGGCCTCGGCTACCTGCTCGACGCTCGCACCCATCCGCAGCGCCAATTCGATGTCGTAGAGCCGTCCCTCGGTGGGGGTGCGCAACCGGGCGAGAACATCCCCGACCCCCCCGTCATCATCGGGCGCGGTCCAGAAACCAGCGCGGGTGGTCTCCAGTGAGCGCATCACCTTGCCGAGGGCCTCAATGAAGTTGCGGCCCATCGACATCGCCTCACCCACCGACTTCATCGTGGTGGTCAGGGTTGGGTCTGCGCCGGGGAACTTTTCAAAGGCAAACCGCGGGGCTTTGACCACCACGTAGTCCAGCGTCGGCTCGAAGCAGGCCGGGGTTTGCTTGGTGATGTCGTTGAGGATCTCGTCGAGGGTGTAGCCGATGGCCAGCTTGGCGGCGATCTTGGCGATCGGGAATCCGGTTGCCTTGGATGCCAGTGCGCTGGAACGCGACACCCGTGGGTTCATCTCGATGACGATGAGCCGTCCGTCTGCGGGGTCGACGGCGAACTGGATATTGCAGCCGCCGGTGTCGACGCCGACCTCTCGTAGGATCGCGATGGCCAGATCGCGCATCGCCTGGTACTCGCGATCGGTCAGCGTCATCGCCGGGGCAACCGTCACCGAGTCGCCGGTATGCACACCCATGGGATCGATGTTTTCGATCGAGCAGACCACGACGACGTTGTCGTTGCTGTCCCGCATCAGTTCGAGTTCATATTCCTTCCAGCCGTAGATCGACTCCTCGATTAACACATTCGCCGACGGTGAGGCTGCTAGTCCGTCCCCCGCCATCCGTTCCACGTCCTCGAGTGACTTCGCCATTCCGGATCCGAGACCGCCCATGGTGAACGACGGCCGCACCACGACCGGCAGGCCCAACTCAGCGACGGTCTCACGAACCTCCGCCATGGTGTAACACACTGCGCTGCGGGCGGATTCGCCGCCAACCTTGGCGACGATATCCTTGAACTTCTGCCGGTCCTCGCCGCGCTGAATGGCCTCGAAGTCCGCTCCGATCAGTTCCACGCCGTGTCGTTCCAACGCTCCATTCTCATGCAGTGCCACCGCGGTGTTCAGCGCGGTCTGGCCGCCAAGGGTGGCCAGCATGGCGTCGATCGGGTTGCCGCGAGCGGCCTGCTGGACGATCACCTTCTCGACAAACTCTGCGGTGATGGGTTCGATGTAGGTGTGGTCGGCGTACTCCGGATCGGTCATGATCGTGGCCGGGTTGGAGTTCACCAGGGTCACCGTCAGGCCCTCGGCGCGTAACACCCGGCAGGCCTGGGTGCCGGAGTAGTCGAACTCGCAGGCCTGGCCGATCACGATCGGCCCGGATCCGATCACGAGCACATGGTTGAGGTCAGTTCTGCGTGGCATTTAGCGGTCTCCCATTCCAGCGCGAGCGTGCGCGTTCGTACGCCCACTACGGCGTGCCGGCGTACCGACACGCACGCTCGCGGCGCCGGGGCGGGTCACTTGCCGCCCGCCATCAGGTCGACGAATTGGTCGAACAGGTAGTTCGCGTCATGCGGGCCAGCAGCTGCTTCGGGGTGGTACTGCACCGAGAAGGCCCGGCCGTCAACGAGTTTCACGCCCTCCACCACGCCGTCGTTAGCACAGGTGTGGCTGACGGTCGCCGGGCCGAAGTCGGTACCGAAGACTTCGCCCGCTTCACCTTCCAATGCGAAGCCATGGTTCTGTGCGGTGACTGCGACGCGCCCGGTGGCGTGATCGATCACCGGCACGTTGATACCGCGGTGTCCGAACACCATCTTGTAGGTGGCCCGGCCCAGAGCCCGGCCGAGGATCTGGTTGCCGAAACAGATTCCGAACAGCGGGATCCCGGCGCCGAGTATCTCGCGGGTGATGCCGACGACCCGGTCGGCGGTCGCGGGGTCACCGGGTCCGTTGGACAGAAAAATGCCGTCGGGTGCGAGGTCGGCGATCTGCTCGAAGGTCGCCGACGAGGGCAGCACATGTGTCCGGATACCGCGCTGCGCGAAATTGCGCGGACTGTTGGTTTTAATCCCCAGGTCGAGTGCGACAACGGTGAACCGCTGCGGCCCCTGTGCTTCCACGACGTAACTGTTCTCGGTGCTGACTTCGCCACAGAGGTCAGCACCGAGCATGGCGGGCTGATCACAGACCCGGCTCAGCAGTTCGGTCTCGTCGGCGAGTGCCGGACCGGAGAACACGCCGGCCCGCATCGAACCGCGGGTGCGCAGGTGACGGACCACCGCGCGGGTGTCCACACCGGCGATGCCGACGATGTTCTGCCGGCCCAGTTCGTCCTCGAGTGTCCCGGTGGCCCGCCAGTTGGACACCCGCGGTGACGGATCGCGTACGACGTAGCCGGACACCCAGATCTTGTCTCCGCGGCTCTCACCATCCTGCTGGTTCCAGCCGGTGTTACCGATCTGGGGTGCGGTGGCGATCACGATCTGGCGGTGGTAGCTCGGATCGGTCAGGGTCTCCTGGTAGCCCGACATACCGGTGGAGAACACCGCTTCGCCGAGGGTCTGACCGATCGCCCCGAATGGGGTACCGGGATAAACCCGACCATCTTCGAGCACCAGCACGGCCTTATGTTGAGTCACAATGCCCCTGTACTCGTGTCGTGGACCGACGGGGCCTGATGCGTGGCGACCGACGGAGTCTCGGAGTCGTCGAACGACGACACCCATCGCGGGTAGTCATGCCGTTCGTCACCGCGGAAACCGGTGTCGATCTCGGTACCTGACGGCAGCCGCCACCGGATCACCAGGATCGCAGCCGGCTCGTCGGCACCGCCCCGGCCGGGAATCACCTTGCCCGCCAACGCCTTCTCGGTGCGCACTGCGGTAACCGACGCCGCCGGAATCCAGATCGGGCTCGCCCCGGAGCGTTCCAGCAGGATGCCGTCGGGGTACCGGGTAAGCA
This sequence comes from Mycobacterium sp., assembly GCA_026393245.1. Classification (GTDB taxonomy): domain Bacteria; phylum Actinomycetota; class Actinomycetes; order Mycobacteriales; family Mycobacteriaceae; genus Mycobacterium. Next base: position 26,892 of record JAPLAO010000133.1, on the reverse strand, counting down.
CGGCTTTCGCCCGGTACCCGAGATCGCCGACGGCCACCCGGTCAAGCCAGTGCGACGCGAACGTGCTGCCAACGTAGAGACCGCGCGTGGGCGCGATTACGGCTGGGTGCAGCAATTCCGGCATCGGCGGCAACACACCGATCTGCTCGGCCTGCCGACGTGCACGGTTCTTCCATCCGACCAGCATCCGCCGGGTGATGATGCCGATTGCGATCACCACGACGATCCCGAAAATGTATGTCCCGACCGCCGTGGGTGTATTCACAGCGTCACCTCGCCGTTGTGGGCGGTGATCCGGCCGCGCAGCAGAGTCGCGGTGACCGTGGCCGGCAGGGTCATATCCTCATAGGGCGTGTTCGCTGATCGACTGGCCAGCGTTGCACCGGTGACGGTCCAGGTCGCACTCGGGTCTACCACCGTGAGATTGGCCGGCTCGCCGACCTCCAGCGGACGGCCCTGATTGTCCAGACCGACGATGCGAGCCGGATTTTCGCTCATCACCCTGGCCACGCCCCGCCAGTCCAGCAGCCCGGGCTCCACCATGGTCGACACCACCACCGACAGCGCGGTCTGCAACCCGAGCATGCCCGGGCGGGCGACGTCGAACTCGCAGCGCTTCTCGTGTTCGGCGTGCGGGGCATGGTCGGTGGCCACGCAGTCGATGACGCCGTCGGCGAGAGCCCGGCGCAACGCCTGCGCATCGGCCTCCTCGCGCAGCGGCGGATTGACCCGATTTACCCCGTCGTATCCGGCCAACCGGCTGTCATCGAGCATCAAGTGGTGCGGCGTCACCTCTGCGGTGATCGAAATGCCCTGCTGCTTCGCCCATTTCAGGATTTCGACCGTCCCGGCGGTGGAGGCGTGGCAGATATGGACGCGCGCACCAGCATCTCGGGCCAGTAGCGCATCGCGAGCAACGATCGACTCCTCGGCCGCACGCGGCCAACCGGCCAGGCCCAGCCGCGCGGCGTTGGGTCCTTCATGCGCGACGGCGCCGGCGGTGAGTCGCGGTTCCTCGGCATGCTGGGCAATCAGGACCCCCAGGCCTGCGGCGTATTCCAGCGCACGCCGCATCACCAGGGGGTCGGCCACACACACCCCGTCGTCGGAGAACAGTCGTACCTGCGCAATACCGGCGGCCATCAGGCCCATCTCGGTGAGTTGGCGGCCCTCCAGCCCCACCGTCACCGCGCCGACCGGATGCACGTCGACCAGACCGACCTGCTGGCCGCGCTGCCAGACATGGTCGGTGACCACCGAACTGTCGGCGACCGGATCGGTGTTGGCCATCGCGAATACCGCGGTGTAGCCACCGAGAGCCGCTGCCGCCGAACCGGTCTCGATATCCTCGGCATACTCCCGGCCAGGTTCGCGAAGGTGCGTGTGCAGGTCCACCAGGCCCGGCAGCAGCACCTGGCCGATCGCGTCGATCACCTCGGCGTCACCGCTAGCAGCCAGTGTGGTGCCGATCTCGGCGATCTGGCCGTCCGCGACCAGAACGTCGACCGGATCACCCTCCCCGTACAGCCGGACGCCCTTGATCAGAACCGGCTTCGGTATCGGCATCGTCATACGCTCACCGCCTCATCCGTGCCGACCAGCAGATGGAACAGCACCGCCATCCGGACATGAACTCCGTTGGAAACCTGTTGCAGCACAGCAGATTGCGGCGAATCCGCAACCGAGTATGCGATCTCCATGCCGCGCAGCATCGGACCCGGGTGCAGCACTACCGCGTGGTCGGCAAGAATGGCCTGCCGTCTTTCTGAGAGCCCGTACAGCACCGAATACTCGCGGGCCGAGGGAAAGAAACCACCGTTCATCCGCTCGGCCTGGACTCGCAGCATCAGTACCGCGTCGGCGGCGGGCAGTTCGGCGTCCAGATCATGCGAAACCGTCACCTCGCCCCACTGCGCCACCCCGACCGGTAACAGCGTGGGCGGCGCGACCAGCACCACTTCGGCGCCCAATGTGTGCAGCAGTGCGACGTTGGAACGCGCCACCCGGCTGTGCAGGATATCGCCGACGATCACCACCCGACGACCCTCGATATCACCGAGGCGTTGCCGAATCGTGAGGGCATCGAGCAGGGCCTGGGTCGGGTGCTCATGGGTGCCGTCGCCGGCGTTGATCACCGATGGACCGCCGACGACACCGTCGCCGTCGTCCTCGGCCGTCCACTGCGCCAACTGCTGTGCCGCCCCCGACGCCGGATGCCTGATGATCAGGGCATCGGCACCGGCGGCCCGCAGTGTCAGAGCGGTGTCGCGCAGCGACTCCCCCTTGGCTGCTGAGGATCCCGAAGCGCTGACATTGATCACATCGGCACTCATCCACTTACCCGCCACCTCGAACGACACCCGGGTTCGGGTGGAGTTCTCATAGAACATCGTGATGATGGTGCGGCCGCGCAGGGTGGGCAGCTTTTTCACCTCGCGGCCCACCAGTGCCTGCCGGAAGCGGTCTGCGTCGTCGAGGATCGCCGTCGCCTCATCGCGAGTCAGGTCGGCGGCGGACAGCAGATGCCTGGTCGTCATCGCTGCCGTCTCCTCTTCGCGCAAGCGCTCATCGCTGCCGTCTCCTCTTCGTGCAAGCGCTCATCTGGCCGGCCCGCCTTCCGGCGCGATCCAGATCCCCTCGACACCGTCGTCCTCGACCAGTCGCACCTTGACGTTCTCTGTGCGCGAGGTGGGCACGTTCTTGCCGACGTAGTCCGCCCGCAGCGGCAGTTCACGGTGGCCGCGGTCGACGAGCACCGCCAACTGGACCGCTGTCGGCCTGCCGATATCGCGCAGTGCGTCCAGCGCGGATCGGACCGAGCGCCCGGTGTAGAGCACGTCGTCGACAAGGATCACCAGACAACCATCGATGCCCCCCGCGGGTATCGAAGTCTTCTCCAGCGCGCGGGGCGGCTTGAAGTCAAGATCGTCCCGGTACAGCGTGATGTCGAGTCCGCCGTGGGCGACGGTGACGCCGCTGAACTCGTTGATCTTCTCGGCGAGCCGGTTCGCCAGCGTGACCCCGCGGGTCGGAATACCCAGCAGCACGACACGCGGCGAGTCAGCACCGTCGAGAGCGGTTTTTTCGATGATCTGGTGGGCAATGCGGGAAACGGTTCTACCGACGTCCGCATCGGAGGAGAGTTCACGGTCGGTGGCGCCCAAGAGCTACCCAGACCTCCTTCTCCGCCTCTCGGGACGGATCGTTAAAGGATGTCGAATGCAACCGCAGCCTAACACCCCGGCCTACCGTTTCGGCGTTCAGTAGACTCCCGACGGTGAATCTCGCAGATAACCAGACCGCGGTGGCCGCGGCGGTCGACGCCGGCTTGCTCTCCGGTGCGGTCACGTGCGTGTGGCATCGCGGAAACGTGGTTCAGGTCAACGAAATCGGTCACCGCGATGTCGAGGCTGGCCTGCCGATGCAGCGGGACACGATCTTCCGGATCGCCTCGATGACGAAACCGGTCACGGTGGCCGCGGCGATGGTGCTGTCCGAGGAGGGCAAGCTCGCGCTAACGGACCCGGTCAGCCGGTGGTTGCCCGAACTGGCCGACTTGCGGGTACTCGTCGATCCGACCGGACCGCTGGACGACACGGTGGCGGCCCAGCGGCCGATCACCATCGAGGACCTGATGACTCACCGCAGCGGGCTGGCCTACACGTTCTCGGTGGGAGGTCCGATCAGCCGCGCCTACGGCCACGTGTCGCTCCGGCAGGATCAGGATCATTGGCTGGCGGAGGTGGCGGCGCTGCCACTGATGCATCAGCCCGGCGAGCGGCTGACCTACGGCCACAGCACTGAGGTTCTCGGCATCGCACTGTCGCGTATCGAGGGCAAGCCGCTGCACATAGTGCTGAGCGAACGGATCTTCGAACCGCTGGGCATGACCGATACCGGCTTCTTCATCTCGGCGGACAAACGCGGACGCGCCGCGACCATGTACCGACTCGATGAGGCGGGAGCACTGCAGCACGACATGATGGGCCCGATTCCGGTCAAGGAACCGAGGTTCTGTCAGGGCGGCGGCGGTCTGGTTTCCACAGCCGACGACTATCTGCGATTCGCGCGGATGCTGCTGGGTGGCGGCACGGTCGACGGGGCGCGCGTGCTATCCGAGGACTCGGTGGTAACGATGCGCACCGACCGGCTCACCGAGGAGCAGAAAAGTCAGCCCTTTCTGGGTGCGCCGTTCTGGGTGGGCCGGGGCTTCGGACTCAACCTGTCCGTGGTCACCGATCCGGCACGCTCGGCTCAGTTGTTCGGTGCCGGCGGACTCGGCGCATTCAGTTGGCCGGGTGCCTACGGCACGTGGTGGCAGGCTGACCCCGCCAACGATCTGATCCTGATCTACCTGATTCAGAACTATCCCGACCTCAATGCGGCAGCGGCAGCGGCCGTCGCAGGAAACACCTCACTGGCGAAACTGCAAACAGCACAACCGAAATTCGTCCGGCGCACCTACCAATCGCTGGGGTTGTAAGCCTCAGGCGTCGGGCACCGTACCGCGAACCGCTGCCGCCGCGGCACGGATCTGGGGCGTCAGCAACATCAGCTGGCCGAGAACCCCGTTGACGAACCCGGGTGATTCGTCGGTGGAGAGTTCCTTCGCGAGCTGGACCGCCTCGTCTACGGCCACCGGTTCGGGGACGTCGTCGGCGTACAGCAGTTCCCACACCGCGACGCGCATGATGGCCCGGTCGACTGCCGGTAGGCGCTCCAGGGTCCACCCGTGCAGGTGCGAGGTGATCAACTCGTCGATATGTGCGGCGTGTTCGGTGACGCCGCGGGCGACGGTCGCGGTGTACGGGTTCAGCGCTGAGACATCGTGGTTGGACCCGGCCAGCGATGTACGCGAATCGACCACTTCAGCTGCGGACAATCCGCGGGCCTCGCCCTCGAACAGCAGATCGACCGCACGTTTACGGGCCTGATGGCGGCCCTTGTCGGGCTTGCGCTCAGCCATGGCTAAGTGTTCACGCGGCCCAAGTAATTTCCGTCGCGCGAATCAACCTTGAGTTTGTCGCCGGTGTTGATGAATAGCGGAACCTGGATCTCGGCGCCGGTTTCCATCGTCGCCGGCTTGGTACCGGCACTGGAGCGGTCGCCCTGCAGCCCGGGCTCGGTGCTGGCGACCACGAGTTCGACGGTCGTGGGTAGTTCGATGTAGAGCGGTGCGCCCTCATTGAACGCGATCTGCACCGGCATGCTCTCCAACAGGAAGTTGGCGGCGTCCCCGACGAGCGACTCCGGCAGCGCATGCTGTTCGTAGTCCTGGCTGTCCATGAAGACGAAGTCGTTTCCGTCACGGTAGAGATAGGTGGTGTCGCGCCGGTCCACGGTTGCGGTCTCCACCTTGACACCGGCGTTGTAGGTCTTGTCGACGACCTTCCCGGAGAGCACGTTCTTCAGCTTTGTCCGGACGAAGGCCGGTCCCTTACCTGGCTTGACGTGCTGGAACTCGATGATGGTCCAGAGTTGGCCGTCAATGTTCAGCACAACGCCGTTCTTGAAGTCGGCAGTGGATGCCACGGTGGGTCGTTCTCCTTCGTTCTGCGGGGCCGCCTAGAGGATGGCCAGGTCCTTCGGGAACCGGGTCAGCAACTCAGGGCCCCGCTCGCCGACGGCCAGAGTGTCCTCGATGCGGACACCACCTCGGTCGGGCAGGTAAACACCGGGTTCCACGGTCACCACGGAGCCAGCGTGAAGTGTACCGGCGGCCGCGGAGTTGATTCCCGGGGCTTCATGGATCTGCAATCCGACGCCGTGTCCGAGTCCATGGCCGAAGTGCTCGCCGTAGCCCGCGTCGACGATCACCTGTCGAGCCGCGCTGTCGACATCGCACAACCCGGCACCCACCTCCAGCGCCTCCCGGCCGGCCTGCTGCGCGGTCAACACCACGCCGTAGATCTCGCGCTGCCAGTCCGCCGCCTGCCCGAGGACGAAGGTACGCGTCATATCGGAGTGGTAGCCCCCGAGCAGGGCCCCGAAGTCGATCTTGACGAAGTCACCCCTGCCCAGCACCGCCTCGGTGGGCCGATGGTGCGGCACCGCTGAATTGGCGCCGGCGGCCACGATGGTCTCGAAGGCGCGCCCGTCGGCGCCGTGGTCGACCATCAATGACTCCAACTCCCGGGCCACCGCACGTTCGGTGCGTCCGGGTCGCAGGCCACCGTTGCCGACCAGATCCGCCAGGGCCGTATCGGCCGCCGCGCAGGCCGCACGCAACAGGGTGATCTCACCGGCATCCTTGATCTCCCGCAATGCTTCGACAACGCCCGATGCACGCACCAGTTCCGCCCCGCCATGCCCCTGCCGCGCATCGGAGAGCGCGCCGGAGAGCACATCGAACCCGTCGACGGTGACGACGTGGCTTTCGAATCCGATTCGGCGAGCACCCGCCAATGCAGCCCTGGCCACCAGGTGACGGCCGCAGGCCCGCTCGATCACCGTTTCGAGGTCCGGTGCTTGGCGCAGCGCCTGAGTCCGATACCGCGAGTCGGTGACCAGCACCGGCTCGGTCCCGGTATCGGTATCAGCGGCGAACACCAGCAACGCCGCGTTGGAGCCGGTGAATCCGGACAGATAGCGAACATTGATCAGGTCGCTGACCAGCAGCGCATCCAGGCCGACGGCCGCCAGTCGGGCCGCCAGCCGGGCCCGACGTTGGGAATGTGTCACGGTCGGTGACGGTACTCGCTAGGCTGCACAACCATGACTACGTGGTTACCGCGCGGGCTGGTGCTCGCGATCGGAATGGTGGTGCTCCGCCTGGTGCAGGGAACGTTGATCAACACCTACCCCACCAAGGCCGGCATGATCAGCCTGGCGCTGGTTGTGATCTTCGGCATCGCGGCGTTCGTGTGGGCTCTGCTGGACGGTATGTCCGACGCGCGGGCCAACCCGGATCCGGACCGCCGTCGCGACCTGGCGATGCGCTGGTTGCTGGCCGGCCTGTTCGCCGGCTTCGTCAGCGGCCTCGTCGTCTTTCTCATCTCGCTGGTCTACCACGCCATTTACGCCGAAGGCATCGTGCCAGAACTGTCGGTGTTCGCGGCGTTCACGACGCTACTGGTGTTCCTGCCCGCGATGCTGGCAGTGGCGGTTGGACGTCGGCTCGTCGACCGCACGCGGCCCCCGCAGGAGCGCCGACGAGTCACCGACGGTGTCGAGACCGACGTGTTCGACGCGGTGCGCGACGATGATCCGAGGACCGGCCCCATCGCGCCGGTCGCGGTCGCGTCAGCCGGCGCTACCGCCATCGATTATCCGGAGACCTACACCTCATCGGTCGCTCTCGCCGAACGCGAGGCCGCCGACGATGCCACCGAGCAGATCGTCGGGCAGATTCACGACGAGACCGTGCAGATCGAATCCGAGATCGACCGGATTCAGTCCGAGGACGACACCAGGTACTGAAACGGCCCGCTCGGGTGGCACCGCGGTGCGCGCCTAGGTCAAGCGTTGGTAGTAGGACACCGTTCGGGGCGCTACTTCACTGCCGCCGAACCATCCCGTCACGCGGGCGCTGGTCCAGAAATTGGGCTTGAGTGCTACGGGGGTGGCCTTGTGCACCGTGATGTCGCCGTAGGACACCGAAATTCCATTGTAATCGACTGTGTAGCTGAACATCTGATCCGCGGGCACAGTGATGATCTGATCGTCGTTGGGAAATACGTAGGCGAAGTCGACGTTGAAAAACGGCCCGATCTCGTACATTCCGTTCTGCAGGTTGTAGCGCCAGACGACCATGCTGGAGTTGCGATCGGGTCGCCACGGAGTGAAGGTGATGCCCGCGAGTTTGTTCCAGTCGTACTGATCCTCATCTTTGAGGTCATACGCTGAATCGGCGGTGAACGTGGCGTCGCCAGATTCCTTGGTGACCCACAGTGCCCACCGATTCGGAATCACGAAGTGGGTGCCCTTGTAGATGGTGATGAGCCTTCCGCGGCTGTCCCACCTCGGATACGGCTTTGATGCCGTGGCTACCGATGGCGCTGTGGTGGGCGCGACCGCCGTTCGGACCGACCGGCGATCAGCACGGACGGATGCGGCGGGCGGATGCGGCACCGGTTCGCGTGCGGCAGCGGCGCGCACCTGTGGTGTCCGGCGGACGGGGTTCGACCGTGGAGTGCGATTGGCGTGAGCCGAGTCATCGGCGGAAACGCCGACGGGGGCTGCGGACGCCGGATCAGCAAGCGCGACGGCCATCGCCGCTGCGATGCCGAAGGCTACCGCGAGACCACCCACGCTGCGCGTGACCGTGTCCATATGATCCAAATTATCCATCTGCGTCGCGCCTAGCGGTCGGCCAGGTATCGCAACGCGAGCAGGTAGCCCTGCACGCCCAGTCCGACAATCACTCCGGTGGCGATCGCGCTCAAATAGGAGTGGTGGCGAAAGTCTTCGCGCGCATGCACATTCGAGATGTGCACCTCGATGAGCGGGGCGCGCAGTTCGGAGCAGGCGTCCCGAAGCGCAATCGAGGTGTGCGTGAGCGCGCCGGCGTTCAGGATCACCGGATCGTCGGCATCGGCGGCGGCGTGCAACCAGTTCAGCAATTCCGCCTCGCTGTCACTCTGACGGACCACGACGGTCAGTCCAAGTTCGGCGGCCTCAGCGTCGATCATCGCCACCAGTTCGTCATAGGTCGTCGTGCCGTACACCTGGGGCTCGCGCTGACCGAGTCGGCCCAGGTTCGGCCCGTTGAGCACCAGAACCGTTGTCACTGCTGTGTCTCCTCCTCGCCCGAGCGGGCAACGTCGGCATAGGCGGCGGCCAACAGGGCCGGATCCGGCCCCTCGAGTCTGCCCGGTTTGGCCAGACCGTCGAGTACCACGAAGCGCAACACTCCCGAGCGGGTCTTCTTGTCCCCCGCCATATAACCGAGAAGTTCAGGTAGGGCGTCGGGGTCATAGCTCACCGGCAGGCCCAGCGCCATCAGCACATCGCGATGGCGCTGGACGGTCGCGGCGTCCAACCGCCCGGCCAGTCGGGCCAGTTCGGCCGCGAACACCAGACCGACGGACACCGCGGCACCGTGTCGCCACCGGTAGCGTTCCCGGCGTTCGATGGCGTGGGCCAGCGTGTGTCCGTAGTTGAGGATCTCGCGCAGCGCCGACTCCTTCTCGTCAGCGGCCACCACCGTGGCCTTGACCGCGATCGCGCGCCGGATCAGTTCGGGAAGGACCGAACCGGATGGGTCGATGGCCGCCTGCGGATCGGCCTCGATCAGATCCAGGATCACCGGATCGGCGATGAATCCGGCCTTGACCACTTCAGCCATTCCCGCCACCAACTCGTTGGGCGGCAGTGTCTCCAGCATCGCCAGGTCGACGATGACGGCGGCGGGCTGATGAAACGCCCCGACGAGATTCTTACCGGCGTCGGTGTTAATACCGGTCTTACCACCGATGGCGGCATCGACCATGGCCAGCAGCGTCGTCGGAACATGCACGATATCGACACCCCGCAGCCAGGTCGCTGCGGCGAAACCCGCAACATCGGTGGCGGCCCCGCCACCGAGACTGACGATCGCGTCGGTGCGGCCGATTCCAATCCGGCCCAGCACCTCCCAGAGGAAAGCCACCACCTGAAGATCCTTGCCGGCCTCGGCATCTGGGAGCTCGATACGGTGGGCGTCAATCCCCTTGTCGACCAGGTGATTCCGGATTACCTCGGCGGTCTGGGTCAGAACCGGCTGATGAAGTATCGCAACCTTGTGCCGAGAACCAAGCAACTCGCTCAACTCGCCGAGCAGTCCGGTGCCGACGATCACCGGATACGGCGGGTCGACGGCGACGTCGATGGTGACCGGCGCAGTGTGCGACGCCGCTGTCTCAGTGGGGCTCATTTGCGGACACCGGCGCGTCGGGCCGCCAACGTAGCGGGCGTGACCGGTGTGGCCGGTTCAGCCGCGCTGGCGACTGCATCAACCGGTGCCGAAACCCCACCGGTGGCCGACGGTCGCCGCCAGGGCGGCCGCCTGCGCCGCGGCGGCTCCGGATTATCAAGGCGGCCAACGATATAGCGGACGACAGCGCCCGGGTTACGTCTGTTGGTGTTGATCCGAATCGTCGCGGCCTGGCGGTACAGCGGAACCCGATCGTTGACCAGTTCGCGGTATTTCTCGGCGCGGTCAGGCCCGGCCAGCAGTGGGCGCACGGTGCTGCCACCGGTCCGGCGAATCCCTTCGGCAGCACTGATCTCCAGATAGACCACCGTCTGACCAACCAGTGCATCGCGCACCCCGGGGGTGGTCAACGCGCCGCCCCCCAACGAGAGGATCCCGTCATGGCTTTCCAATGCCTCACGGATGACCTGCTCCTCAATTCGACGGAATCCGGATTCACCATCACCGCTGAAAATCTCGGCGATCGTTCGGCCGGTTCGCTGCTCGATCGCGGCATCGGTGTCGATCAGCCCGCACCCGATGGCCTTGGCCAACCGCCGGCCGATAGTGGACTTACCCGAGCCGGGCAGCCCGATCAGGACGGCTTTCGGTGCCATCTCCGCTACCCCGACAACCGTACCGAGTCTGCATCAGCGACCGCCTGACGCTCGCTCAGCGCGCGCAGGTAGCCGTCGATATTGCGGCGGGTCTCGGTCAGCGAATCACCGCCGAACTTCTCCAGCGCTGCCCGGGCGAGTACCAGGGCGACCATGGTCTCGACCACCACACCGGCGGCCGGGACCGCGCACACATCGGAGCGTTGGTGGATCGCCACGGCCTGCTCGCCGGTGGACAGATCGACAGTGGCGAGCGCCCGGGGCACGGTGGAGATCGGCTTCATCGCGGCGCGGACGCGCAAGGCCTGGCCGTTGGTCATGCCGCCTTCCAGTCCGCCGGCCCGGTTGGTGGACCGCATCACCCCGTCGGGTCCGGGGTACATCTCGTCGTGGGCACCGCTGCCGCGCCGGCGCGCAGTGGCGAATCCGTCGCCGATCTCCACACCCTTGATTGCCTGGATACCCATCACGGCTGCCGCGAGTTGGCTGTCGAGTTTGTTCTCGCCGCTGGTGAACGACCCGAGTCCGATCGGCAGGCCGTGTACGACGACCTCCACCACCCCGCCGAGGGTGTCGCCGTCGCGTTTGGCGGCCTCGATCTCGGCGATCATGGCCTTCTCGGCGACGGCGTCGAACGCCCGAACCGGGCTGTCGTCGATGCGCGGCAGGTCGACGATGGTCGGCGGCGGACCGTCGTAGGGCACCGACGCGCCGATCGACACCACGTGCGACACCACTTCGACGCCGAGCGCCTGGCGCAGGAACGCCCTGGCGATGGTTCCGGCCGCGACGCGGGCGGCGGTCTCCCGGGCGCTGGCGCGTTCGAGTACCGGCCGGGCGTCATCGAATCCGTACTTGAGCATGCCGGCGTAATCGGCGTGACCGGGGCGCGGCCGGGTCAGCGGGGCGTTGCGCGCGCTGTCGGAGTCCAGCGCGTCGACGTCAACCGGGTCGGCGGCCATCACGGTCTCCCACTTCGGCCACTCGGAGTTGCCGATCTCGATGGCGATCGGCCCGCCCAGGGTGCTGCCATGCCGGATGCCGGCCAACACGGTTACCGCGTCCTGCTCGAACTTCATTCGGGCACCACGGCCGTAGCCGAGCCGGCGGCGAGCCAACTCGCCGCCGATATCGGGCGAGGTGACCTGCACCCCGGCAACCATGCCCTCGACCACCGCCACCAAGGCGCGGCCGTGAGATTCACCAGCGGTAGTCCATCGCAACACGCGATCATCTTCCCACGGCGGCAACGCGGTGCCCAAAATGACGGACCGAGGCGGGGCGCGCCGCATAACGCCGGGGTACCGCGCGAACTTCAGAACACTGCCAGCGCGGCGGACGCCAGGCTCGCCACGCACATCGACGGCCCGTGCGGCAGGAGGATACGACGACGGCACATCACCGCGATCACGCCGAGGATCGCAGTCAGCATGGGTGCCGCGAGCGCGGCCAGCGTCCACACAGCGAGCCCGAATGCCCCCGTCAACGCGCCCAGAGCCAGCGCCAGTTTGACGTCACCGGCACCCATGCCCGACGGGTATGCCAAGTGCACCACCAGGTAGAGCCCGCTCAGGGCCAGGCCTCCCACCAGGGCGAGCGTTCCCCGGCCCGCGGCTGCGGCGCCGACCAGAATCACCAACGCGCCGGTCAGGGTCAGCGCATTGGGCAGGCGGCGGACGCGAACGTCGACGAGGGTCAGTGCCGCCGCCCACGCGACGACAATTCCGCATCCCAGTACCCCGGCGCCACCCATGTCTGGGCACGCTAGCCCAGTGCCGCCGCCATCTGCTGTCGCGGCGCAGGCCGGCCTGTGAATTGTTCAACCTGACCGAAGGCCTGGTGTAGCAGCATCTGCAGTCCGCTGATCACCTCGCCGCCGGACTCGGCGACCGCCTGCGCCAGAGGGGTGGGCCACGGGTCGTAGATCGCGTCGAGCAACACCGGGGCCGACGCGAGGCGCTCCGCATAGCCGGCCGCGGCGACGGCCGGGATCGTGCTCACCAGGACGTCGACGTCGGCGATGACGGCGCGCAGATCCGCGGCACCGAGGTCACCGAATGTCATCGCCACCCCCAGTGCTGATCCCACGTCGATTACGCCGGCGGCTTTCTCACGACTTCGTGCCAGCACCGTGATCTCGGTGACGCCGAGTCCGGCCAGTCCGGCGACGGCGGCAGGTGCGGTGCCACCGGAACCGACGACAACCGCGCGGCGCAGATCATGTCGGTGCGCCAGCGCACCCGCGACACCATCGATATCGGTGTTGTCCGCGCGCCAGCCCGCACCGGTGCGCACCAGAGTGTTGGCCGAGCCGAGAAGTTCTGCGCGCCCGGTTCGCTCATCGGCGAAGCGCAATGCGGCGAACTTCCCGGGCATGGTCACCGACACACCCACCCACTCCGGGCCGAAAGCGCCTACGACAGAGGGTAATTCGGCGGCCGTGCACTCGATGCGGTCATAAGTCCAGCCGTCAAGACCGAGCGCGCGGTAGGCCGCCTGGTGCAACTGCGGTGAACGCGAATGTGTGACTGGCGAGCCGAGGATGGCAGCCTTGCGGGGATTCACCATCGCGCGCCTTCATCGCCCGGATCTAATTGGGCTCTTCACTTCGGCCCCCTGCGCTCTTCACTGACGTTCATCGCGCGTTCATCGCCCGGAATTAAGAATGCCGCTGCTCTGTGCCTGCTCGATATTGCTCAGGTGCTCCTGGTAGTCACCGGTGAACAGGGTGGTGCCGTCCTGGTCCACGGTCACGAAGTACAGCCAGTTGCCCTCATCGGGGCGTTCGGCCGCGGCCAGCGCATCGTCACCAGGTGAACAGATCGGCGTCGCGGGCAGACCGGCCTTGGCGTAGGTGTTCCACGGGGTCTCGGTCTTGCGGTCGGTATCGGTGGTGGCGACTTCCTGCAAAACCAACGGATAGTTCACCGTGGAGTCGAACTCGAGCCGGTCGTACTCGCTGTTGAGCCGGTTGTAAATGACCCGGGCTACCTTGGCGAAGTCGGCGGGCTTGGCCTCCTTCTGCACCAGCGACGCCACGATCAGGACTTCGTACGGAGATATGTTCATCGCCTTGGCGGTGTCGAGCAGTCCGCCTTCGACATAGTGCTCACTGCTCTGGGCGACCAGCTTGGCGATAGTCTCCTTGGCCGATGCCGACGGATCGATGTTCCACGTTCCAGGGGCGATCAGGCCCTCGAGGCGCCGGTGGCTATTGCCCATAAGGCCGGCTCCCTTGACCGCCCAATCCGGCACGTTCAGCGACGACAACGGGCCCTCTCCCGCGGCCGCCTTGAGGTCCTTCGCGGACACACACTTCTCGGTGCCATTGAGGTCCACGCAACTGGCGTCGGAGATTAGGGTGAAAATGCCCTCGGTGACCGCGCCGGTGCTGACCGCTTCGATATCGTCGAGTTGGCGTCCTTCCGGGATGACCAGCTTGCCCACCCGGGACTTCGGATCAGTCAGCTTGGCGACCGCCGTCGCCGCCGGGATCTCCGTGCGCAGCTGGTAGTAGCCCGGCTGAATCGCCGCCAACTCGGCGTTGCCGGAGGCCGATGAGATGAACGGCCCGACATCGGCGATGACGCCCCTATCCACCAGGTTCTGGGCGATCACCGATCCCGAGTCGCCGGGGTGGACCTGGATCACGATGTCCTCGGCGCCCTCGCCGGTGTAGTCGCCGGGGGCCTTGGGTCCGCCGAACAGCTTGGGGCCAAGCAGAACTGCGCCGAGCACAACGGCAAGGAGCAGCCCCACCAGTACAAGCAGCCTGCCGCGGCCGCGCCTGGTCTCCTCGGCTCGCAGTTGCGACCGGGTCCGTTGCGGCTCGCCGACGGCCTCGGGCTGGGCGCGATCCGGCTCTTGGCCTTCGTCTCCAGGCATCGTCACTCTCTTACCGGTCGGTGCCGCGTTGCGGCTTAACGGGTCGGTGCCGCATTGCGGCGTTGGTCGAGCCAACCTTGCAAAATCTCCACGGCGGCCGCTTGGTCGATCATCCCCCGCTGATTTTTCGCCCGTACCCCTGCCTCCCGCAGCGATCGCGCTGCGCTGACGGTAGTCAACCGCTCATCGGCCAGGCGCACCGGTACCGCTGCGATCCGGTCGGCGATGGCCTCGGCGACGTCGATGGCGTCCCGCGCTGACGACCCGACGCGGTCGGCGAGCGTCCGAGGCAGACCGACCACCACCTCGACGATCTCCAACTCGTCGATCAAGGAGGCGATCCGCCGGAGGTGCGCGCCACGGGAGTCCCGACGCACGGTCTCCACGGGTGTCGCCAGGATGCCGTCCGGGTCGCTGACCGCCACCCCGATGCGGACGGTCCCCACATCAATGCCGAGCCGCCGGCCCCGTCCCGGGTCATCGGCACCCGGCCGGTCAGCCATGCGGTTCTGTTCTGACATCGACCGGCCTCAGTCCCGCGCCAGTTCGGCGCGGACCCAGTTCAATGCGGCGTCGATACCCCCCGGATCGCTGCCCGAACCCTGGGCCAGGTCGGCCTTGCCACCGCCGCGGCCACCCACGGCGTCGGCGATTCCCCGGACGAGATCGCCAGCCCGCAGGCCCACGTCCACTGCGGCATCGTTGGCAGCCACCACGAACGGCACGGCCACGCCCTGCTGATCGCCCTTGTGATCGCCCTTGTGATCGTCTCGGACCTCGGCAACCTCCGAGATCAGCACCACGACGGCAGGTTCGGAGCCCAGGCGGCCCCGGATGTCGCCGACCAGCGACCGAAGGTCGGCCGCGGTCATCCCGTCCGACATCCGCTGCGCCACTAGACGGACCTTACCGACGACTTCTGCGGCGGCAACGGCATTTGCCGCGCCGGCACGCGCGGCGGAAAGGCGCATCCGCTCGAGTTCCTTCTCGGCGACCCTGAGTCGCTCCACCAGCGTCGCGACCCGGCCGGGCACCTCATCGGACGGCACTTTCAAACTTGAGGCAAGCCCGGCCAGCAGTGCACGTTCCTTGGCCAGGTAGCGGAACGAGTCCAGGCCCGCGTAGGCCTCGACGCGGCGGACACCTGATCCCACGGAGGACTCCCCCAGAATCGTCACCGGACCAACCTGTGCAGAGTTGCGCACGTGGGTGCCGCCACAGAGTTCCAGGGAGAACGGTCCCCCGATCTCCACCACCCTGACCTCATCGGGGTACTGCTCGCCGAAGAGCGCCATCGCGCCCATCTCCTTGGCCTTCTCGATTCCGGTGGTGAAGGTGTTCACCGGGAAGTCAGCCTCGACGGCCTCGTTGGCGACCACCTCGATCTGGCTGCGCTGCTCCTCGGTGAGCGGTCCCTGCCACTTGAAGTCGAACCGCAGATAGCCGGGCCGATTCAGCGATCCGGCCTGAACGGCGTTGGGCCCCAGCACTTGTCGCAATGCGGCATGCACCAGATGCGTGCCGGAATGCCCCTGGGTGGATCCGTGGCGCCACTTCGGATCCACCGCGGCGACGATCGTGTCGCCCTCGACGAACTCGCCAGACTCGACATTGACCCGGTGCACCCACAGGGTCTTGGCGATCTTCTGCACGTCGGTAACGGCAGCCCTGGCCGTCGCATTGCCGCCGGTTCCGGTGATCTGACCGGCATCGGCGATCTGCCCGCCGGACTCGGCGTACAGCGGGGTCCGGTCGAGCACGATCTCGACCCGTTCGGGCGGCGCGGCTTCCGAGTGCGCCCGCAGACGGTGGGCCACCACCGGAACCCGTTTTCCGTCGACGAAGATGCCCAGGATCCGGGCCTGCGAGGTCAGCTCATCGAAACCGGTGAACTCGGTCGGGCCGGCATCGACCAGTTCGCGGAACGCCGAGAGGTCTGCATGGGCATGCTTTCGGGACGCGGCGTCGGCCTTGGCACGTCGACGCTGCTCGGCCATCAACTCCCGGAACCCGAGCTCGTCGACCGTCAACCCGGCCTCTGCGGCCATCTCCAGGGTGAGTTCGATGGGGAATCCGTAGGTGTCGTGCAGGGCGAAGGCCTCCGAACCGCCCAGCACGGTCTTTCCTGCCGACTTGGTACCGGTCGCCGCGTCCTCGAACAGCCGCGATCCCGCCACCAGGGTCCGGTTGAACGCGGTCTCCTCGGCCACCGCGATCCGGCTGATCCGGTCGAAATCGGTGACCAGTTCGGGATAGGACGGGCCCATGGCGTCGCGCACGGTCGCCATCAGCGCACCCACGATCGGGGTGTCGATACCCAGCAGTTTCGCCGAGCGCACGATGCGGCGCAGCAGCCTGCGCAGCACGTAACCGCGGCCCTCGTTGGACGGGGTTACGCCGTCGCCGATGATGATCGCCGCGGTGCGGGTGTGGTCGGCGATGACCCGGTATCGCACGTCGTCGGCCGCATTACCGGCGCCATAGTCCCGGGGCGCGCGCTCGGCCACCGTGTCGATCATCGGCCGCAGCAGGTCGATCTCGTAGACGTTGTCGACGCCCTGCAGCAGGCAGGCGATGCGCTCTACTCCCATGCCGGTGTCGATGTTCTGCCGCGGCAGCGGCCCGAGGATGTCGAACTCGGTCTTGGAAGTGCCCTCGCCACGCTCGTTCTGCATGAAGACGAGGTTCCAGATCTCGATATAGCGGTCCTCGTTGACCTCTGGGCCGCCCTCAATGCCGTAATCCGGCCCGCGGTCGTAGTAGATCTCCGAGCACGGCCCGCACGGCCCGGGGATACCCATCGACCAGTAGTTGTCGGCCATGCCACGACGCTGAATACGTTCGGGCGGCAGTCCGGCAACGTCCTGCCACAGCGTGACGGCTTCATCGTCGTCGTAAAAGACTGTGGCCCAGAGCTTTTCCGGATCCATCCCGTAGCCGCCGTCGGCGACCGGCTTGGTGAGCAGACCCCAGGCCAGTTCAATCGCCCGGCGTTTGAAGTAGTCGCCGAAGGAGAAGTTGCCGGCCATCTGGAAGAAGGTGTTGTGCCGGGTGGTGATGCCCACCTCGTCGATATCAGGGGTGCGGATGCACTTCTGGATGCTGACCGCGGTGTCATACGGCGGCGTGCGCTGGCCTAGGAAAAAGGGCACGAACTGCACCATGCCGGCATTGACGAACAGCAGATTGGGATCGTCGAGGATCACCGAGGCGCTGGGCACCTCGGTATGGCCCGCGTTCACGAAGTGATCAAGGAACCGCTTCCTGATCTCATGTGTCTGCACGGGTGGGAGTCCTTGTATTCGGGGTCAGGCCTGGCGCTGGTCCCAGAGCTTCGACCGCCCTAGAGTACCGGTCGCTTCCAGTCGCCAACGATCAGCAACTCGCACTGCCAAGGTTCCCGGCCTGCATTACTGTGGTGCCCATCACCGCGTTGGCCAAGGCGCTAGGGAGTGCCCGATGACACCGGAACAACTTATGGCGGAAGCCTGCCGGCTTGCCGAGGAGTCGGTTGTCAACGGCTGGGGCGGCCCCTTCGGAGCCGTGATCGTCAAAGATGGTGAGATCGTCGCCCGCGGCCAGAATCGTGTTCTGTTGACCGGGGACATCACCGCCCACGCGGAGGTCGAGACGATCCGTAAGGCCTGTGCCGGGCTCATTCCGGAGGCGCCGTCGATTTCCGTCGATCATGTCAATGAATCCCTGCTGGAGTTCGTTCCGCGGCCGGAGGGGTCCCCTGACAAGGTGCCGCAGCGCGCAAAGATGCTGATGGGCCATGAGATTTACATCAGTGCGGCACCATGCCCCATGTGTATGAGCGCCATTTACTGGGCGCGTCTCGATGCGGTCCATTTCGCCAACGACCTCGCCGCAACCAGCCGCATCGGGTTCGACGACGAATTCCAGTACCAGGACTTCGCCCGGCCCTACAGCGAGCGGAAGATGCGCATCGAACAGTTCCGGCCTGACCTGGCCAAGAGCGCCTACGACGCGTGGGAGTCCCGGCCGAACCGGCACTACTACTGATCGGTCGCGGAACTACCGCTCGATCGAATCGGCGGAGTTGAAGCGCCGGCAAGGGGTGCAACTTCAAGGAGTCCCGATGGCGAACCGTACGGTCGCGGATGGCGGGTCGCACGCTTTCGAAGTTGTTAAGGCGACCGTCGCTCCGGGCGATGAGAAGGCGTATGTGTCGTTGCGCGCAGCGTTGGACGCCGGGGCCGCCGAGTTCCCCGGCTTCGTAGGCGTCGAAGCCGTCCCGCCGGTACCGGGGGACCCGACCTGGACTGTGGTACTCGCCTTCGAATCGAACACCGATCTACAGCGGTGGCGAACGTCGCCGGAGCGCGCCGAACTCCTGGGCCGGATTCATCGGGTGGCCGATGACCACGACTGGGTGCTCCCGGCCGGCTTTGCTCAGTGGTCCTCCCGGAGCGGTCGCGACCCGACTGGGGCACCGGCCTGGAAGCAGGCGATGACGGCCCTCGCCGTGCTGTACGCGATGGTGTCGGTCCTCAACATCACCCTGGGGAACTTCATCGGCAAGGGGCTCAGTGTGGAGGGCAGCCAGGTCGTTCCCGGCCTCGGGCTGCCATTCCCGGTCGTCGTGTTCGTCGGAAACGCCGTCGGTACTGTTCTGCTGACCTGGGTGCTGATGCCCATCGTGACGCGACTTCTGAGCTGGTGGTTGGACCCGGCGGCCTCCACGGCGCAGACCGTCCGCGGCGTCGCGCTTCTGCTGCTGATCTACGTGACTGAAGTTCTGTTCTTCGACTGGGTGTTCAGAAGCTTCGGGTTCTGATGGGCAACGAAGAGTCTTTCTCCAACCGGCCGGCGATCTCCCGCTCAGCACCATGCGTGGTCGGCAGGTAGTAGTCGACATCGGATATCTCATCCGGCGGATACTGTTGTGCCACAACACCATCCGGGTCATCATGCGGATATCGATAGTCCTGCGCATTACCGAGTTGGGCCGCACTCGGATAATGCCCGTCCCGAAGGTGGGCAGGCACCAAACCGGCTTTGCCCGCCCGGATATCGCCCATCGCCGCGCCCAGTGCCGTGGTGACCGCATTCGACTTCGGCGCAGTCGCCAGGTACACGGTGGCGTGAGCCAGGGTCAACTGAGCTTCCGGCATTCCGATCAGCGCAACGGTCTGTGCCGCCGCGACCGCGATGAGTAACGCGGTTGGATCGGCCATTCCGATGTCCTCGCTGGCGAGGATCACCAGCCGTCGCGCCAGAAACCGGGGATCCTCACCGGCCACCAGCATCCGGGCCAGGTAATGCAGTGCCGCATCGACGTCGGACCCGCGCATACTCTTGATGAACGCACTGATCACGTCGTAGTGCTGGTCACCGTCGCGGTCATAACGCACCGCCGCCTGGTCCAGTGACTGTTCAACGGTCACGACTGTGACGGCGTCCCCGGCCGCCGCCGCCGTCTCCGCGGCGACCTCCAGCGCCGTCAGCGCCCGGCGGGCATCGCCGGCGGCAAGTTTGACCAGTAGTTCCACCGCGTCGTCCGCAACGGCCACCGCGCCGCCCAGTCCGCGCGGATCGGCGACCGCTCGGCGCACCACGGCGCGGATATCGTCCGGCGTCAGCGGATGCAGTTGCAGGATCAGCGAGCGGGACAGCAGTGGCGCGACCACCGAGAACGACGGGTTCTCGGTGGTCGCGGCCACCAACAGCACCACCCGGTTCTCAACCGCGGCCAGCAGGGCGTCCTGCTGGGTTTTGGAAAACCGGTGGACCTCGTCGATGAACAACACCGTCTGCTCACCGCGGATCAGTGCCGTGCGGGCGGTATCGACGACCGCCCGGACCTCCTTGACCCCGGCAGTCAGCGCCGACAGCGCCTCAAATCGGCGCCCGGTCGCGTGCGAGATCAGCGAGGCCAGGGTGGTCTTACCGGTGCCAGGCGGGCCGTAGAGGATCACCGACGCGGCGCCGGTGCCTTCGATGAGTCGACGCAACGGCGACCCGGGCCCCAGCAGATGTGCCTGGCCCACCACCTCCTCGAGCGCAGCCGGGCGCATCCGGACCGCCAAAGGTGCCGACGCCGACGTCGTCGCGGCCGCCCACCCGGGGTCGCCGGGAAGGTCAAACAGGCTGTCAGACACCGATCAGGCTTACCACGCGCCAAATCCAGCAGACGCCCGCAACCACCACCCGGCAGGCGATCTCCGCGGCGACCAATGTGCGGGATGATCAACGGGTGTCGCTTGCGAAATACGGGCCATGGGCCGTGGTGGCCGGCGGGTCGGAAGGAGTGGGCGCCGAGTTCGCATTGCAGTTGGCCGATGCCGGGATCAACCTCGCCCTATTTGCTCGCAACCCCGGACCACTGGAATCCACAGCACGGGAATGCCGCCACCGCGGAGTCGAAGTACGCACTCTGCCAACCGATCTCGCGGAAAGCGGCGCAGTGGAGGCGGTCACTTCATTCACCGACGACCTGGAAATCGGGTTGCTGGTCTACAACGCCGGCGCGAACACGGCCAGTGCGGAGTTCCTGGACGCCGACCTCTCCGCTTTCCAGCAGGTCATCGACGTGAATGTCACCACCATGATGGCGCTGGTCCAGCATTACGCCCGTCCGATGCGTGAGCGTCGCCGCGGCGGAATTGTGCTCGTGGGCTCGATGGCCGGCTATCTGGGTTCGGCCCGGCACACCGTGTACGGCGGGGTGAAGGCATTCGGGCGGATCTTCGCCGAAGGTCTCTGGTTGGAGCTGCGCGAGCACAATGTCGACGTCCTGGAACTCGTTCTAGGCGTCACCCGAACCCCGGCGATGGAGCGGGCTGGATTGAACTTCGACGTGCCGGGTCTGCGCGTCGCCGAACCCGCGGACGTGGCCCGAGAAGGTCTGGCGCAGTTAGGAAATGGTCCGGTGTGGATCGCCGGCGGCAACGCCGAGGACCTCGCGGGGCGAAACGATCCCGACCGCGCCAAGGTGGTGGCCGGCGCCCATCGACTGATGCGGCGACTGCTCGGCGCGGACTAGCGGGGGCCCACCGGTACCGCCAGCGCCATTAGATCGGCGACGACTGCCCTGCTGTTCCAACCCGGGCAGGTGCAGGGCTGGCCCGGCGCCGGCCGTCAATTCGGGTCGTCGTGATCGGAAACCGTGGCCCTATCGGGGGAGAACACCCGCGGTGGCGACCACCTGCGCGCCTCGCCTGGTAAACGGCAGAGGTCGTTCCGGAGAACTTTTGCGAAAACCTTGCAAGGCAAATAATCGTGGGACTAGCTTCAAGAATCTAACTCGAACACAAAAAACGACCTGGCTTGCTTCGGATCGCTGCTGCGGACTGTTTCGCGTCATCGACGTGCGATTACAGCAACGTTTCGATTACTTAGCGGAATCGCCGTTGACCCTGATACGGTCGCTCCGCCTGGTCCGGACGCGCGAAAGGGAGAACCCTGTGGCTGACAACAATCTCAACCAACCCCTCAACATCGTCGAGAACTTCGTCGACAAGCCCTATACGGTGCAACGCCTGGTAGAGCGGCCCGTAGAGAAGATCGTCGACAAAGCGGTGACGCTCGAGCGGATCATTGAACGTCTCGTCGTCGACACCGTCGATAAGGTGGTCGACAAGCCGGTCCAGGTGTCCCGCCTGGTCGAGCGCCCCGTGGTGACGGTGGTCGATGAGGTCGTCGACAAGGCGGTCAAGGTGCAACGCCAGTTGGAGCGGCCGGTCGTGACCGTCGAGGACCGAGTCGTCGACAAGGCGGTCACTGTCAACCGCCTCATCGAGCGCCCGGTCGTCACCGTGGTCGACCAGGTCGTCGACAAGCCGCTGAAGATCAGCCGGTCCATCGAACGCCCGGTCGTCACCGTGGTCGACCAGGTCGTCGACAAGCCGGTCAAGGTCAGCCGGTCCATCGAACGCCCGGTCGTCACCGTGCAGGACACGATCACCGACAAGCCGGTGCAGGTCCAACGCCTCGTCGAGCGCCCCGTCGTGAACATCATCGACAAGATCACCGATAAGCCGATCGAGATCCAGCGGCTGGTCGAGAAGCTGGTGGTGTCGATCGTCGACAAGGTCGTCGATCGGTCGGTCGACGTACAGCGTCTGGTGGAGCGACTCCTCGTCGAGGTTCAGGACAACGTCGTCGACAAGGCCGTCACTGTCCAGCGCCTGATCGAGCAGCCGGTGGTCACCATCGTCGACAAGGTCGTCGAGGTACAGGTCCAGCGACTCGTCGAGCGCGTCGTCGAGAAGCCGGTCGACAAGATCATCACCAAGGTGGTCGAGGTTCCGGTCGAGAAGATCGTCGAGAAGATCATCGAGATCCCGGTCGAGAAGATCGTCTACAAGACCGTGGAGAAGCCGGTCGAGAGGATCGTCGAGATCACCGTCGAGAAGCCGGTCGTCAAGGTCGTGGAGAGGATCGTCGAGGTCGTTGTCGAGCAGATCGTGGAGCGCGTCGTCGAGAAGCCCGTCGACCGCATCGTCGAGAAGATCGTCGAGAAGCCCAACATCATCGAGCGCGTCGTCGACAAGCCCGTCGACCGGATCGTCGAGAAGGTCGTCGAGAAGGTCAACGTGATCGAGAAGGTCATCGAGAAGCCCGTCGACCGCGTCGTCGAGAAAGTCGTCGAGAAGCCCAGCGTGGTTGAGCGCACCGTCGAGAAGCCCGTCGACCGCATCGTCGAAAAGATCGTCGAGAAGGTCAACGTCATCGAGCGCGTCATCGACAAGCCAGTCGACCGCATCGTCGAAAAGATCGTCGAGAAGCCCAACATCATCGAGAAGATCATCGAGAAGCCCGTCGACCGCATCGTCGAAAAGATCGTCGAGAAGCCCAACATCGTTGAGAAGGTGCTGGAGCGGGCAGTGGACCGGGTCGTCGAAAAGATCGTCGAGAAGCCCAACATCATCGAGAAGATCATCGACAAGCCCGTCGACCGCATCGTCGAAAAGATCGTCGAGAAGGTCAACGTCATCGAGAAGGTCATCGACAAGCCCGTCGACCGCATCGTCGAGAAGATCGTCGAGCGGCCGAAGATCATCGAGAAGGTCATCGACCGGCCGGCGGAGAAGATCATCGAGAAGACCGTCACCAACCCGGTGCTGGTGGAGAAGCTGATCGAGCGCGAGGTCGAGTACGTCAACGAGCGGATCGTTGAGCGGCCGGTGGAGACCCGGGTCGAGAAGATTGTCGAGAAGCCGGTGTACGTCGAGGTCGAGAGGATCGTCGAGAAGCCGGTAGAGCGGATCGTCGAGATCGTCGTCGAGAAGCCGGTGATCGTCCACAAGTACGTCGAGCGGCAGGTCGAGCGTGTCGTCGAACACGGCGCGGACGAGGTCACCGTCAGCCGGCGGTCCGTGGGCAAGGCCTCCGAGGTCAAGGCCACGTTCGTCGACCGCGAGGCCCGCGAGGTCGAGTGGGTCGAGCGCACCACCGGTGAGCATCCCGACGATGACATCGTCGGCGATGAGTCGACGGTGTTCCGGGCCAGCGAGTCCTATGTCGTGGATCCGAAGTCCGACGATCCCCGGCACCGTCGCTGACGGCTGCACGTACGGGCATGACGCCGGGGCGGTCGAACCCCCCTCCCGCCCCGGCGTCATCCCACCTCCGTAGCTCCACTGCAAGAATCCCCACCGAATACCTCTGATAAATCGAACCAAATTAGGAGATTGTTGTGACGCGAATCGTGCCGCTGCGAGTCCCACTCGCCCTCGGCGGAATGTTCATCGTGGCCAGTTCCGCGCTCTTGAGCGCCCCGCTGGTGAGCGCCGCCCCATCGAGCGACGCGGTTTCCACCATCAACGACCGCTACAGCACCTTCGGCGGGGAGAGCTCGCTCCTCGGTTCGGCGGTCGGCGAGGCTGTTGACGTGCCGGGCGGAGCTGAGCGCGATTACCAGGGCGGTGCCATCTTCTACTCGAAGGACACCGGCGCGCACGTGATGTACGGCGTGATCCTGGACCGCTACAAGGCCCTCGGCGGCCCCGGCACCAGTGGACTCGGGTTCCCGACGAACGATGAGACCGGCACCGGCGACAGCGCCGGTCGCTTCAACGACTTCTCCGCACCCGAGGGCGCCGCCATCTACTGGAATCCCCAGTGGGGCGCATCGGTGGTCAAGGGCCGCGTTCTTGAGGCCTGGCGTCAGTCCGGTGCCGTCACCGGGCCGTTCGGCTATCCCAGCGCCGACACCTCGATCGCAGACGGCGTCCAGACCGGCAAGTTCGTCGGACCCGAAGGTACTGAGATCCAGTGGTCGCAGGCCGCCGGACTCGTCACCATCCCGGCCGCCCTGGCCACCAAGATCCCCGGGTTCGGCTCCACGGCGTCGACTGCAGAAGGGACCACGTCCATGAGCAAGCCCACCACCTCCGTCACCGCCGATCCTGGCGTCAAGAAGAAGGGCTTCAACTGGTTGTGGCTCTTGCTCGGCATTCCTTTGGTCGCGGGCCTGGGTTGGTTACTGCGGCGCAAGCCAGCCGAGGTTGTTCCGGTGAAGGTCGCCGAACGTGCCCCGGTGGTCAAGCCGACCCCGCCGCCTGCCCCCCGGCCGGCACCGGTGGTCAAGGCTCCGCCGCCGCCGCCGGCCCCCCGGCCGGCACCGGTGGTCAAGGCTCCGCCGCCGCCGCCGGCCCCTAAGCCGGTGACGCCGCCGCCGGCCCCCCGGCCGCTGCTGTCGGAGCCGCCGAAGGCGACCATCCGCACCGAGGCCACCGATCACGATCTGTCGACCGTGGTGCGGTACGAGGAATCATCTGCGGCCACCGAGGCCGTCCAGGTCACCTATGAGAACAACGCCGTCGGAGATCAGCATTCGAGCGTTGCCGACAAGAGCGACTCCGTCCCCGACTAGCCGCTCGGGCGGTCATCGAGGGCTGATTCGACGGGTTGCCGTCAGAGCAGCCGCCACAAGGGAGGAAGAATTAGATGGGTAATTTAGACTGGCTGCTCGGCATCGTCGGTGGCCTGATCGGCGGCAACGCCGCCGGAGCGGCCAAGAACAGCCTCGGCACCGCGGGTAACAGCGTCGCCGGAGCTCTCGGCGGCGCACTGGGTGGAGGCCTGCTCGGCAACGTACTGGGCTCCGGTGGCGACATCGCCCAGATCGCTGGCTCGGTGGGCGGCGGCGGCGTCGTCGGCGCCATCCTGACCGCGGTCGTTGGCGCAGTCATGAAGGGCCGCAAGTAAGCTCCACTGCCTACACAGCATCATCGGCACCCGGCTTTCGCGCATCCGCGCGGCGCCGGGTGCCGTTTTTTATGCAGAACTCTTCAGAGGCTCGCTACGGAAGCCGGCCGTAGAACATCGTCATGTCCTCACCGCGCTCCCAGTGTTCGAACCACGTCGCGGCCCACTCGGGAAGCGGCTGATTGTCGTGGTCGTAACCGGGCATGACGGACGCAACGACACCACGGAGCATCGAGAGTCGTTGGCGGCCTGGCACACTGACGAAGGGATTGCCCGGAAGTATCGCCAATTTTCGGGTCATAAGTGATCCGTAATAAGGCGCATTGGATTCTCCCGGCACCTGGCTGCGGAACTCCCGCAGCAGCATCTGGAATCCCCGGCTGACGTGACGCACCATCGGCACAAATGAGCGCACCTTGTACATCGGGTCGCCGACCACGTGGTCGTAGACCATCACCGCGGAACTGCGGTGCTCGACCTCTTCACAAAAGTGCCACAGGCACAACGAGGCGACTCGGGCGTCCCCATCGCCGAACAGACTCTCCCGGTTGTCGATGATCATCTTGAAGAACGGGGTGAACGTCCCTTCCAACACAGCGGCATAGGCCAGCAGGTAACGAAGATCATTGTCCCGGTGCATGACGTCGTAGTGTTGAACAGACCTGTCCAGTGCCGTCTGCAGGCCCGGGTATCGGGTTATCAGCGCTTTGACATGGCGACGGTGACACGCCGTGTGCACCGACTCCTGTTGGAGGAACAACCGGGCTTCCTGCGCCACCTCGGGATCAGTGATGACGGCGTCGGCATCCTTCATCGTCTTAACCAGATACCGTTCCAGACCGATCGCCCAGAACGACAAGGCATTGATGAAGACCGAGAACTCGGGGTTCGCACGGTTCCACAGGAATTCCACGCCGTCGAAGGTGAATGGGATGTGCCGAACAACCAGGTCACTCATGACCACCACGGTAAAATATGAGCTACTACTCATGTCAACTCCGCTTACCGCCGAGGAGCGTCCGTGCCGGATTCAAGAGTCCGCAAACCCCGCCGAGCAGCCGATTCGCGGCGGCGAACGCCGTCTCAGGAGCGGTCGGTGGAACTGGTCGCCAAGCTCCTTGAGGCCACCGCTCAGGTTCTCGGCGAGGTAGGCCTGCAGGCAACCAGCACCAACAAGATCGCGGCGCGCGCCGGCGTCGCGATCGGATCGATCTATCAGTACTTCCCCAACAAGCAGGCTCTGATCGACGCACTACTCGATGACAGGTTGCACAGATTGGCGGCCCTGACTGCCACCCAGATGCACGCGATGAGCGCGAC